>NZ_JAOBSQ010000120.1:0-2146 GCF_025246485.1 Acidovorax sp. K2F
CGGACCTTGTAGCGGCCATCAGGACCCGCCAAACGCTCGACCGGGGGTATGGGGGTTCACCCCCATGTCGGCCTCCCTCGCGCGACGTGCCCTGATTTGGGTACTGGTGCCACCAGCGCGCCCCCTGCCTGCCTCCAGCTGGCGGTAGTTCACCCCCCGGCTTTTCGCTGCCTTCGCTCAGGCCCTGACCCCTGACGCGAGGCGCAGCCGTTGCTATCCCCTGCCCTTCGCTGCGCGCCCTGAAAAACATGGCTGTTCATTGCTCGCAGCGGGCGCTATCATGACAACCTCAAAAACTCTCATGAGGTGTGCAATGAAAAGCGAAGAAATGCTGATGCTTCAAGCCTTGAAGCTCAAGAAACTGAATTCCAAGGGGTATGACGGTCCTGATTTGGTGGACCAGCTCGTCCTGCAAAACGGGGAGTTCGCCAAGGAGAAGCTGCGCAACATCTGCGCGTTCATCTCCCCTGAGCTGTTCTCGGAGATCGACTCGTTGTGCGGCCTGCTCGACCTCAGCAAGCGTGAATTCGTCGAAATGGCGCTGGTTGACCTCGTGGCCAAGGCTCACGCAGTCATCGAGCAGACCAATGCCACGGAGGGCCTGTAATGCTCATCCTGCAAGGCACTCTCCGCGCTGCCACCGTCCTCGGCGGCGGCACCAACAAGAAAACCGGCGAAATCATCCCCCAGCGTCCAGTGCTCCAGGTCGAAACCTTGGACAACCGGGGTCTGGTCAAGATGGACACGATCACCGTGCCATCACTGGATGGATATACAGGGAAAATTGGCCAGGTCGTGAACATCCCAGTCCGCGCCTGGGCAACAGGCCAACCGGTGAACTTCGTCTTTGAGCCAGTGCAAGGGGCGGCAGCATGACCGCGGACCGGGATGCGGCAGCGCCACGGTCCGGGGGCGTGCAGACGCCCCTGAACTTGATACATAGAAACAATTCGCCCAAGCCAGTATCCATGCGGGTTCCCGGGCGATTCGCCCCCCGGCTTTTGCGCCCTGTAAGGACCGTCCTGTACTGGCCGCTGCGGGCTATCCCATACCTGCCCGGTGGCCCATTGCGCTACATGTGGCTGATTCGCTTTGTGGTCGATCTGGATGCACCCATGCGGCGTGTCCTCGCTGGGGGTCTGTATGCCAGATCCGAGTGACCAAAAGAAAAACCCCGAACAGGTGGAGCTGGACGGGGTTTCGGAGGGAATCGAGGCACTACCCAAAAGGGTCGATCGTTACAGCACAGCAAAGAAAGGCGCTCTCGACGTAGCGGAGTATATGCAAGGGCTGCCGGGGCAGCAACATAGAGACGTATCCCAGAGGGTGACGGCCTGCGGGGACTATCTGCTGTTCCGGCACTTCTTCACCGTGGACAAGGTGAAGCTGCACGCGGCCCAGTTCTGCAAGGCCCATCTGCTGTGCCCACTGTGTGCCATTCGTCGCGGTGCAAAGGCGCTTGCGGCCTATCTCGCCCGCTGGGAAACCATCGAGCGCGATCACTCCGGCCTCAAGCCGTTTTTGGTCACTCTGACCGTGAAAGATGGCCCTGACCTGGCTGAACGGTTCAACCACTTGCACAAGGCCCAGCGTGAACTCTGGAAGCGCAAACAGCGTGGCCGTGGCTCCGTGCTTGACGGCGTTGCCGGTGCTGTCTGGTCCTATGAGGTGAAGCGCGGTAACGGGTCCGGCCAGTGGCACCCGCATTTGCACATGATCGCCCTCGCGCACACGGCGCCGGATGCTGAAGCTCTCTCCCGCGAGTGGTACGAAATCACCGGGGATTCGTTCATCGTCGATGTGCGGCCAATCAGCCAGGACGACCCTGTGTCCGGCTTCATCGAGGTGTTCAAGTACGCGGTGAAGTTCTCCGAGCAAGAGCCGGCTGACACCGTGCACGCATGGCAGACGCTCAAGGGCAAAAGACTGCTCGCCAGCTCGGGCTGTTTCCGTGGCGTGGATGTTCCCGATGACCTGACCGACGATGCCTCCGATGTGGCGGGTTTGCCGTTCATGGACATGCTCTACCGGTTCAGCAAGGCGGGCGGGTACAGCCTCATGCAAGTGACCCCCGGCACGGCCTCGGAAACCCTCCCCAAGGCCCACTCCAAGGCAAGGGCACCCACTACCCCCAGCTACTCGGCTG
>NZ_JAOBSQ010000121.1:0-2303 GCF_025246485.1 Acidovorax sp. K2F
CCGATTCGTGGTCAGACGAAATCGGGGTCGAAGGGATCGAGGCACTACCCAAAAGGGTTGATCGTTACAGCAAAGCAAAAAAAGGCGCACTCGACACTGCGGAGTATATGGCCGCCAGGACGAAGCATCAAGCCATGGCGGCAAAGGTGCAGGGCTGCGGGGATTACCTGCTGTTCCGGCATTTTTTCACCGTGGACAAAGTGAAGCTGCACGCGGCCCACTTCTGCAAAAAGCACCTGCTCTGTCCGCTGTGCGCCATCCGTCGCGGTGCGAAGGCTCTCGCGGCCTATCTCGCACGGTGGCAAGCCATCCAGCAGCAGCGGCCCGGACTGTATCCATTTTTGGTTACGTTGACTGTCAAGGATGGCCCCGACCTGGCAGAGCGGTTCAAGCATTTGCACAAGTGCCAGCATGAGCTATGGAAGCGCAAACATCGGGGGCGCGGCTCCGTCCTGGATGGCGTCGAGGGCGCGGTTTGGTCGTATGAGGTCAAGCGCGGCGAAGGCTCCGGCGTGTGGCATCCGCACCTTCACATGATCGCCTTGGCAGAGTGCGAACCCAGCGCGGAACGGCTGTCACGCGAGTGGCATGAAATCACCGGGGACTCGTTCATCGTTGACGTTCGGCCCATCAGCCAGGATGACCCTGTTTCAGGCTTCATCGAGGTTTTCAAGTACGCCGTGAAGTTCTCCGACCAGGAGCCGGCCGACACCGTGCACGCCTGGGAAACCCTTCGGGGGAAAAGGCTCCTGGCCAGCGCGGGATGCTTTCGGGGCGTCGAGGTGCCCGACGAACTGACCGACGACTGTGCGGACGTCGAGGGCCTGCCGTACATGGACATGCTGTACCGCTTCACCCGTGCGGCTGGCTACAGCTTGGAACTGGTCACCAGGGGCCAGGATGAGGCCAGGAAGGCCCCTAAACCGGCTCGGGAGTGTTACCCCATGACCGACGACCGTAGGGGCCTGTATGAGACCTTCCGGCGCGTCTACCTGGAGCGCCTGGAGCAGCGCGGCCTGAGTCCGGGTCAGCGCCTGATTCCCCCCTGACCTATGGGGCGCAAGCCCCATGACAAACGTTCGGCGGGGTACCCGCTGAACCAGCAGAACCCACCACCGGGCGCGGCCTTCCCTCCATCACCCAGCGGCTGCACTGGCACGCCGCCTGCCGCGTGGCGCTGCCTTTGCAATCACAAAGCCTTTGCTCGCCGCCCTGAAAACATGTATTCTTTGCAGACTACAAATCCCGTAGTTTTTAGGAGAATCCATGTTTACCACCGATGAAGGCGAAGTAATCCGGGCTGCTGACCAAGCGGCATCCGTCATTGAAGGGCGCGGCAAATCCGAGTATGTCGGGCTGTCTAAGGTCATTTCGGTTCGTGTTCCTGTGATCCTTGCGGCTCAGGTGCAGGCCCTTGCCCACAAGAGCGCAAAGACCCGTAACTCGACGGTCACGACCCTTTTGGAGGTTGGCCTTGAGGAAGTGCGCGAACGTCTGAGCGAAGAAACTCTGAAGGATTTGGTCGAGATCGAGCAGGAGCTTTTGGCCGATGAGTTCAACGCCATGAAGGGGGCCTGATCCATGCTGATCCTTCAAGGCATCCTCCGCGCTGCTACGACCATTGGCGGCGGCACCAACAAAAAGACCGGGGAAGTGACCCCAAAGCGGAACGTTCTTCAGGTCGAAACTATCGACGGGCGCGGCCTGGTCAAGATGGACACCATCACCGTTCCCGAGCTGGGCACCTTCCCCGACAAGGTGGGGTCAACGGTGAACATTCCTGTGCGTGCCTGGGCACCTGGCAATGCCCAAATCGGCTTCGTGTTCGAGGCTCAACAGGGCACATCCGCATGACGCGCCCCGAAGACGTCGGGCAAGCGCAGCGCCGCACGGCTCCGGGGGGCGGCAGCGGGAGCCAAAGGGGGGCCCCGCTTGCGGGGGGTTCCTTGGGCTCCGGCGGCGGCTCCCTGAACTTGATACATAGAAACAAAGTGCCCAACTCAATGCCCATGCGGGTTTCCGGGCGTTTGAGCCTTGAAAATCTAACCCCTGTCTCCTTGGATTCCTGGCTGGATTTCCTGGCCGGGCCGGTGGGGGCTTTGCTGCTCCAAAGGAGGGCGCATGCACGTTGAAAAAAGCGATCTGGAAAAGCTGCTGGAGTTACTCAAGCAGGCCCAGGAATACCGCGACTATGGCGACACCAAGGCTTACCCTCTGGAGCGTCAAGCGCGCGAGCTGGTCGAGTCGATGCTGAAGGGGGGCGCGGATGCGAAGTCCACCAGGTGAACCCCAAAAGGAAAACC
>NZ_JAOBSQ010000001.1:0-303718 GCF_025246485.1 Acidovorax sp. K2F
CTAGCGCTTTTCCAAAAAGCGCAAACAGCTATCAATCAAGGAGCATTCAGCTCCAGACCTTGCCACCGAGGCGCCAGGGCGTGCGGCACATCGATAAGGTCGAGCACGCGCGCCACGCTGTAGTCCACCACCTCGCCCACGGTCTGCGGGCGCAGGTAGAAGGCGGGCAGCGGCGGGCAGATGATGCCGCCCATCTCGGTCACGGCCACCATGTTGCGCAGGTGCGTGAGGTGCAGGGGCGACTCGCGCACCATCAGCACCAGGCGGCGGCGCTCCTTGAGGGCCACGTCGGCCGCGCGCGTGAGCAGGTTGTCGGCAAGCCCATGCGCTATGGCAGCCAGCGTGCGCATGGAGCAGGGCGCGACCACCATGGCATGGCACTGGAACGAACCACTGGCGATGGCCGCGCCCACGTTGGCCACGTCGTGCGCGCGGTGGGCCAGGGCCTCCACCGCAGCGCGGTCCATGTCCAGCTCGTGCTGCAGGTTGCGCCAGCCGGCGTCGGAGACGACCAGGTGGGTCTCGATGCCGCTCTGGCCCTGTAGCACCTGCAGCAGGCGCGCGCCGTACACGGCGCCGCTGGCGCCCGAAATGGCGACGATGATGCGGCGGGTGTGGGCAGCATCATCCATGCGAGGGCTCCACCACAGAAGGGCGCCGCAGGGGTTGGGCCTGCTGGTCAGCCTCCACCTGCTCCAGCACCAGCGCGGCCTGCACGGGGTCAAAGTCTTCGTGCGTGCGCTTTTTCACGCCGTACTGCTGCAGCTGGTAATGCCGGTCGGCCACGATGCCGTGGCGCGCCAGCGTGCTTTTGACGCAGACCAGCGGACAGCCGTCGAGCGCGATGATGGGCCGGCCCGAGCGCACGGTCTTCATCAGGTGCGGCACGTCGCCGCCCACCCCGGCGATGCACGACATCTCGGCCACGCCGCGCCGGTCGAGCTGCAGCGCCACGTGGTTGGCCAGCTGCGCGGCGCTGGAGCAGCCAGAGCAGGAATAGACCAAGGGATGGTTCTGGGGATGGGTGTCGGTGGTCATGCTCACCCTCCGTTGCATGGAGTGGGGTCCAGGCGGCGGCGCAGGTGGCCCAGCACCTGGCGCGGCGCCAGCTTGTGCACCCACTGGCGCGGGTCCAGCACCGGCAGCTCGATGGCATCGAGCGCGTTCTTCACCACCAGGCCCAGCTCGGTGTCGCCCTCCATCGACAGGCGGCGGCTGAAGAACAGCGTGTCGGGGTCTTGCTGGCGCTGGGCCAGCAGCAAAAAATCATGGGCTGTGGCGCTCAGCGTGACATCGGCCACCTGCGGCGGCACCAGCGGTGCATGGGGGGCGAAGCGCTGGCCCGTCCAGGCAAAGTCGAACGCCACGCGCGCATCGCGCACCTGCACCCGCATCTTCTTGTGCAGCAGCACTTGGCCCACGTCCGCAGGCAGGTGCCGCGCCAGCGCCAGGTTGAGCGCGGTTACCAGCAGCTGGGAGCCGGGGTAGGCGGGCAGGCGTGCCAGCACAGCGCCCACGGGCGCAGGAACGACCAGGGGGAAAGGAAGGGGAGAAGCCGCCATGAGACAGAAGGGCCCTCAGGCCACGTAGAAAAACACGGTGAAAAAGTGGCAGACGCTGCCGCCCAGCACAAACAGGTGCCACAGCCCGTGGCCGTGGCGCACGCGGTGGTCCAGCGCATAGAAGACGATGCCCAGCGTGTAGCAGGCCCCGCCCGCCAGCAGCCAGGCAAACCCGGCTGGGGTGAGCGCCTGCCACAGCGGCACCACGGCCACCAGCGCCAGCCAGCCCATGAGCACATAGATGACCAGCGACAGCACGCGTGCACCACGCGCCCACCAGATCTCTTGCGCAATGCCCAGCAGGGCCAGCCCCCACACCACGCCCAGCAGCGACCAGCCCCAGGCGCCGCGCAGCGAAACCAGCGCAAACGGCGTGTAGCTGCCCGCAATCAGCAGGTAGATGCTGCAGTGGTCCAGCTTTTGCAGCACGGCCTTGATGGTGCGCCGGCGCACGCTGTGGTACGCGGTGGAGGCGGCGTACAGCGCCACCAGCATGGCGCCGTAGATGCTGAACGCCACCACCTTCCACGGGTCGCCCAGGCGCGCCGCGAGGGTGATGAGCACGGCCGTGCCTGCCGTGGCGAGCAGGGCACCCACCAGGTGGCTGATGCTGTTGAAACGTTCTCCGGGGTACATGCGGTAATTCGCTTTTTTCGTTATGGATGCATCGCAGGCCGCGCGGCACCACCACCCGAGGCCCCTTGCAGCCCCTGCTCCAGGCCTGGACGCCCGAACCAGTAGCCATTGCAGGGCAGATCGGGCATGAAGGGCTGCATGCGCTCCGCAAAGTCGGGGGTCTTTTCAGCAGTCTCTTGCGCAAGCACTGCGCGGCGGGCTTCGTCAAACGCGGCGATCACCTGCGCCATGTGCTGCGCCTGCGGGCTCAGCCGCACCACGTCCACGCCCAGGGCCTGCATCGCCGCCAGTTCGTTGGCCAGGTTGTAGACGCGCGCCGATTGCGTTTGTGTGCCGTTGAGCACCAGAAAACCCTCGCCCTCGCGCGTGCGCAGCGGCAGACCGTCGGCGTGTTGCAGGCAGCTGAACTGGCAGTCGTCCTTGGGCAGGTTGCGGTGCCGGGCGGTGAAGCAGCGCGCCGAATAGGCCAGGGGCATGCGGCCGTAGGCAAACACCTCGGTCTCGATGCCTGCGGGCCGCTGCGCCAGCACAGCAGCGAGCGCGTCCTGCGACATCTCCAGCGGCATCACCCAGCGCGTGGCGCCCCGTTGCGCCATCCATTGCAACGAGGGCGCGTTGTACAGGTTCAGGTGCGGCCCGGCCACAAAGGCCTGCGGCCCGGCGGGTACACGCGCAAGGCAGCTCACTGCCCCCATGTCATTGGCCTCGACCAGAAATTCGCCGTTGCCTGTGATCTTGTGCATCACGCCCACGTCGGCGCTGGACTCGATGAGCACTTGGCTGGACAAGACCGCTTCCTTGCCCGCGTCCCGCAGCATGCGCGCCAGCGCCAGCCAGTCGGTCAGGCGCAGCTCGTGGCGGCGCGAGCACACCGTCTCGCCCAGGTACACCACGTCCACGGGCGTGGCGGCCATGGCCTCGTAGAACGCGAACACGGTGTCGCGGGGCCAGTAGTACAGCAGCGGGCCGAGAGAGAGTTTCATGGGGCGGTCTCCGGGGGTTTTGTCATTGTGGAGAAGCACTACTTCCAGGGGCGGTGGTAGGCACCCAGCGTGTGCTGCTGGCCTTCTGCCACCTGGTCCAGGCTGGCCATCCAGCGCGTCTTGGGCGCATAGCGGTGCGGGTAGGACAGGCACTGGTCCATGGCCTCGCGCCAGACCTGGGTGACCTGCGCCACATAGGCGGGGCTGCGCTGGCGGCCTTCGATCTTGATCGCGCGCACGCCCATTTTCAGCAGCTGGGGCAGCAGCTCCAGCGTGTTGAGGCTGGTGGGCTCTTCGATGGCGTAGTAGTTCTCGTCGTCCCCCACGTCAAAGCGGCCCTTGCACAGCGTGGGGTAGCCCGCGTTCTCGCCGGGCGCATAGCGGTCGATGAGCACGCCGTTCAGGCGCGACTCGCGGCCCTGTGGGGTCTCCACCCAGCGCACGGCCTTCGGCGGTGAACACACGCCGTGCGTGTTGGGCGATTCGCCCGTCGCGTACGACGACAGCGCACAGCGCCCCTCGACCATTACGCACAGACTGCCAAAACCGAACACCTCGATCTCCACCGGCGTGCGGTCGATGACCTGGCGTACCTGCTCCATCGACAGCACACGCGGGAGCACGGCACGCACGATGCCGAACTGTTCGCGGTAGAAGTTGATGGCCTCGTAGTTGGTGGCCGAGCCCTGCACCGACAGGTGCAACCGCAGCCGGGGGTGGTGCTGCACCGCGTATTGCATGAGCCCGGGGTCGGCCAGGATGACCGCGTCCACGCCCAGGTCCACCGCCTCGTCCAGGGCGCTGCGCCACGGCCCCGGGTTCGCCGCCTGCGGGTAGGTGTTGAGTGCCATGAAGACCTTGCAGCCGCGCGCATGCGCATGGCCAATGCCCTGGGCAATGGCCGCCTCGTCGAAGTTGAGGCCCGCAAAGTTGCGCGCGTTGGTGGCGTCGCGCAAGCCCAGGTAGACACAGTTGGCGCCGTGGTCCACAGCGGCCTTCAGGGCGGGCAGGCTGCCCGCGGGGCAAACCAGTTCCATGGCAGGGCCAGCCGCCCCGGGCAAGGCGGTGGCCGTCGATTTCAAGGGATCCATCACAAGCATTCAAACGCTGGCCCCGGTGGGGAGCCACAGCACTGGGCGCCACCATACGGGGGGCTCTCCGCGCATCCGCTGATCTTCATCAACGGCAGTGCACAATGCCGGAGCAAAGCAGTCGGGTTTTGATGTGCTCCAGCCTTCCCGGCGTTCCACACTGCCCACCGGCCTTGACTTGCGTCCAGTGCCCTGCGTGGGACATCCATTTCATAAAGACGCCAAAAGGCGCCCTCTGCCGTGAACAAGAACCTGTGGTTGCTGGCCCTGTGCCAAGGCCTTTTCCTGACCAACAACGTCGTCTTCATCGCCATCAACGGGCTGGTGGGACTGCAGCTCGCGCCCTTTGGCTGGATGGCCACACTGCCGGTGATGGGCTATGTGGTGGGCGGTGCGCTGTCCACGCCGCTGGTGGCGCACAGCCAGGCGCGATGGGGGCGCAAGGTGTCGTTCCAGATCGGGCTGGCCGTGGCCGTGGTGTCGGCCGCGCTGTGTGCCTGGGCCGCGTTCAGCGCCAGCTTCTGGCTGCTGTGCACGGCCACCGTGGTGGCGGGCTACTACAGCGCCAACGGTGGCCTGTACCGCTTTGCGGCCGCCGAACTGGCCAAGCCGGACTACCGCGAAAAGGCCGTGTCGCTGGTGCTGGCCGGTGGCCTGCTGGGTGCGGTGGCGGGCCCCAACCTGGCCAGCGCCACGCGCACGCTGTTTCCGGTGCCGTTTGCCGGTGCCTACATCGCGCTGATGGGCGTGGCGCTGTTGTCCATGCTGTGCATGGCGGCGATCCGCTTCGAGGCGCAGCCCGTGGTGCTCAATGCGGCGGGGCAGCGCGAGCAGGGGCGCCCGCTCAAGGTGCTGATGCGCCAGCCTGCGTTCATCGTCGCCATCGTGGGCGCCGCACTGGGCTATGGCGTGATGAACCTGCTGATGGCGGCCACGCCGCTGGCCATGCAGGTGTGTGGCTTTGACTTTGATGCCTCGGCACTGGTGCTGGAGTGGCATGTGATCGGCATGTTCGCTCCCGGCTTTGTCACTGGCCACCTCATCAAGCGGTTTGGTGTGCTGCCCATCATGGGCACGGGGGTGTTGCTCAATCTGGCGTGTGTGGCGGTGGCGCTGATGGGCGTGGAGCTGCACCACTTTGGCATTGCGCTGTTCTTCCTGGGCGTGGGCTGGAACTTCCTGTTCACCGGCTCCACCACGCTGGCCATGACGGCCTACCGGCCGGAGGAGAAGGACCGCGCCCAGGCGGCCATCAACTTCTGCGTGTACGCCACGCTGGCGCTGAGCGCGTTCTCGTCGGGCGTGCTGGTCACCACGCAGGGCTGGACGCTATTGAACGCCGGTTCGCTGGTGCCGATTGTGGTGACGGGGCTGGCGCTGGCCTGGCTGGGTTTGCAGCGCCAGCGTGTTTCAAGCGGCGCCTGAAGACCGGCCTACCGCAGCACCTTCTGCCTGCGCCGTGGTGTGCAGCCACTGTGCAAAGGCCGCCACCGCAGGGTCTTCCAGGCGCCCCGGCGCCACAAAGAGGCTGTAGCCCCGCGCACCGCTGTCGTGGTGCGGGTGGGCCAGCACCAGCTCGCCCGATTCCAGTTCGCGCTCCACAAAATACCGGGGCACCAGGCCAATACCCAGATCGGCGCGCACCGCCTCCACCAGCATCGAAAACAGATCAAAGCGGTGGCCGCCCAGGGTGTGGGCCGGCACGCGCGTGATGCCCGCGCGGCCCAGCCAGTCGTCCCACGCCCCCAGGCGGGAGCTGAGCTGCAACAGCGGCACGGCCCGGAAGTCGCCGCGCTCTGTCGCGCGCCGGTGGCGCGACTGCGGTGCACACACGGCCACGCAAACCTCGGGCATCAGGGGCGCGGGGACCACGCCGGGCCAGGCCGCGTCGTCGTACTGCACGGCCACGTCGAACGGAATCTCTGCCATGTAGATCTGCGTGGGATACACCTGCAGGTGCAGGCTGCAGCCTTTGTGCTGTGCAAGGAAGGCCGGCAGCCGGGGCAGCAGCCAGCGCTCGGCAAACACCGGCACGCAACCCACCAGCAGGCGCGCGCCATCGGGCCGCTGGGCCATGGCTTCGAGGGTGTGGTTCTGCAGCCGCAGCAGGTCGCCCACGATCTGCGCGTGGTAGCGGCGGCCCACGTCGGTGAGGGTGGAGCCGCGTGCGCCACGCTGCACCAGCTGCAGGCCCAGCTGGCCCTCCAGCAGACGCAGCTGCTGGCTCACGGCGCTGTGGGTGAGGCAGAGTTCTTCGGCGGCCTTGCTCACGCCGTGGTGGCGCGCCACGGCATCAAAAACAAGCAGGGCGCGGGTGCTGGGGATGTGTTTGCGCATGTAAGAAAAACTGTCGGCTGGGCAGATTAAAGCAGAGCCCGGGGGCGGGGTTCGGTCCAACAATTGCATGGCACTGCATGCCGGCCCACGGCTCCATCCACGATGGCTGGACAGGCCGGTCACTCCTTCCGTTTGTGTTCGTGTTTCGCTGGATCACCATGACTCTCCCTCTCCATACCTTCCGTGCCACAGCCCTTGCGGGTGCCATGGCCCTCGCCTGCGCCGCCTTGCTGCCCGGTGCCGCCCATGCGCAGTTCGGCGCCGTGGCGCCCACGCCCACCGTGCTGCGCCCTGCCGTGGACAAGGCCTATGGCCAGCTGATGGCCGCACCCCAGATCCTGCAGCTGCTCGACGCCGTGAAGGCCGACCACGACCGCGCCACCGAAGACCTGCGCATGCTCACCGAGATCGAGGCGCCTCCGTTCAAGGAACAAAAGCGCGCCGAAGCCTTCCTGGCCCGGCTCCAGGCCCTGGGCCTGACCAACGCCGCCATCGATGCCGAAGGCAATGTGGTGGGCGTGCGCAAGGGCACCGGCAACGGCCCCAAGCTGGTCATCTCGGCCCACCTGGACACCGTGTTCCCCTCCGGCACCGACGTGAAGGTGAAGGAGCGCGACGGCAAGCTGTATGCGCCCGGCATTTCCGACAACACGCGCGGACTGGCCGTGCTGCTGTCGTGGCTCAAGGTGTTGAACGACCAGAAGATCACCACCGTGGGCGACCTGGTGTTTGTGGGCAATGTGGGCGAGGAAGAGCTGGGCAACCTGCGCGGCATGAAGCATTTGTTCAAGGAGCACCTGGACATCGACGGCATGGTGGCGCTGGAGCCCGCGCCCGATGGCACGGTGCTGGTGCTGGGCACGGGCAGCCACCGCCACGAGGTGACCTTCAAGGGCCCCGGCGGCCACAGCTACGCCGCGTTCGGCGAGGTGCCCAGCGCCATCCACGGCATGGGCCGCGCCATTGCCAAGATCGCCGAGATCCGCACGCCCAAGAGCCCCAAGACCACCTTCACCGTGGGCACGGTGGGCGGCGGCACGTCCGTCAACACCATCGCGCCCGATGCGCGCATGGCGGTGGACATCCGCTCCGACGAAATGGCCCCGCTGCTGGCCACCGAAAAGCAGGTGCTGGCCGCCGTGGACAGCGCCGTGACCGAGGAGAACGCACGCTGGGGCGTGAACACCCTGAGCGCATCGACCAAGCTCATCGGCGACCGGCCCGGTGGCCGCACCGCCGCCGACGCGTTGATCGTCGAGGCTGCCGTGCGCGCCAACACCGCCTTTGGCCGCAAGACGGTGCTGGCCGGTGCCAGCACCGATGCCAACGTGCCCATGGCGCTGGGCATCCCCGCCATCGTGATCGGGGGCGGCGGCAAGACGGGCGGCTTCCACGCGCTGTCGGAGTGGATCGACCTGACGGATGCCTGGAAGGGCGCCCAGACCTCGCTGGTCACGGTGCTGGGGCTGGTGGGGGTGCAGGGCGTGAGTGCGCCGCTGCTGGAAAAGCGCCCACCCCGCACCAGGTAGTCGCACGGCACCGCAGCGGCGCCCCCCGTTCACGATTGTTGACACGAAGGCGCCGCCGAGGTGCGTACCATGGGTGGTTCCGTCCGGGCTGGCACACTGCCGCCCTTCATCCCTCTGCAGGAGAACACCATGGGTTTGCTCGATTCCGTTCTGGGTGCCGTCATCAACAACGCGTCGCAAGGTGGCAGTGGCGCCGCTGCGGCGGGTGGGGCCGGTGGTGGCCTGGGAGGGCTGATCAGCCTGGCCGCACAAAACCCGCAACTGGTGCAGGCCGTGATGTCCCTGATCAGCAACGATGGCCCGGTGGGCGGCCTTCCGGGGCTGATAGCCAAGTTCCAGCAAGCCGGGCTGGGCAACGTGATTGCGTCGTGGCTGAGCGCCGGGCCCAACCAGGCGATCTCGGGTGAGCAGCTGTCGCAGGTGTTGGGCAGCGGCCCCCTGTTGCAGATGGCCGCGCAGCTGGGTGTGGCCCCCGGTGCAGCCGCCGGGCAGCTGGCCCAGGTGTTGCCGGGCCTGGTCGACCACCTGAGCCCCCAGGGCCAGGCTCCCCATGGCGGGTTTGGCAATGCTAACGACCTACTGGGGATGCTGGGCGGATTGCTTCAAAAGTGATAGCTGCCAGCACTTGATTTGAAAGCACTGGCAGCTATTTTCATCACCACCCTGCGCCCTCGGCGGGGCCAGCGCGTTACCGCTGCAAACAACTCAGAGGACTGCTCACAAAAATTCCCACGGGTGTGCCCCTAGCATCGCGGGCGCCGTGCAAGGCGGGCCCATCGGCAAGCACTGCGGCACACACAACAACACACGACCGAGGGAATTTTCAGCATGAACGAAGGCACTCCATTTGCAACGCCCCAAGCGGCATCGGCCGCAGCCAGTGGCACCCCCACGGCGGTGCCCACCGACTTGCCCAAAGTCTGGCAAAAACGCTTTGCACTGATAGAACGGGCGGGGGGACTCAAGCTCACCAAGCTCAAGGACCTGAGCTTCTTTGAGCGCACGGCGTGCACCTTCAACCTGCTGGCGGGCCTGTTCGGCCCGTTTTATTACATCGCCAAGGGCATGTGGAAAAAGGGGCTGGCGTACTGGGGGCTGGGCATTGCGGGCATCCTGGTGCTGGAAACGCTGGTGACGGTGGCGGGCTTTGGGCACCTGCTGAGCCGGGTGCACTACACCGGCGCATGGGTCGCCCTGTTTGCCATGATGGCCAACCGCGACTACTACAAGAAGGTCATGCTGGGCGACAACGGCTGGCTGTGACACCCGGCCCCCAACCCACAACCCCCAGCCGCGCCGCACAACACTGCATTCGCTGGGCCTGGGGGGCTGCCTTGGTGACGTTTGCACTCACCGCAGCCAACACGACCGGTGCCGCACTGGGTTCCAACGGGGTGACGTTCACCCCGTGGATGTGGCTGGACGTAGGTATCTGCGGGGTGCTCGCGTGGGGCATCTACCGCCGCAGCCGCATCGCCGCCGTGCTCATGTTCGTTTACTTCACCGCCGCCAAGGTGCTGTGGGTGTGGAATGACCTGGAGATGCGTGAGGAACCCGGCTGGAGTGATTTTCTGGACAGCCTGGACACCTGTACCAGCGGCGGCCTGCTGATGGCCGCGGTGCTGCTGGTGGTGTACGCGCTGGGCGTCTACGGCACGGTCGTCCACCACAGGCGGTTGCGCCGGTCCGTACTACCGACGCTATCTCCATCAGTTCAAAAATGATAGCTACTGACGCATGATGCACTAGCGCTTGAAGGCCTTTTTATCCAAAAAACGGCCCGTGCGCCTAGGCCACCACGGGACAGCGCCGCACCAGCCACTGCCGCAACAGGTCGAACACCGGCTCCGCCAGCTCAGGGCTTTCGTTGAACAGCTCGTGGAACAAGGGCTCAAAGCAGTGCGAATGCACCACGGCCTGGGGTGCGGCCGCCGCAAACGCACGGCTGCCGGCGGGGTTGACCAGCTTGTCGCTGCCCGCCCACATCAGCAGCGTGGGCACACTCCAGTGCGCAGCGCGGGCCACGGTGGCGGGGCCACCCTCGGCGATGAAGCGGGCCAGGCGGGCACTGATGCGGTCGTGGCACAGCGGATCGGCCAGGTAGGCCGCCACCACGGCGCTGTCGTGCGAAAGGTACTGCGCGTCCAGCCCGTTGCCCACGCGCAGGTTGGGCGCGATGCGCGGCAGCGTGGCCAGCAGCAGCTTTTGCACGGCGCCCAGGCCGGCATCGAGCGCGGGGGAGGACAGCACCAGCGCATCCACCGGCCGCAGGTGCAGGGACACAAACCGCGAGGCCACCAGCCCGCCCATGCTGTGGCCCAGCAGCATCAGGGGTTGCCCTGCCGGCATGCGGGCGCGGGTGGCGTCCACCAGGTCTGCCAGATCGTCCAGCAGGCGCATGTCCGACGTGAGCCCGCCGCGCGGCCCGGCCGATTCGCCGTGGCCGTACTGGTCGTAGCCCCGCACCGCAAACCCCCAGTCGTTGAGGCGGCGGGCCAGCGCGTCGTAGCGGCCCACATGCTCGCCCAGGCCGTGCACCAGCAGCACCGTCCCCCGGCAGGGCTCGCCCTGCGGCAGGGGCCAGTCCTGCACAGCCAGGTTCTCGCCATCGCTCGCGGTGAAGGTGGTCAGGGTCGAAGGAAGCAGTTCGTCAGAAGTCATGGAAAGCAGGGCATTCGAGACGCGATGGGACAGCATACCCGGCGCACCCAAATACCCGATGCACTAAATGGTCAGGCTTGTACTGCCGGCAAGACCCAGAGAGCGTGACCCCTGATCGGGCGAAGCTGCTCCGGGGTTTTCAAGCCAGAGATACCCAGAGGTCATCCCAGTCGGTGGGCAGGAAATTGCCCTCGCGCCGCAGCACTTGCTGGTGCTTGCGGTTGAGCACGAAGTGCGTGGGACGTCGCGAAATGGCGCCAAAACTGTCCTTGTGCCCCTCAGCGTTTCGCCAGGCAATGGGAAAACGCTGCTCGGCGGGCACTGATACCTTGAGCAGCTCGATGTACTGCATGAAGTCAGCAGCCTTCTCATCCATGTTCACGCCCAGCAGCACAAAGTCGCGCTGGCGATTGGCGGTGTAAAACTCGCGCATGAGGCGCAACTCGTTGGTGCACAGAGCGCAGCCAGCGGTGAAAAAGCTCACCAGACACACCTTGCCCGCATAGTCCGTCAGCATGACCGGTTTGCCTTCGCTGTTGGTACCGGTCAGCGTGTGAAGAGGGCCCGGTGTGCTGCTGCCAGCCGGGGTCTGGGCCGTACCGGACGCCGGCGCGAGAGTGGCAAGGGCAGCTGCAGAGCAGGCGTGGAGAAAGGCGCGTTTTTCCATGGTGTGACCCGGTGATGGAAGGCGTGAGGAAGAGCACCCAGGGCGCCCGGTGTGGCGCCCTCTGGTGTCAGGGGGCCGTGGCCGCAGCGGCTGCCTGCTGGGCCATGGCCGCCATCACGTGTGCCACGGAGGCGGTGAGGCGCTTGGCATAGGGCACATGCAAAAACTCGTTGGGGCCATGCGCGTTGCTCTTGGGGCCCAGCACGCCACACACCATCATCTGCGCGGTGGGAAAGCCTTCGCTGAGCATGTTCATGAGCGGAATGGTGCCGCCCTGGCCAATGTAGCCGCAGGGCGCGCCAAAGTGCGCCTGCGAAGCCTCGTTGAGCGCCTGCTCGAACCAGGGTGTGGTGGCCGGGGCATTCCAGCCCGTGGCACCGCCGCCGCTCTGGAAGGTGACCTTGGCCTGGTAGGGCGCGTTGTCTTCCAGCAGCGCCTTCAGGTCCTGCACGGCTTGCGCGGCGTCCACCAGCGGGGGCAGGCGCAGGCTGAGCTTGAAGGCGGTGTAGGGCCGCAGCACGTTGCCCGCGTCCTGCAGCGCCGGGAAGCCCTCGGCACCGGTGACGCTGAGCGTGGGCTCCCAGGTACGCTTGAGCAATGCCTGCACCGGGTCGGTGGTGGTGGGCAGTGCAAACGTGGTGGAGCCGCCGCAGTCGTAGTGCGCCCAGGGGAAGCGGCGGTACACCTCTTCGCCCAGGATGGCCGCCGTGGCGCGGGCCTGGGCCAGCCGGTCGGCGGGCACTTCGCAATGGAAGCTCTGGGGCAGCAGGCGGCCGGTGGCGCTGTCTTCCAGCCGGTCGAGCACCTGCCGCATGATGCGGAACGACGAGGGCACCAGGCCCGAGGCATCGCCCGAGTGGATGCCCTCGGTCAGGATCTCGACCTTGAGCGTGCCGCTGGCCATGCCGCGCAGGCTGGTGGTGAGCCACAGCTGGTCGTAGTTGCCGGCGCCCGAGTCCAGGCACACGACCAGCGCCACGTTGCCCATGCGAGGCTTCAGTGCATCGATGTAGGGCAGCAGGTCGCGCGAGCCGCTTTCCTCGCAGGTTTCAATCAGACCCACGATGCGCGGGTGCGGCACGTTCTGGCGCTTGAGTTCCTGCACCGCAGCGATGCTGGCGTACACCGCATAGCCGTCATCGGCGCCGCCCCGGCCGTAGAGCTTGCCGTCTTCGTACTTGGGCGTCCAAGGGCCCAGGTCGCTGCGCCAGCCAGAGAACTCGGGTTGCTTGTCCAAATGGCCGTACATGAGCACGGTGTCGGTGGCGCCGGGCTGGGTGGCGGCGATCTCGAAGAACAGCACCGGGGTGCGGCCTTCCAGGCGCACGATTTCGAGCGTCAGGCCCTCGACCTTTTGCGACTCCACCCAGGCGGCGGCGTTGCGCACCACGGTGTCGAGCAGGCCCAGCTCGGCCCAGTCGGCAGCGAACGTGGGGGACTTGGCAGGGATGGCGATGTAGTCGGTGAGCTGGCGAACAATGTCACTGTCCCAGGCCTGGCTGACACGCTGCAGGGCAAGCTCAGGCTGAAGGACTTGGGAGGGCACGCGGGCGTTCATGGTGGGGCTCCTGAAGGCAGAAGGTGATCAATCCGCCATTCCAACACAACCCCCCGCCGGGCGCCATCGATCAATACAGAGACTCGGGCAGGGTCTCGGGATTGGCCTGGGCCGCCAGCTGGGCGCTGGGGCGGCGCAGGCCCGTAGCCACCTCGACGCGGTTGCGGCCGTTGTTCTTGGCCTGGTACAGCGCGCGGTCGGCGGCAGCAATCAGCATGTCCCAGCTGTCACCCGACTCCAGCCGCCCGCCAAACACGCCAATGCTCACCGTGACCGCAATGCCGGGGCCGGGCACGCCGTCGGCGGGGCAGCGGGACTCCTCGACCGCCTTGCACAGCTCGCGCGCCAGCTGCTCGGCCCCCACGAGGCCGGTGTCGGGCAGCAGCACCATGAACTCTTCGCCCCCGTAGCGGCCCACCAAGTCCTGCGCACGCACGCGCTGGCGCAGGACGTTGACCACGCTGCACAACACGCGGTCCCCCGCCGGATGGCCGTACTGGTCGTTCACGTCCTTGAAGTGGTCGATGTCCACCATCATCAGGGCCATGGGCTCGCGCATGCGCTGGGCGCGGGCCACGTCGCGATCCAGCGCCGCGATCAGCGAGCGGCGGTTGGCCACGCCGGTGAGCGGGTCCAGCGCGGCCAGCACGCGGTTGTTTTCGTCGGCCCGGTCGCGCGACATGAACACAAAACCCACCGAGCTGACGAGTACCACCGAGAAGGTGGCCAGAAAAGTCAGCGTCTGCAGCGCGCTGCTTTGCAGGATGTTGGTGGCCTCGGAATGGGTGCTGATGGCCACCAGCGCACGCCCCCCCAGCACCACGGCCTCCAGCGACAGACCCGCCACCAGCAGCCACTGCCCGCGCCCCACGGTGGCGTGCCGGTGCGACAGCGCCGCCAGCAACGCCCACACGGCCTGCAGCCCGATGACCAGGCCCACAAAACTCACCCGCGCCGGAAAGTTGTCGATGAACACCGAGACAAAAACCAGCACCAGCAGCGGTGGTGCCAGCAGCACGGGCCAGCGCACGGGGCGCCCCTGGAACTGATAGACCGCTGCGATCATGCCCACGAACACACTGGACAACATCAGGTTGCCGACCACGATGGACAACACATCGGGAATCAGGCCGCGCAGCATGATCAGCAAGTGGCCGATGGCGTTGACCAGCAGGGCCGCCGCCCAGCGACCCAGGCCGTCGCGTCGCCGACCCCAGCCCACCACGGCCATGGAGGCCGCCATCATGAGGGAGCTGGCAATGATCATTGCCAGCATGGTGGGGACGTGGGCGGCCATGGATGCAGGTGGGCGGGGGAGTGAAAGGAATCAGACCAGCATAAACCAAGGGCCACAGACCGCAAACCGCCGGATGACCACCCCCACCATTCGTGCGCCCTATTGCAGCTGGGCGGGCGCCCGGGCTCCGCTGCCGGGCGCGTGCTGTCCCTCGCCGTCGCCGGTCTGCGCCATGGGCGCAGCCAGGGCCTCGCGCGCCGAGTAACCCAGGCCACCGTGGGTCGCCGCGCCGTCGCCCCGCGAGAGTTTGAACACCTGTACCGCCCCGGCCAGCCGCGTGGCCTGCTCGCGCAGGCTTTGCGCAGCGGCGGCCGATTGCTCCACCAGCGCGGCGTTCTGCTGCGTCATCTGGTCGAGCTGGTTGACGGCGGTGTTGACCTGGCCGATGCCGTCGGACTGTTCGGTCGATGCGGCCGTGATCTCGCCAATGATGTCGCCCACCCGTTTGACCGAGCCCACGATCTCGTCCATGGTGCTGCCCGCGTTCTGCACCAGGCGCGCGCCCGATTCCACCCGCTCTACGGACGCACCAATCAGCGCCTTGATCTCGCGCGCCGCCTCGGCGCTGCGCCCGGCCAGGTTGCGCACTTCGCTGGCCACCACGGCAAAACCCCGGCCCTGCTCACCCGCGCGGGCGGCTTCCACCGCAGCGTTGAGCGCGAGGATGTTGGTCTGGAACGCGATCGAATCAATCACGCCGATGATGTCGGCGATCTTGCGCGAGCTCTGGTTGATGTCGCCCATGGTGGTGACCACCTCGCCCACCACCTGGCCGCCGCGCGCGGCGACCTCGGCCGCGGTGCTGGCCAGCTGGTTGGCCTGGCGCGCGGCGTCGGCCGACTGGCGCACGGTGGAGGTCAGGTGCTCCATGCTTTGTGCGGTCTGCGCCAGGCTGCTGGCCGTGGCCTCGGTGCGGGCCGACAGATCCTGGTTGCCGCTGGCAATCTCGGCGCTGGCGGTGGTGATGCTGTCCACGGCATTGCGCACCTGCTGCAGCATCTGCGTATAGCGCTGGCGCATGCCCTCCACCTCCTGCACCAGCGCGCCGATCTCGTCGCGCCGCGTGGTGTGAAAGGCTTCGGTCAGGTCGCCCTGCGCGACCAGCGTGATGGCCTGGGTCAGGTCCTGCAGCGGGCGGCTCACGCCCCGGCGCAGCATGACGAACAGGCCGATGGCCAGCAGCACCACGGCCACGGCCATCAGGCCCCACACGGCCAGCGTGACGCGCCGCTGGCTGGCCATGGCCTCGCCGTCGGCCACTTCGGCCACCACCCACCAGCCGCCACCGGTCTTGCGCACCAGCGCCCAGGGGTTCTCGGCGCCGGTGCCCAGCACGTCTGCGGCCTCGCGCACAAAGCCGTCCTGCGATGCAGCCAGCGCTTCAAAGAAGGGGCGCGCCTGCGGGTAGGCCTCCAGCACGCGCTTGCCGCGCGCCGTGGGGTGGTACACGAACACGGCCTGGTCCAGCGAGGTGCCAGGGTTGATCACGTAGGTGCCGCCGTGTTCGAAGAACTTCGTCTGCGCCACCTGCTTTTGCAGCATGGCGTGGAACACGCTGATGTCGTTGCCGATGAACAGCAGCGCAATGACCTTGCCCGAGGCGTCCTTGGCGGGCAGGTAGTGGCCCATGAAGGGCTTGCCGTTCACCACCGTGACGCCAGTAAAAGGCTCGCCCTTGGACACCGTGGCGTAGGCCGGGTCGGTGCGGCCAAGCGGCGTGCCCATCTGGCGCTCGCCCTTGTCGTTCTTGACCGAGGTGGTGATGCGGATGAAATCGTCGCCCTTCTTGGCGAACACGGTGGCAATGCCGCCCGTCTCGCTGGCGAATTTGTCGACCGAGCCATAGTCCTCGTTGACCAGCGCGCCGTAGCTGCGCAGCTCGCCCGAGGCTTCGTCGAGCTGCATGGCGGCCTCGAAGTAGCGCTGAAAGCCCTTCATGGTCAGCTGCACCAGCTCGCGGTTGGTGTTGTCGGCCGCGTCCAGCGACTGCGCCACGCTCTGTGCCGTGTCGCCCACGCTGGCCACCACCTGGGCGCGGGTGCTGCGCTCGGTCAGCACGGCAATCGCCAGCCCCACCAGCACCAGCACCAAGGCCACCAGCGCAATGGCGGTCAACGTGACCTGGCGCGCGACGGATCGGTTGTTGGCAAGGGATGCGGGCATGCGGGGTGTCTCCTGGAATGGAATGCGAAAAGCCGGCTGGGCCGGTCTGCATTCACTCTAAGCGCAGCACCTTGTTACATTTATTCACGCATTCCCTTACGCATTCGCGCGTATTGGTGCCGACCGCCGAAACGATCTATGCGGGGTGCGGGGCGCGGCTGCGCAGGGCCAAGTCCCGCCAGCCGAGCCCCTGTGACGTGCCTGCCGCCGGGGTGTATTCGCACCCCACCCAGCCCGTGTAGCCCAGGGCGTCGATGGTGTCGAGCAGGAACGGGTAGTGCAGCTCGCCCCGGTCGGGCTCATTGCGTGTGGGCACGCCCGCCACCTGGATGTGGGCCACGCGGCCCGTGGGCAGGTAACGCTGCAGCTTGCCGTGCAGGTCCCCCTCCACCAGCTGGCAGTGGTACAGGTCCATCAGCACCTTCAGGTGGGGCACCTGGGCCGCATCGAGCAGCTCGTGCGCATGGTCCTGCCGGTTCAGGAAATAACGCGGCACGTCGCGCAGGTTGGTGGGCTCGATGAGGATGTCACACCCTGCACGCGCGGCCTGCTCTGCCGCCCAGCGCAGGTTGCCCACGCACAGGGCCTTGAGCGATTCGCGCTCCACCCCCGGCGGCACGGTGCCGCACAGCAGGTTGATGAACGGGCAGCACAGTTGCTCGGCATACCGCAGGGCCTCCAGCACTCCGGCGCGAAACTCTGCCTCCCGCCCCGGCTGCGCGGCGAGGCCCCGTGCGCCCTGGTCCCAGGCGTGGGCCATGTCGGTGGGCTTGAACCCGCCCGCCGGGGCGTTGAACAGCACCAGCTGCAGGCCGTTGTCCTGCAGCCGGGCAGCGATCTCGCGGGGCTCGAAAGCGTAGGGGAAGTGCAGTTCCACCGCCCGGAACCCGTCGTGCGCCGCAGCCGCAAAACGGTCGAGCAAGGGCAGCTCGGTGTACATCAGGCTCAGGTGGGCGGCAAACTGGGGCATGGGGGGCAGTGCGAAGAGGCAACTTCAAAGCGCCGCAGCTTATCGTGTAGCCAACGAGCCCATTGCCCGCCCAGAGCGCCGTGGAGCCTGAATTTGTGCCAAATTCGCTTCTAGCGCTAGTTTCATATGCCTTTAAAGCTACACATTTTATAGCAATCTCAGGATCACCCATGCGCATCGGAGAACTCGCCCAACGCACCGGCACCACGCCCAAGGCCATCCGGCTGTATGAGTCACGGGGCCTGCTGGGCACGGTGGCGCGCGCGGGCAGCTACCGCCACTATGGCGAGGCCGATGTGGCGCGCGTGTTGCTGATCCGCCGGGCCCAGGCGCTGGGTTTTCGGCTGTCGGAGCTGGACGGGCTGCCCCGCATCGACACCGCTGCAGGCTGGGACCGCATGGCCCAACTGGTGGCCGGGCGGCGGGCCGCCGTGGCGCAGGAGCTGGCGCGCCTGTCAGCGCTGGACGCGCAGCTGGCGCTGTTGGAAGCCGAGCTGCACACCTGCGACACGCTGGCCGTGCCCGTGGCACCCGAAGCCTGCGCTGCGCCCTCCATACTGGCGGTGGCACCTCCAGCGCACAACCCCGCGCAATTTAGTGCATTGACCACAGCGGGCGCTGCGAGATCCACCGCAACTTGACCTGACCGCTTGACTCTGCCCCGTGGGGCAAGGTGACCATGGCGCCATCAACAACACCGAGATGGAGCGTCTGTGGCAGAGCAACACAACATTCTGGTCATTCTGGGCCACCCCGCCGCCGGGAGCCTGTGCGCGGGCATGGCACGTGCCTATGCCGAGGGCGCCCGGCACGCCGGGGCGCAGGTGCGCTTTCTGGACGTGGGTCAGCTGACCTTCAACCCCCTGTTCCAGGGCTATGGCGCTGCCCAGCCGCTGGAACCCGACCTGCTGGCCGCACAGGCTGACATCAGCTGGGCGCACCACCTGGTGTGGGTGTACCCCATCTGGTGGGGCGCCATGCCCGCGCTGCTCAAGGGTTTTATCGACCGCGTGCTGCTGCCCGGCTATGCCTTCAAGTACCGCAAAGGCTCATCGCTGTGGGACAAGCTGCTGACCGGCCGATCGGCCGAGCTGCTGGTGACCATGGACTCGCCGCCCTGGTACTTCCGCTGGGTCACGCGCATGCCGGGGCACCACCAGATGAAGAAGGCCATCCTGGAGTTCTGCGGCATCCGGCCCGTGCAGGTGCACAGCTTTGGCCCCGTGCGCAGCGCCAGCGCCGACCGGTTGGCAGTGTGGGTGGAGAAGGCGCGGCAACTGGGATTGCGCCAGGGGGCACGCTCCGCGCCGGGCAAGCCGCGCCCGGCACCTGTTACTTCGTCGCCTTCGCCGTGAAGGCCTGCACTGCAGCACGGCCCACCGCCGAGTCGTCGGTGAAGAAACCGTCGATGCCCGCGCGCAGATAGGCCGTGATCTCGGCCACGCTGTCGCCGCGCACGATGCCATCAGTGATCGGCGCCTTCTTCAGACCGGCGGGCAGGAAGGCGTTTTCGGGCCGCAGCGTCCAGATGTGCACTGCCAGCCCGGCGGCATGGGCCTGCGCGACCAGCGGCGTGGGCTCGCCGGGCACACCGTCCTTCACCGGCACCACCAGGGTCTTGAATGGCCCAATGGCGTTGGCGTAGGTGGCCACCTGCTTCAGGCCCTCGGGCGTGATCAGGTCGGCATAAGCGCGCGTGTTGGCCGCGCCCTGGGCCACAAAGTCATATGGCCGGCCCGAAGGGGCAACCAGCTGCACCAGACGCACGCTGCTGAGCTTGCGGATCGCCTGCAGGTTGCTGACCTCGAACGACTGCACGAACACGGGCGCGTCCTTGTGGTTCCAGCCGTTCTTCTCCAGCACGGCCAGCAGTGGCGCCTCCAGCGGCAGGCCGATGGACTGGAAGTAGGTGGGGTGTTTGGTCTCGGGGTAGATGCCGATGGTGCGACCGGTCTTGGCCGTCGCCGCCTTGGCAAGGTCGATCACTTCCTGCAATGTGGGCACCTCGAACTGGCCGTTATAGGCCACGTTGGCCGGGCGCTGTGCAGGGATGCGTTCGCGGGCGCGCAGGGTTTTGAGCTCGGCCAGCGTGAAGTCTTCGGTGAACCAGCCGGTGATGGCCTGGCCGTCGATGGTCTTGGTGGTTTTACGGCCCGCAAACTCGGGGCGGTCCACCACGTCGGTGGTGGCTTCCTTCACAGAGCCATCGGCGCCCAGGATGGCGATGGCGTTCTCGTGCCGCGCCACCAGCACGCCGTCCTTGGTGATGACCAGGTCGGGCTCGATGATGTCGGCGCCGTCGTCAATGGCCTTCTGGTACGCGGCGAGCGTGTGCTCGGGCCGCAGGGCCGATGCGCCCCGGTGGGCAATGACGGTGGGGGTGGGCGGCCAGGCCTGGGCGACGGCGCCCAGCGCCCAGGTGGTCAACAGCGCGGCAGCGGTCACGGCGCGCAGTGCAATGCGTTTCATGCGGGTCTCCTACAAACGGAGCCCGCACCTTAGCCGATGCGCTTGACAGCGGCGTGTCGCCGGGGCGTACACCCCGGTAAGCGCTACGCGTGTTCGAAGTGGAAGACGGCCGTGCCCGCGCGCGCGTTGGGCAGCCAGCGCACTTCCTGTCCATCCTGCAGCCCGAAGGAATCCAGGATGCGCAGGCTGTTCTTGGTGGCCAGCACTTCGAAGTCCTTGTAGGTGCCCACGCGGATGTTGGGCGTGTCGTACCACTGGTAAGGCAGGCGCCGCGTCACGGGCATGCGTCCGCGCAGGATGGACAGGCGGTTGGGCCAGTGCGCAAAGTTGGGAAACGCCACCACACCCGTGCGGCCCACGCGCGCGGTCTCGCGCAGCATGGTTTCGGCATTGCGCAGGTGCTGCAGCGTGTCGATCTGCAGCACCACGTCAAAGCTGTTGTCGTCGAACATGGCCAGCCCCTCGTCGAGGTTGAGCTGGATCACATCCACCCCGCGCTGCACGCAGGCCAGCACGTTGGCGTCGTCGATCTCCACACCATAGCCGCTGCAGCCGCGCTCGCGCTGCAGGTAGTCGAGCATGGCGCCGTTGCCACAGCCCAGGTCGAGCACGCGCGAGCCGGGGGGCACCAAGCGCGCCAGGGCTTGCATCGCCGCTTTTTCGGTCATGGTTGCAACTCCTTGGCAATGCTATCGAAGTAAGAGCGCATGACGCCCATGTATCGGGCGTCATCGAGCAAAAAGGCATCGTGCCCGTGGGGCGCGTCGATCTCGGCGTAGCTCACGCTGCGGCGGTTGTCGAGCAGGGCCTTCACGATCTCGCGGCTGCGCTTGGGCGAAAAGCGCCAGTCGGTGGTGAAGCTCACCAGCAGGAACCTGGCCTGCGCCCGGGCCAGGGCCCGCGTGAGGTTGCCGGCATGGGTGCGCGCGGGGTCGAAGTAGTCCAGCGCCCGGGTGATGAGCAGGTAGGTGTTGGCGTCGAAGTAGTCGCTGAACTTATCGCCCTGGTAGCGCAGGTAGCTTTCGATCTGGAACTCGATGTCCTGCGTGCTGTATTTCAGGTCGATACCTTCACGCAGCTGACGCCCGAACTTCTCGTTCATCACGTCGTCGCTGAGGTACGTGATGTGGCCGATCATGCGGGCAATGCGCAGGCCACGCTTGGGGATCACGCCGTGGCGGTAAAAGTGGCCGCCGTGGAAATCCGGGTCGGTCACGATGGCGCGGCGGGCGACTTCGTTGAAGGCGATGTTCTCGGCCGTGAGGTTGGGCGCACTGGCCACCACCACCGCGTGGCGCATGCGCTCGGGGTACTGCAGCGTCCAGCTGAGCGCCTGCATGCCGCCCAGGCTGCCACCCAGCACAGCCGCCAGTTGCTGGATGCCCAGACGGTCCAGCAACCGCGCCTGGGCGTTGACCCAGTCTTCCACTGTGACCACGGGGAAGTCCGCGCCATAAACCTCGCCGGTGTCCGGGTGGTGGTGCATGGGCCCGGTGGAGCCAAAACACGAGCCCAGGTTGTTCACGCCGATGACGAAGAAGCGGTCGGTGTCCACGGGCTTGCCGGGGCCGATCATGTTGTCCCACCAGCCTTCGCTCTTGTCCTGCCCGGCGTACACGCCCGCCACATGGTGCGAGGCGTTGAGGGCGTGGCACACGAGCACGGCGTTCGAGCAGTCGGCATTGAGCGTGCCGTAGGTCTCAAAGGCCAGGTGGTAGTCGCGGATGGACGCGCCGCTTTGCAGCGGCAGCGCATCCGGGAAATGCATGGACTGGGGTGTGGCGATGAACGACATAGTTGGAACTGGTAAGCCCTCACGTTCCACCGCTTGCACACGCCGCAAGCCCCTTGAGGAGCCGCTGTCACCGAGGGCAAAACCTCGGCAAAAAAATACCCGGCGTCGCTAAAAACGAGGCCGGGCAGGTGTGTCGGACGGGTCTTTAGCAGAATTTATAAAGCGCCCGCAAGCTGTGGCAAATCGGCGCGTCTGGCAAATATACCAAAGCAGCGCCGCGTCGCCCAGCCCGTCGCACCGATCAGGTCAGCCTGCGGACGAAAAAATCGCCAGCAGCCCCAACACCAGAAAGATGGCAGCAGACACCAGATGTACCGCGCGGATGGGCACCTTGCGCGTGATGCGCTCGCCCAGCCAGACCACGGGCGCATTGGCCAGCATCATGCCCAACGTGGTGCCCGCCACCACCCAGAGGTAAGCGTTGTATTTGGCAGCCAGCATGACCGTGGCAATCTGGGTCTTGTCGCCCATCTCAGCCAGGAAGAATGCGACCACGGTGGTGCCAAACACACCCCAGCGTGGCGATCCGTCGGCTTCGCCTTCGTCCAGCTTGTCGGGGATCAGCATCCAGACCGCCATGGCGATGAATGAGGCGCCCAAAATCCAGCGCAGCACCTGGGGGCCCAGGAAGGTGGTCACCCAGGCACCGACAGCGCCGGCCAGGCCATGATTGACCAGCGTGGCCACCAGGATACCCAGCACGATGGGCCAGGGTTTGCGAAAGCGTGCTGCCAGCACCAGAGCGAGCAGCTGCGTCTTGTCGCCCATCTCGGCGAGCGCGACGATGGCGGTGGAAATGAAGAAGGCTTCCATGGGGGAGGGGGTCCTATCCGGCCGGATGGGTGGAAAACGCATTGACTGCACCCCGACTCCGGCCATGTGGATCGGTTTGCAGTCAATGGTCTCGCCCAGCTCAAAAACCGCATACGCCATAGGTCTCAAAGAACCCAAGTGTGTTGACGCATGCCCCCGGCGCATTGCGCGGCCGGGCGGGCTACTCCCCAAAGACCCACGGATTTTACCCTATGGTTTGCCCTGAAATTCCCCGAAAAACCACGCTGCCCCGGGGTTTTGAGCCCATCTGCCCAGAAATAAAACCCCACGGGCCCCATAAAGTGATTAATAATGGATTCGCTTTTCTGCTTGCAGAAGGGCAGTTAGCTTAGCGGTGAATGGTCAGTTTCGCGTCTTTGAAGTCGTCACAGGTTTGTTGATTGCGTCGGGCTCCATCGCGTTTTTGTGTTTTTTCAGGAGTCCTTCATGGGCAACAAACTTTACGTGGGCAACCTGCCCTACTCTTTCCGCGACGAAGATCTGCAGCAGACCTTCAGCCAGTACGGCTCGGTTGGCAGCGCCAAGGTCATGATGGAACGTGACACCGGCCGCTCCAAGGGTTTCGGCTTTGTCGAAATGGGCAGCGATGCTGAAGCCCAAGCCGCCATCCAAGGCGTGCATGGTCAAAACTTCGGTGGCCGTGACCTCGTGGTCAACGAAGCCCGTCCTATGGAGCCCCGCGCTCCCCGTAGCGGTGGCTTCGGTGGCGGCAATGGCGGCGGCGGCGGTTACGGCGGTGGCCGTAGCGGTGGCGGCGGCTACGGCGGTGGCGGCGGTGGTGGTTACGGCGGTGGCCGTAGCAGCTACTAATAAGTCCTTATCGGCAGTCCTCAGGGCCTGCCGACGGCAAAAAAAGGAGCCTTCGGGCTCCTTTTTGCGTTCTGGCGCGGCACGGACACCACAGCGCGCAAAGCCCCTTGCTTTTTCCCCAAAAGTGTGGCGCATAATGGTCTGGCGGGTTTGGCCCGCATTTCAAGTTTGCGGTGATCCGTCAGTTTCGCGCTGAGAGCGTCATTGAGATTAGCTGGCTGCGTTTTGGGGACTCCATCGCTTTATCCATGTGTTTTTGAGGAGTCCCTCGATGGGCAACAAACTGTACGTCGGCAACCTGCCTTACTCGGTGCGCGACGGTGATCTGGAACAGGCCTTTGGCCAGTTCGGTGCCGTGACCAGCGCCAAGGTCATGATGGAGCGCGACACGGGTCGCTCCAAAGGCTTTGGCTTTGTGGAGATGGGCAGCGACGCAGAAGCCCAGGCCGCCATCAACGGCATGAACGGCCAACCCCTCGGCGGCCGCAGCATTGTGGTGAACGAAGCCCGCCCCATGGAACCACGCCCACCCCGTAGCGGTGGTTTCGGCGGTGGTGGTGGCGGCGGCTACGGCGGCGGCCGCAGCGGTGGTGGCGGATATGGCGGCGGCCGTGAAGGCGGCGGTGGCTATGGTGGTGGCCGCGAGGGCGGCGGCGGTGGCTACGGCGGCGGCCGCGAAGGTGGTGGCGGGAGCTATGGCGGCGGTGGCCGCAGCGAAGGTGGCTTTCGCAGCCCGTACGGCTCGGGTTCGCGCAACGGTGGTGGCGGCGGCCGCAATGGCGGCGGTGGTGGCTACGGTGGCGGCGGCAACGGCGGCTACTGAACCACACCCGTTTTTCTGTCACAAGGGCCCTTCAGGGCCCTTTTTCATGGCAGCTGCACGTCGAGATAGCAATATCCATCGCCCCCGGCGCCTTGGGGCGCCTTGTGCAATCCCGCCCCTACTGCATTTCGCTCTGGCGGCGCTTGCGCGGGCGGCCCGCCAGCACCTTGTCAAACAATGGGTTGGGCAGCATGCGCAGCAGCTTGGCGACCACGCCCATTTGCCAGGGGATGACCCGGTAGCTCACGCCCGCCTGAATGGTGCGAAACGCCTGGTCGGCAAAATCGGCGGGCTGCATCAAAAACGGCATGCTGTAGCGGTTCTGTTGCGTGAGGGGGGTGTCGATGTAGCCCGGCGACACCGTCACCACGCGCACGCCGTGGGGGCGCAATTCACCCCGCAGGCTTTCGCAGTAGCTGATGACAGCCGCCTTGCTGGCGCAGTAGGCGCCATGGCCGGGCAGGCCCCGGATGCCGGCCACGCTGCCGATGCCCACCAGGGTGCCGCTGCCGCGCTGCACCATGGCGTCTACAAACGGCTGGAAGGTGGCCGCCATGCCGATGTTGTTGGTGGCAAAGGTGCGGGCCATGACGTCGATATCGTCCCGCACCGCTGTGTCCATGCCCACGCTGATGCCGGCATTGGCGATCACCACATCCGGCACACCCTGGCGTGCGATGCAATCGCGCCCTGCAGCCACGATGCTGTCAGTCACCGACACATCAGCACTATAAATTTCATAGCTTTCAGGGCTTATTCCTTGAGCACTTGCCCATGTTTTGACTTCGGAAGTGCGCCGCGCCACCAGAGCCAGGCGAAACCCCGCTTGGTGATAGCGCTGGGCCAGGGCTTGGCCGATGCCACTGGATGCGCCGGTGATGAAGACAAGGGGAGTGGTCATGTGCATTCCGACAGTGGGCGGCTAGGCAGGATAGGTGGAGGCTACCGCGTGGTGCCCGGCAGGATCATGCCGCGCACGCGCCCGCGTAGTTGCAGCACCTGGTCGAGGTTGTCGTAATCCATGCTGTCGGCGGTGAAGCGGTCGTTGCCACGGGTGAGCGTGACCGGCTGATCAGAACGCACCCGCTCGGTGTTGGTGAAGGCATGCAGAAACTCA
Source organism: Acidovorax sp. K2F (assembly GCF_025246485.1). Taxonomy (NCBI): domain Bacteria; kingdom Pseudomonadati; phylum Pseudomonadota; class Betaproteobacteria; order Burkholderiales; family Comamonadaceae; genus Acidovorax; species Acidovorax sp. K2F. The sequence goes on from NZ_JAOBSQ010000001.1 coordinate 25,303, forward strand.
CCACGGAACTCCATGGGGGGCTGCGCTGCCGCCCCGGGCTTGGCGGGCAGCGGTTCACGCTTGACGATGGCGTTGCCGAACAACTGCACTTCGGAGCCATCGGCGTTGCTCAGGGCCCGGTTGGCTGTGGCCACGGTGACCCGGCCATCAAGGCTGACCGAACGCATGCGGACCTGATCGATCTCTAGCGTATCGGTGTCGGGGTAATGGCGCGCCTCGTCACCCTGCACCTCGCTCTGCAGGCGGCCCGTGGCATCGAATGTCTTCACCGAAAAGGACTTCATGAAATAGTCCGGCTGGTGCTGCACGGGCCGGTCAATCGCAGGCAGCTGGGGCATGGGCGCGTTGCGCACCAGCCACCAGGTGCCCAGGGCCAGCAGGCCCATCAGCACCACGGGCAGGTAGATCGAGAGCTGGTCCCAGCCCTGGCGTATCACGCGGATCATGCGGTGTAGTCCGCCAGCAGCGCCGCATAGCGGCCCGTGGCCACCAGCAGCAGGTCGCACAGCTCGCGCGCCGCACCGTCGCCCCCGCGCACCTGGGTGACGAAGTGGGCCGCGCGGCGCACCTCGGTCTGGGCGTTTGCGGGCGCGCAGGCAAAGGCGCTGCGGCGCATCACGGGCAGGTCGGGCCAGTCGTCGCCCATGGCAGCCGCCTGCGCCCAGGTCAGGCCCAGGGTGGCCAGAATCTGCTCCGCGGCGGGGCGCTTGTCTTCGGTGCCAAACACGGCGTGCTCCACGCCCAAGGCCTTGAGGCGCACGCGCAATGGGGCAGAGTCGCGACCGGTGATCACGGCGGGGGTGATGCCTGCCTTTTGCAGCAGCTTGAGGCCGTGGCCATCCAGGGTGTTGAACCGTTTGAGGGTCTCGCCCGTTTCGCTGAAGTACAGGCCGCCGTCGGTGAGAACACCGTCCACGTCGAAAAAGGCCACGCGCACGCCCTGGGCGCGCAGCAGCAGCTCCGGTTCAATCTGCAGGGCCGGAGAGGGAGAGGTCTGAGGAACCAGCGCCATCGTCAGATCACCTTCGCCCGCATCAGATCGCCGATGTGCACCACGCCCACCAGGGCGCCCGCTGCGTCCACCACCAGCACGCTGGTGATGGCGTGGGCTTCCATCATTTCAGCGGCGTCCACGGCCAGGGCGTCGGGGGCAATGCGGCGCGGGTTGGCGTGCATGACCTGGGCTGCGGTGGTGGACCGCAGGTCCGCCCCGGCCTCGATGCGGCGGCGCAGGTCGCCGTCGGTGAAGATGCCCAACAGCTGCCCGTCGGCATCGACGATGGCCGAGGCGCCCAGACCCTTGGCGCTCATCTCGCGCATGAGATCGCTGAACGAGGCATCGGGGGCCACGCGCGGCACCTCGGTGCCCGAGCGCATCACGTCGCTCACATGGGTGAGCAGCTTGCGGCCCAGCGCACCGCCGGGGTGCGAGCGGGCAAAGTCTTCGGGGCGGAAGCCCCGGGCGTCCAGCAGGGCCACAGCCAGCGCATCGCCCATGGCCAGCTGGGCCGTGGTGCTGGCGGTGGGGGCCAGGTTGAGCGGGCAGGCTTCGCGCGCCACGCTGCAGTCGAGCACCAGGTCGGCATAACGCGCCAGGGTGGACTGCAGGCCGCCCGTCATGGCGATCATGGGCGCGCCCAGGCGCCGCAGCACGGGCAGGATGGCCGTGAGTTCGCCACTTTCGCCGCTGTTGGAGATGGCCAGTACCAGATCGTCGCCGGTGACCATGCCCAGGTCGCCGTGGCTGGCCTCGGCAGGGTGCACAAAAAACGCGGGGGTGCCGGTGGAGGCCAGTGTGGCGGCGATCTTGCGCCCCACGTGGCCACTTTTGCCCATGCCCATCACCACCACGCGGCCCCGGGCCTGCAGCACCATCAACACCGCCTGGGCAAACACACCATCCACGCGGGCCGCCAGGCCATTCAGGGCCTCCACCTCGATGTGGAAGGTCTCGCGGGCCAGGCGCAGGGCCTGGTCGGCATCAAAAGGGGGCAGCGCGGCGGGGGCGGGAGTCATGCAAGGATTCTATCGACCGGGCATGCCTGCCGGGCCGTCGCATGGGCCAAGTCCACTGGCACGGTCCGTGCATCCGGGTAGAAAAGCCCTTGCCCGGCCCACAAGGCTTGCCAGACTTGCACAAACAGGGAGGCAGCAGCGGCCTGCAGCCCCGGCCAATGGCTTGCTTGAATCCTGTGTTACACAACGCAAGCCTCGGATAGCATCGAACCCATGTCTTCACTCGCCCTCACACTGCTTTACCTGCTGGCCGCGGTGCTGGGCGTGGTGACCTGCCGCAGCCTCAAGCTGCCGCCCATGCTGGGCTACCTGGCCGCTGGGGTGCTCATTGGCCCGCACGCGCTGGCACTGGCGCAAAACTCCGAAGGCGTGCGCCACCTGGGCGAGTTTGGCGTGGTGTTCCTGATGTTTGCCATCGGGCTGGAGTTCAGCCTGCCCAAGCTGCGTGCCATGCGCAAGCAGGTGTTTGGCCTGGGGCTGATGCAGGTGGTGCTGACGATGGCGGTCGTGTCCGGCATGGCACTGGCGTTGTCGCGCTGGGCGGGTGGGGTGTGGGACATGGGCTGGCAGACGGCGCTGGCGCTGTCAGGCGTGATGGCCATGAGCAGCACGGCGATTGTGGTCAAGCTGATGGCCGAGCGGGCCGAGCTGGAGAGTGAACACGGCCGGCGGGTGATGGGCATCTTGCTGTTCCAGGACCTGGCGGTGGTGCCGCTGCTGGTGCTGATTCCGGCGCTGGGGTCGTCGCCCGACCAGCTGCTGACTTCGCTGGGCTGGGCGCTGATCAAGGCCACGATGTTGGTGGGCCTGCTGCTCACGGGCGGCCAGCGGCTGATGCGCTGGTGGCTCACGCTAGTCGCGCGGCGCAAGAGCGACGAGCTGTTCATGCTGAACCTGCTGCTGATTACGCTGGGCCTGGCCTGGCTGACCGAGCTGGCGGGCCTGAGCCTGGCGCTGGGCGCCTTCATTGCGGGCGTGCTGGTGTCCGAGACCGAGTACCGCCACCAGGTGGGCACGGACATCCGGCCCTTTCACGATGTGCTGCTGGGCCTGTTCTTCATCACCATCGGCATGATGCTGGACTGGCACATCCTGGTGGACCGCTGGGCGCTGGTGTTGATGCTGCTCACGGTGCCCCTGGTGCTCAAGCTGGGGATCATCCTGGTGCTGGCGCGGGGCATGGGCGCGACCACCGGTGTGGCGCTGCGCACCGGGCTGTACCTGGCGCAGGCGGGCGAGTTCGGCTTTGTGCTGCTGTCGCTCACGCAGAACAACGGGCTGGTGCAGCCAGCGCTGATGAACCCCATCCTCGCGGCCATGGTGCTGTCGATGCTGGCCACGCCCTTCCTCATCATGTACAGCAACCGCATCGTGATGAAGCTGGTGGCCAGCGACTGGCTGCAGCAGTCGCTGCAGATGACATCGATTGCGCGCAAGTCCATCAACACCAGCAAGCACGTGATCATCTGCGGCTACGGCCGCTGCGGACAGAACCTGGCGCGCATGCTGGAGCACGAGGGCATCCCCTACATGGCGCTGGACCTGGACCCGGACCGCGTGCGCCAGGCCGCTGCGGCCGGCGACTCGGTGGTGTATGGCGACGCCACCCGTCTGCAGGCGCTGATGGCGGCGGGCCTGGTGCGCGCCAGCGCCGTGGCCGTGACCTACATCGATGTGCCCGCCGCGCTGAAGGTGCTGGCCAATGCCCGGTCGCACGCGCCACAGGTGCCGGTGGTGGTGCGCACGCAGGACGACCTTTACCTGGACAAGCTGCAGGAGGCCGGTGCGACCGAGGTGGTGCCCGAGGCCATCGAAGGCTCGCTCATGCTCGCCAGCCACGCCCTGGCCCTGGTGGGCGTGCCCATGCGCCGCGTGCTGCGGCTGGTGCAGGACCAGCGCGATGCGCGCTACAACCTGCTGCGCGGCTACTTCCATGGCGCGGACGACGACACGGTGAACGAACGCGACCAGGAGCGCCTGTCCACCATCAACCTGCCCCCGGGCTCCACCGCCCTGGGCCGCAGCCTGGGCCAGCTGGCCCTACCCGCCATGGGCGTGCGCGTGGTCAACCTGCGGCGCGGCAATGGCCATGTGAGCGCAGCAGTGGACGAGGCCCTGCTGGCCGAAGGCGACACGCTGGTGCTGTCGGGCCATCCGGCGGCGCTGGCGCTGGCGGAAGACAAGCTGCTGAAAGGCTGACTGGCCCACGGCCCGCCGCTGGCAGCTCAGCGGGTGGTTGGGCACCCCATTTGAATGAAATCGGCCTGTAGCGCTAGTGCAATATGCGCTGACAGCTACACATTTAATAGCAAACTACAGCAGCTCTTCCGGCCCAGGCCGCCCGAACAGGTAGCCCTGGAACTGGCGGCAGCCGTTGCGCAGCAAGAAGCTGCGCTGCCCCTCGGTTTCCACGCCCTCAGCCACCACGTCCAGGCCCAGGCTGCGGGCCAGCGTGATGATGGTACAGGCGATGGTGGCGTCGTTGGGGTCGGTGAGCACGTCGCGCACAAAGCTCTGGTCGATCTTGAGCTGGTCCAGCGGCAGGCGCTTGAGGTAGCTGAGCGATGAGTACCCGGTGCCAAAGTCGTCGAGCGAAAAGCCCACCCCCAGCGTGCGCAGCGCCTGCATCTTGAGGATGCTGTCCTCCACGTCGTGCAGCAGCAGGCTTTCGGTGAGTTCGAGCTTGAGCAGGCGCGGGTTGGCGGCCGCATCGCGCAGCGCTGCCAGCACCTGCTCCACAAAATCGGGCTGGCGGAACTCCTGGGCACTCACGTTCACGGCCAGCGTCCACGCGGCTTTCGCCGGGGCGGTGGCCCACTGGGCCAGCTGGCGGCAGGCCAGGGCCAGCACCTGGCGCCCCAGGGGCAGGATGAGCCCCGTCTGCTCGGCCAGCGGTATGAAATCGGCGGGCGAGACCATGCCGCGCTGCGGGTGTTGCCAGCGCACCAGCGCCTCGGCCCCCAGCAGGTGGCCGGTGGCGTCCACCACCGGCTGGTAGTGCAGCAGGAACTCGTTGCGCGCCAGGCCCTGGCGGATATCGCCCTCCAGCGCCGAACGCGCCGACGCGGCAGCCTGCATGGCGGGGTCGAAAAAGCACAGGGTGTTGCGCCCCTGCGCCTTGGCCTGGTACATGGCCAGGTCGGCGCGCTTGAGCAGCTCTTGCACGGGCTGCTGCGCGTCCTGGAACAGCGCAATGCCGATGCTGGGGGTGCTGTGCATATCGCAGCCATCCACCACATAGGGCTGGTTCAGCGCCAGCAGCACCTTCTGGGCCACGGCCTCGGCCTCGGCCGCGGCTTCGACCTCATGGCCGTGCAGGCCCTGCACCACGACCACAAACTCATCGCCACCCAGCCGCGCCACGGTGTCGGTGGCCCGCACGCTGGCCCCGATGCGCGCGGCCACCTGCACCAGCAGGCGGTCGCCCCACTCGTGGCCCATGGTGTCGTTGATGCCCTTGAAGTTGTCCAGGTCGAGGAACAGCAGGGCGCCATGGCGGCCGTCGCGCTGGGTGGTGGCCACCGCGCGCTCCAGCCGGTCCATCAGCAGCCGGCGGTTGGGCAGGCCGGTGAGTTCGTCGTAGAACGCCAGGCGCTGGATCTCGGCCTCGGCCAGCTTGCGCTCGGTGATGTCCCGCGCCACGCCCCGGTAGCCGGTAAAGCGGCCCTCTTCGTCAAAGATGGGCTCGCCACTGATCGACACCCACACGGGCTTGCCGTCCTGGGACAGGCGCTGCATCTCGAAGTCGTGAAAGACCTGGTGCGCCTCCAGCTGCTCGCGGTGCTCGCGCCATTGCCCTTCGTTGACGAAGGTGTCGGGCAACTCCCAGCGGGTCAGGCCGTAGTGCATCTCATCGGGCACGCCCTCCGTGTGGTACGGGTTGCCGTCCAGCCGCACAAAACGAAACTGGTCGTCCTGCTCCCAGTACCAGTCGGACGACAGGTCCGTCAGGCTGCGCCAGCGCGCCTCGCTCTGGCGCAGGGCCTCCAGCGTGCTCAGGTAGTCGGTGACATCGGTGAACGTGCGCACGCGCCCGCCGAGCTCCAGGGCACGGGTGCGCACCTCGATGTAGCGGCCCTGCCGGGTGCGCCGCACGTAGCTCTGCGGCATGTTCATGCGGCCGCCATGCGCCGCGTATTCCGACGCCACATAGTTGCGGGCCATGGGCTCGATGAGCTGGAACTCGGGCCCGAAGTCGCCCCGCTCGGTCTGAAAGCGCACCACCTCTTCCACCAGCGGCTGCGTGGCCAGCAGGGACTCGGGCAGGTCCAGCAGCTCCAGGTAACGCTGGTTGTAGACGCGGATGCGGCCCTCGGCGTCCACGTTGGTGATGCCCTGCGAAATGTTGTCCAGGGTGCCTTCGAGGGCTCGGGTCTTCTCGGCCAGCAGGGCGCTGGTGCGGGCCAGTTCGGCCTCCACATGGCTGCGGGCCAGCTCGGCGCGGCGGGCGGTCTCCAGTTGGCCAATGGTGTTCAGCAAGGGCTGCAGAAACTGCACATCGGCGTTGGTGTAACCACCGCTGCGGTTGGCCAGCCCCACCATGGCCACCAGCTCGCCCGCCGCATGAATGGGCAGGCCCAGGTAGGTGCGCAGCGTGGGGTGGCCGGGCGGCGTGCCCGCGCTGCGGGCATCGTGGTTGGCATCGTTGCTGAGGACCGGCTCGCCCGTCACCAGCGCAGCGCCCACCAGCGAGTGCAGGTTGTCGAACACCATGCCATCCTCGGCATGCTGGGCATAGCGCTGGCGCGAGGCCTCGTCCCAGCTGATGTCGGTCATCGCGTGCACGCGCAGGTAAGGGTGCCCGTCATCGGCCCGCTGCACCTGGCCCACGAGGCCGAACGCGCTCTGGGTCAGCGTCATCAACTCGCCCAGCAGCGCCTCGAACGCCGCCCGGGGGCCCGAGCTGGCAATGAACATGCCCTGGGCCCGCGAGATGGCCTGCAGCAGCCGGTGCTGGCGCGCCAGCATGGCCTCGGCCGCGCGGCGGGCACGGGCGCTGGAGGTGCGCTCCAGCACGGCTTCGATCTGCGCGGGCAGGGTGAGCAGGTAGTCCAGCGCCGGGTCCTGCACGGTGAAGTCGTCAAAGCCGTGGCGCATGGCCTGCGCCGCGTGGGTCTCCGCCCCCATGCGCACGATGATGATGGCCGGAACGCCGTCGAGCAGCTGCAGCAGGTCAAAGGCCGATCCGTCCATGGTGCGCTGGGCCGCCAGCACGATGTCGGGCCGGTGGCGCAGCAGGTGGTCGCGCGCCTCGGTGATGGACTCCACCACGTCCACGCGCCAGCCCGACCAGGGATCGGCCAGCGCCCCCGCCACGGCCTGTGCGTGGGGGTGATCACTCTCGATCAGCAGGACGGAGATGGGCATGGGCCGATCGTCGTGGGGGTTGGGGCACCGTCCGCCGCAGGCGGCGCGAGTTTGTAACGCCAGTGAAACACATTATGGCGTCTGGTGCAGGCGCGCGCGGGGACCGCCGGGCTGTTTACACTCTCGCACTTTCCGTGCCTCGCGCCACTGGCCAGCCCCTGGCGCACACCCAGGCATTGGCCCTGCCCGGGCCTCCCCCCGCGTCATCACTCCCCACCCGCCCATGCAGCCCCTCAGCGTCAACCAGTACCTTCGCCAGCACATCCGCACCGTCCCCGACTGGCCCGCGCCCGGCGTGCAGTTCCGCGACATCACGCCACTGCTGCAGGACCCGAAAGTTTTCCGTGTGCTGATCGATGCCTTCGTGCACCGCTACATGGACAAGGCGCTGCGCCCCGATGTTGTGGCGGGCCTGGATGCGCGGGGCTTCATCCTGGGCGCCGTGGTGGCCTACGAGCTGAACGTGGGCTTCGTGCCCATCCGCAAGAAAGGCAAGTTGCCCTTCACCACGGTGGAGGAAACCTACGAACTCGAATACGGCAGCGCCACCGTGGAGCTGCACACCGACGCCGTGAAGGCCGGCGACCGCGTGCTGCTGATCGACGACCTGATCGCCACCGGCGGCACCATGATGGCCGGCAAGAAGCTGCTGGAGAAACTGGGGGCCACCGTCACCGAAGGCGCCGCCATTGTCGATTTGCCCGAGTTGGGCGGATCACAGCGCCTGCGCGATGCGGGCCTGCCGCTGTACACCCTGGTGGACTTTGCAGGGCACTGATCCGAGGGCCGTGGCATGGGTGCACAGCCCCCTGTGGGCGTGCACCACATGACCCCTGAATCAGTTGAGTTCGCCGTACTGGGTACTGCTGAGGTCGGGGGCCGGGCCGTCGGCACCGGGCATTTCGGTGTCCTCAAACCCAGTGGGCTGGGACGGTGGCAGCAGCGGACCGGAGCGCACCGGCACGCCTGGCTTGGCGGCCGCAGCAGTGGCCACCGATGACCCTGCGGCGTTGGCCAGCGCGCGCTTGAACGCGGCCACCTCGTCGGCCTCGATGGGTTCAAAGCGGGCAGAAGAGGCAGGCCGCGTGGCAGCCAGCGGTGCGGGTGCAGACACGAGGGGCGCGGGGGCCGACACCGCACCGAGCGGGCGGCGCGCAGCCAGCGGGGCCGCAGCGGGCGCCAAAGGAGCAGGGGAAACAGGTGCCGCGGCAGCCGCGGCGGGGCGTGCGCCCACCTGCGGTGCAGGCGACGGGGCCAGGGGTGCCGGGGCAGTGGCCGCTGCTGCTGGCGGACGGCGCACCGCTGTAGAAGCCGCCTGCAACGGCAGCGCAGCGCCCTGGGGCGCCACGCCCTTTTGCGGAATGCCCACCGCCACATGGTCGTTGATGCGCCAGTACACGGCCGTCACCAGGATGTCGTAACGGGTTTTGGCGGTCTGGGCGATGAGCGCCTCGATCTCGCTCAGGCGCACCGTCTCGCCGCCGTATTCCCGGGCCAGGTCCATCATCACCAGGAACTGGCGGCCGCGCTGGTCGAGCGACAGCACCTTGAACTTGTAGCTGGCCGACAGCACGCCAGCGCGCACCATGGCGTCGCGCACCACGGTATAGAGCAGCTCGCGGCGCTCCATGCGCTCGTTCTTGCGGTTGGCTGCGTGCTCTGGGGGCTGGGGCTCCACGAGCGGCTTGCCCTGGCGCCCAGGTTGCAGGGGCACGGTGGCGTCGGCGTTGAACAGGCCGGAGGGCTCGGCCGCTACGCGGGGCTTGGCGGGAGCGGGTTTGCGGCTGAACCAACTGAACAGGGACATGGCTTGCTTTCTTCGGATGGTGCCTGGACAAAATCCAAATCGAGTGTAACGCGCCATCCCCCCGCAGAAGGCGGAAGAAGCCCGAGGGAAACCCCCGACAGGCCCCGCCTGTCAGGTGGCCGCAACGCGGCGGCGGCGGTTGCCCAGGCGCTTGGCCAGCACAGCCCCTGCCGCCATGGCCAGACCCAAGGCAATCGCGGGCTGGCGGTTGGTCAGCTCGGTGAAGCGAATGGCCGTGAGGCTCCACAGTTTGCACGGCGCGCTGGCCTGGACGGTGGCACTGCGCGCGCGGTGCGAGAAGAAAGCGCCTTCACCCACCACCGACCCCGCGCCCACAATCGCCAGACGCAGGCGTTCTTTTTCGTCCTGGTAGTGCACGCTCAGGCTGCCGCTTTCGACCAGGTACAGGGTGCGGTCCGTAGCACCCTGGCTGAAAAGCACCTGGCCCGCCGGCAACACCACCGGGAGCAGGTAGGACGACAGCACCTCCCACTGGGCGGCCGTCAGCGGGTTGGTCATGCTGTCCTCCGCCGTGGTCTGGGCAATGGCGTCGATCAGACCTTTGAGGTCCACCTTGGAGGCAACGGGCATGGGAACATTCATGGTCCGCCGAAAGTAACCCTGTTACAGATCGGACACAAGCGCTGTTTACGTCCGTTTACAAGATAGGGCGACCAACGGTCGCTATTTACCGATGCAGAAGCTGGAGAAGATCACGCCGAGCAGGTCGTCGGAGGTGAACTCGCCAGTGATGGCGCTCAGGGCGTTCTGCGCCAGCCGCAGCTCCTCGGCCAGCAGGTCCAGCGCCGGGCCCTGGGCCTGCAGTTGGTCAGCAGCTTCCTGCAGGTGCAGCGACACAGCCTGCAGCGCCTGCACATGCCGCGCCCGGGCAATGTAGATGCCCTCGGGTGCCGACTGCCAGCCCGCCACGTCCAGCAGCAGCCGTCGCAAGCCGTCCAGCCCCTGACCGGTGCGGGCCGACAGATGCACCGCAGGGCGCCGGGGGTTGGCCGTAGGCGCAACACCGGCCGCGCAGTCCAGCTTGTTCCAGACATCGATCACGGGGATATTTTTTGGCAATTTTTGCCCCAAGGCGCTTTCGATACCTGCGTCTGCAGCTACATATTCAGAAGCACTTTGCCGCGACAGGTCGTGCAGGAACAGCACGGCGTCTGCCCCAGCAATCTCGTCCCAGGCGCGGGCGATGCCGATGCGCTCGACCTCATCACTGCTGTCGCGCAGGCCGGCGGTGTCGATGATGTGCAGCGGCACCCCTTCGATCTGGATGGTCTGCTGGACCTTGTCGCGCGTGGTGCCGGCAATGGGCGTGACGATGGCCAGCTCGGCCCCTGCCAGCGCATTGAGCAGTGAGCTTTTGCCGGCATTGGGCTGCCCGGCGATGACCACCTTGATGCCCTCGCGCAGCAAAGCGCCCTGGCGCGCGCGCTGCATCACCGAGGCCAACGTTTGCTGCAAGTTCGATAGCTGGCCATGCGCATCGGCCTTGCGCAAGAAGTCGATTTCTTCTTCAGGAAAGTCCAGCGTGGCCTCCACCAGCATGCGCAGATGGATGAGTGCGTCGCGCAGGCTGTGGATTTCTGCAGAAAACGCGCCGGTCAGCGAGCGGCTGGCGCTGCGGGCTGCGGCTTCCGTGCTGGCGTCGATCAGGTCGGCAATCGCCTCGGCCTGGGCCAGGTCGATCTTGTCGTTCAGGAAAGCCCGTTCGGTGAACTCCCCGGGTTGGGCCACGCGCAGGCCCGGCAGACAGGGCTGGCCGGTCGCCGGTTGGGTGGCAGTCCCCGCCTCCAGACAGCGCGCCAGCAGCAGCTGCAGCACCACCGGGCCCCCATGCGCCTGCAGCTCCAGCACGTCTTCGCCGGTGTAGCTGTGCGGACCGGGGAAGTACAGCGCGAGCCCCTGGTCGATGGCCCGGCCCTGTGCATCCCGAAAGGGCAGGTACGTCGCTTCGCGGGGCTTGAGGGTGCGGCCGCACAGCGCCTGCACCAGGGCCTCCAGCCCTTTGCCCGACACCCGTACGATGCCGACGGCCCCGCGCCCGGGGGCAGTGGCGATGGCAACGATGGGGTCGTGGTGGCGTGCAAGCATGGGCAGGGACTTTACAAGGTGACAGAAAAAAGGCCGCTTGCGCGGCCTTTGGGGGTCAGTTCGTGGATGTCAGCGTTGCCGCTGCGGCATCACTTGAACTTGGGCAGATTGAACTGCGGTGGCACGCCCATGCGGGTGTTGATGATCCACTGCTGCGCAATCGACAAGATGTTGTTGGTCAGCCAGTACAGCACCAGGCCAGCCGGGAAGAAGAAGAACATCACGCTGAAGATCAGCGGCATGAACCACATCATCTTGGCCTGCATCGGGTCTGGTGGCGCGGGGTTCAGGGCCGTTTGCAGCAGCGACGACAGCGTCATCAGCAGCGGCAGGATGAAGAACGGGTCCGGGGCCGACAGGTCGTGGATCCAGCCGATCCAGGGCGCGTTGCGCATTTCCACGCTGGACAGAAGCACCCAGTACAGGGCGATGAACACGGGGATCTGGATCATGATGGGGAAGCAGCCGCCCATCGGGTTGACCTTTTCCTCGCGGTAGATGCGCATCATCTCCTGCTGCATCTGCTGCGGCTTGTCCTTCAGGCGCTCGCGCATCTCCATGATCTTGGGGTTGATGGCCTTCATCTTGGCCATGCTGGCGTAGGCCTTGGCGTTGAGCCAGTAGAACGCGATCTTGAGCAGCAGCACCAGCGCCACGATGGACCAGCCCCAGTTGTTCAAGAGCTTGTGCAGCTGGTCCAGCAGCCAGTACAGCGGCTTGGACAAGATGGTCAGCCAGCCGTAGTCCTTGACCAGCTCCAGGCCGGGGTACAGCTTTTCCATCATGGTCTCGACCTGCGGGCCGGCGAACAGGCGCGCGTCGATGGTCTTGGTGGCGCCCGGCTCGATGGTGCCGAGGGAGGTCAGCATGCCCACGGAGTACAGGTTGGTGTCCACCTTGCGGGTGAAGGGCTCGCGCTGCACGCCGTCGGCCAGCAGCCATGCAGTGGCGAAATAGTGCTGCACCATGGCGACGTAGCCATTGGCTGAGTCCTTGGGAATGTCGACCTTGCCGCTTTCGATGTCCTTGAACTCGATCTTCTGATACTTCTTGGCTTCGGTGAAAACCGCCGGGCCGGTGAAGGTGGAGTAGAACGACGACTCGCCTGGCGGCTTGTTGCCGTCACGCACCAGTTGCAGATACAGCTGGGGCGATACAGCGGCGCTGCCGGTGTTGACGATGTCGTGCTTGACGGCAATGTCATAAGCACCGCGTTTGATGGTCCAGGTCTTGACCAGCTTCACGCCGCCCTGGTCGGGCGACTCGAAGCGGATGCTCATGGAGTCTTCACCGTCCTTGAGTTCGCGCGGGCCGGGAACGGCCGTCATCACCGTCTTGTGCGTGGGGAAAGTGCCGCCCACCAGGCCGGTCTGCGCCACGTAGACGCGCTGCGCGCTCTCGTCCAGCAACAGGAAGTTGCGGGCCTTGTCGGTCATGTCGGCGTGCTTGAGCAGCTCGGCCTGGGTGATCGAGCCGCCTTCGCTGTCGAACACCAGGCGATACAGGTCGGTCTTGACCTCAATGCGTTCGCGTTTGGCAGGCGCAGCCGCTGCTGCGGGCTGACCGGGCACCGCTGCTGCGGGCTGACCGGGCACCGCTGCTGCGCCCTGCGCGGCCGTTGTGGCTGCGGGCACGCTGGTGGCTGGCACGCTTGCGGCCCCGGTCGCACCGGAGGCCGCGCCTGCGGCAGCAGCAGGCGCTGTCACAGCGGGCGTGGTCGGGAAAAAGGTGGCCTTGTTGCCGTTGTGCAGCTGCCACTTGTCCCACAGCAGAACCATGGAAAAGCCAAAAATCACCCACAGGATGGTGCGGCGAATGTCGTTCATGAAGACTTCTTTGGTGAGGATGGGGGAGTGGTGGAAGGGGTGAGCCTAGAGAAAAGCCGCAGGCTGCGCGGCAGATCTTGCGGGACCGGATCATGGCCCCCGTCACACCAGGGGTGGCAGCGTACCAGCCTGCGCACCGTCAGATAACTGCCTGCTGCAGCGCCGTGCTGCTCCAGCGCCTGCAGCGAATAGACCGAGCAGGTCGGCTCAAAGCGGCAGGCCGAACCCAGCCAGGGGCTGAGAAACAGCCGATAGCCTTTGACCACGCCGATCAGCAGGCGCTGCATCATGGGGCAGTCACCGGCTCTGCCACCGGCGGCACAGGCGCAGCAACCGCTGCGCCCGAATGCCGGGTGGCATATCCGAACAGCTGCAGCAGCTCCGCGCGTACCGCCTGTTTGAGCTGGTCGGACGTGGCGCTCACGAACTGCTTGCGATCAAACGCCGAGCGCAGGCGCACCACATGGGCGGCCTGCGGCAAACGCGCCTCAAACGTGGCGCCCACGGTGTAGATCTGCCGTTTGATGGTGTTGCGCGTCACGGCGCGGCGCGCCCAGCGCTTGGGCACCATGGCACCCATCCAGACGCCCTGAACGACAAACAGGGCCTGCGGCCCTTGCGTGTGCGGCAAGGAGCCGGGCCCTGTAGGTGCAACAGCGGCGGCTTGGCTGGCAACTGCGGTGCTGTTGGCGTCCAGTGCCAAACGGTGCAACGCAAAATGCGCCGTGCGGGAGACAGTGCCCCCCGCCATCGCAGCCTGGAACTGCGGCCGGGTTTTTAGCCTGTGCATGCAAGCGCCCCGTTTGGAACCTGGCGGTACAAACCGGGAACAGGCGGGGAGCAGGCCGTAGACCGTATCGGCCTTAGACGGCCAGGCGCTTGCGGCCCTTGGCGCGGCGTGCGTTGATAACGGCACGGCCGCCGCGGGTCTTCATGCGGACGAGGAAACCGTGGGTGCGCGCGCGGCGCGTCTTGGAGGGCTGGTAAGTACGTTTCATGGTGCTATTCCTTGAGGTTCAGTTCCGGACTGCTGCTCTTGAACCCCCTGCAATCTGCACACCCACACTATGTATAAAACATCGCCTGGAGGCAGACCCACGGGGCAGAAATAACGGCGCGCCGGGTCAAATCACCCTGAACACATTCAGGGAAACCCAAAATTATCGCAGGCTTGTGGCCGACTGGCAATGCCTTTCGACGGACAGGCCTTTACCAGCGGGTCGCAGAGGCAGCAGTGCCCGACCCTTTCAGGCCACTTCTTCCCCGCATGACAACCCCGGATTCCCCCGGATGACAGCCGCCTTCAAATTGTGGATAACTCCTTGACAAGCTACAATCCACCGCCTCACCCCGTTCCTCCTATCCACAATAAGAATTCCCCAGAAATGACCGAGGAACCCACCCGCAGCCCTATCAATTCGCCCGGCTCAGATGCCGGTCAGGGCCTGTGGCAAGCCTGCGTTGAGCAACTGGCACAAGACCTGCCAGAACAACAATTCAACACCTGGATCAAGCCCCTGATTGCCCAAGTGGCCGAAGACTTCTCCAAAGTCACGCTGCTCGTGGGCAACCGCTTCAAGCTCGACTGGATCCGCGCCCAGTACGCCGGCCGCATTGCCGCGCTGCTCGAAGGCCTGTATGGCCAACCGGTCACACTGGAGTTAGCACTCGCTCAGCGCGAATCCGTTGCCAGGACTTATGTACGGCCCACATCGCAGGAGCCCTCCAGCCCCGCAGCGCCAGCCGAAACCCCCTCCAGTAGCAACGATGAGGCCTCAGCGGGCGCGTTCCGCAACCGCCTCAACGCCGCCCTCACGTTCGAGACCCTGGTGGAAGGCACGGCCAACCGCATGGCGCGCTCTGCGGCCATGCACGTGGCCGGCATGCCCGGCCATCTGTACAACCCGCTGTTCATCTACGGCGGCGTGGGCCTGGGCAAGACCCACCTGGTGCACGCTGTGGGCAACCGCCTGCTGCAGGACAAGCCCGATGCCAAAGTTCTCTACATCCATGCCGAGCAGTTTGTATCGGATGTGGTTAAGGCCTACCAGCGCCGCACCTTCGATGAGTTCAAGGAGCGCTATCACTCGCTCGACCTGCTGCTGATCGACGACGTACAGTTCTTCGCCAACAAGGACCGCACGCAGGAAGAATTCTTCAATGCCTTCGAGGCCCTGCTGGCCAAGAAGTCGCACATCGTGATGACGTCGGACACCTACCCCAAGGGCCTGGCCAACATCCACGAGCGGCTGGTCTCGCGCTTCGACTCGGGCCTGACGGTGGCCATCGAGCCGCCCGAACTCGAAATGCGCGTGGCCATTCT
Source organism: Acidovorax sp. K2F (assembly GCF_025246485.1). NCBI lineage: Bacteria > Pseudomonadati > Pseudomonadota > Betaproteobacteria > Burkholderiales > Comamonadaceae > Acidovorax > Acidovorax sp. K2F. The sequence continues at coordinate 40,748 of NZ_JAOBSQ010000001.1, forward strand.
GATCAACAAGGCCCGCGTCGAGGGCACCGAGATGCCCGAGGAAGTCGCCTTCTTCGTGGCCAAAAACGTGCGCTCCAACGTGCGCGAGCTCGAAGGCGCGCTGCGCAAGATCCTGGCGTACTCGCGTTTCAACCAGAAAGAGATTTCGATCCAGCTCGCCCGCGAGGCGCTGCGTGATCTGCTGTCCATCCAGAACCGGCAGATTTCTGTGGAAAACATCCAGAAGACGGTGGCCGACTACTACAAGATCAAGGTCGCCGACATGTACAGCAAGAAGCGCCCGGCCAGCATTGCCCGCCCGCGCCAGATTGCGATGTACCTGGCCAAGGAGCTGACGCAAAAGAGCCTTCCCGAGATCGGAGAATTGTTTGGCGGGCGCGACCACACCACGGTTTTGCATGCTGTGCGCAAGATTGCGGGCGAACGCCAGCAGCTGACCGAGTTGAACCAGCAGCTGCACGTGCTGGAGCAGACGCTCAAAGGGTAGCGCCAAGGGTAGATAACCAGCGGGAAACGCCCGTCGGGCAGCCCCACGAAGAAGCGACCCCGTTAAGGGGCAAAATGGCGGGTTATAGATAGCAGGGGGAGGCATGACCTGTGCCGCTGTCCACGCACCGTCCCAAAACCACAAGAGGTTGATGACATGATCGTCCTGAAGGCAACACAAGACAAGGTTCTCGCGGTTCTGCAGTCCGTGGCTGGCATCGTGGAGCGCCGCCACACGCTGCCCATCCTGGCCAATGTGCTGATCCGCAAGACGGGCAATGCCCTGCAGCTGACGACCAGCGACCTCGAAATCCAGATCCGCACCACGGCCGAACTGGGTGGCGACACCGGCGACTTCACCACCACCGTGGGGGCGCGCAAACTCATCGACATCCTGCGCACCATGCCGGGCGACCAGACGGTCAGCCTCGAATCGGCCCAGTCCAAACTCATCCTCAAGGGCGGTAAGAGCCGCTTCACGCTGCAAAGCCTGCCGGCCGAAGACTTCCCGCTGGTGCAGGAATCCGCAGCCTTTGGCCCCGTGTTCGCCGTGCCCCAAAAGACGCTGAAGGACCTGCTCGGCCAGGTGTCGTTCGCAATGGCGGTGCAGGACATCCGCTACTACCTCAACGGCATCCTGTTCGTGGCCGAGGGCAAGACCCTGAGTCTGGTCGCTACCGACGGCCACCGCCTGGCCTTTGCCAGCGCCACGCTGGACGTCGAAGTGCCCAAGCAGGAAGTCATCCTGCCGCGCAAGACCGTGATCGAGCTGCAGCGCCTGTTGTCTGATGCGGGTGGCGAGAACCAGCCCCACATCGAGATGCAGTTCGCCAACAACCAGGCCAAGTTCACCTTTGGCGGCATGGAGTTCGTGACCAAGCTGGTCGAGGGCAAGTTCCCCGACTACAACCGCGTGATCCCCAAGAACCACAAGAACAGCATCACCCTGGGTCGCGCCCCGCTGCTGGCCAGCCTGCAGCGCACGGCCATCATGACCAGCGACAAGTTCAAGGGCGTGCGCCTGAACCTGGAGCCCGGCACCTTGCGCGTGGCGTCCAACAACGCCGAGCAGGAAGAGGCCGTGGACGAGCTCGACATCGACTACGGTGGCGACACCATCGAGATCGGCTTCAACGTGACCTACCTCATCGACGCCCTGGCCAACATGGGCCAGGACATGGTGAAGGTGGAGCTTTCGGATGGCAACAGCTCTGCGCTGCTGACCATCCCCGACAACGACAGCTTCAAGTACGTCGTGATGCCCATGCGCATCTGAAGCTGCGTGACACCCGCCGTGCACCACAGTCGCAGCGCCACACCGCGAACGCTACTTTATTGATAGCTGCAAGCGCATATTCAATATGCGCTTGCGCCCAATTAGACCATTGAACATATTGGAAACCACGGTTTCCACGGATCCCAAGGCCCACCATGACCGTTGACAACAACATTCCCTCCGAGCCCGAATCCTCCGGCGTCTCCGGCCATGTGGAGCCCACCGTCAACAAGATCGACACCAACCAGGCCGGCGCCAGCGAAAGCTATGGCGAAGGCGCCATCACCATCCTCGAAGGCCTGGAAGCCGTGCGCAAGCGCCCCGGTATGTACATCGGCGACACCAGTGACGGCACCGGCCTGCACCACCTGGTGTTCGAGGTGGTCGACAACTCCATCGACGAGGCCCTGGCCGGCCACTGCGATGACATCGTGGTCACCATCCACACCGACAACTCCATCAGCGTGACCGACAACGGCCGTGGCATTCCCACCGGCGTGAAGATGGACGACAAGCACGAGCCCAAGCGCAGTGCCGCAGAAATCGCCCTGACCGAGCTGCATGCAGGCGGCAAGTTCAACCAGAACAGCTACAAGGTCTCGGGCGGCCTGCACGGCGTGGGCGTGAGCTGCGTGAACGCATTGAGCAAATGGCTGCGCCTGACCGTTCGCCGCGAAGGCAAGGTGCACCAGATCGAATTTGCACGCGGCTTTGTGCAAGACCGCCTGCTGTCCACCGTGGACGGCTTTGAAGTCAGCCCCATGAAGGTGACCGGCGAGACCGAAAAGCGCGGCACCGAAGTGCACTTTTTGCCCGACACCGAGATCTTCAAAGAGAACAACGACTTTCACTACGAGATTCTGGCCAAGCGCCTGCGCGAACTCTCGTTTTTGAACAACGGCGTGCGCATTCGCCTCAAGGACGAGCGCAGCGGCAAGGAAGACGACTTCTCGGGCGCGGGCGGCGTGCGCGGCTTTGTCGAGTTCATCAACAAGGGCAAGACGGTGTTGCACCCCACCTCGTTCTACGCCGCAGGCGAGCGCCCGGCAGAGACGTACGGTGGCATCCCTGGCACGCACATTGGCGTGGAAGTGGCCATGCAGTGGAACAGCGCGTACACCGAGCAAGTGCTGTGCTTCACCAACAACATCCCCCAGCGTGACGGCGGCACCCACCTGACCGGCCTGCGCGCCGCGATGACCCGCGTCATCAACAAGTACATCGAAGAAAACGAGCTGGCCAAGAAGGCCAAGGTCGAAGTCACCGGCGACGACATGCGCGAAGGCCTGTGCTGCGTGCTCAGCGTGAAGGTGCCCGAGCCCAAGTTCAGCAGCCAGACCAAGGACAAGCTGGTGTCGAGCGAAGTGCGCGCCCCCGTGGAAGACATCGTGGGCAAGCTGCTCACCGACTACCTGCAAGAAAAGCCCAACGACGCCAAGATCATCTGCGGCAAGATCGTGGAGGCCGCCCGAGCCCGCGAAGCCGCCCGCAAGGCCCGCGAAATGACCCGCCGCAAGGGCGTGCTGGACGGCATGGGCCTGCCCGGCAAGCTGGCCGACTGCCAGGAAAAAGACCCCGCCCTGTGCGAGATCTACATCGTGGAGGGTGACTCCGCCGGCGGCTCAGCCAAGCAGGGCCGCGACCGCAAGTTCCAGGCCATCCTGCCCCTGCGCGGCAAGATCCTGAACGTGGAAAAAGCCCGCTACGAAAAGCTGCTGACCAGCAACGAAATCCTCACGCTGATCACGGCCCTGGGCACCGGCATCGGCAAGGCTGGCGGCACCACCGGGGGTGATGACTTCGACGTGGCCAAACTGCGCTACCACCGCATCATCATCATGACCGACGCGGACGTGGACGGCGCCCACATCCGCACCCTGCTGCTCACCTTCTTCTACCGCCAGATGCCCGAACTGGTGGAGCGCGGCCACATCTACATCGCGCAGCCGCCGCTGTACAAGGTCAAGGCCGGCAAGGAAGAGCTGTACCTGAAGGACGCCCCCGCGCTCGACGGCTTCCTGCTGCGCATTGCGCTGAACCACGCCAGCGTGACCACCGGCGGCGCCAACCCGCAAACCCTGACGGGCGAGACCCTGGCCGAACTGGCGCGCAAGCACCAGATCGCTGAAAGCGTCATCGCCCGCCTGGGCAACTTCATGGACGCCGAAGCCCTGCGCGCCATTGCCGACGGCGTGAGCCTGAAGCTGGACACCGTGGCCGAAGCCGAAGCCAGCGCCGTGGCCCTGCAGGCCAAGCTGCGCGAACTGAACACCACCGGCGCCCCCGCCGAAGTGGCCGGCGAATTCGACGCCCGCACCGACAAGCCCCTGCTGCGCATCAGCCGCCGCCACCACGGCAACATCAAGAGCAGCGTCATCACGCAGGACTTTGTGCACGGCGCCGACTACGCCGCCCTGGCCGAAGCCGCCGAAACCTTCCGCGGCCTGCTGGCCGAAGGCGCCAAAGCGATGCGTGGCGAAGGCGACAAGCAGAAGGAAGAAAAGGTCAGCGACTTCCGCCAGGCCATGAAGTGGCTGATTGCCGAAGCCGAACGCACCACCAGCCGCCAGCGCTACAAGGGCCTGGGCGAAATGAACCCCGAGCAGCTGTGGGAAACGACGATGGACCCGAACGTACGCCGCCTGCTGCGCGTGCAGATCGACGACGCGATCGAAGCCGACCGCGTGTTCACGATGCTGATGGGGGATGAGGTCGAGCCGCGCCGGGATTTCATTGAAACCAATGCGCTGCGGGCGGGGAATATCGACGTCTGATCGATCGCTTGATCGTCGCCGCCGCGCCCTGCCGCCGCTCGCGCATTCAGGAAGGCCACCCTCGGGTGGCCTTTGTGCCCTTTGCCCGACCTTCTTCGCATGACCCATCTTGCCATCCGTCCCGCAACCATCGATGACACCGACCTGATCCTGCACTTCGTGCGGGAACTGGCGATCTATGAGAAGGCTGAGCAGGAGGCGCTGGCCACACCCGCACATGTGCACCGCACGCTGTTCTGCACCAATCCCAAGGTGCATGGCCTGATCTGCCAGGACGGCGATACCCCCGTGGGCTTCGCGGTGTACTTCTTTAACTATTCGACCTGGCAGGGCCGCCACGGTCTGTATCTGGAAGACCTGTACGTGTCGCCAGAGCACCGCGGCAAGGGCGCGGGCATGGCGCTGCTGAGGCAACTCGCGCGCATCGCCGTGGACCACGACTGCGGGCGCTTCGAGTGGAGTGTGCTGGACTGGAATACACCTTCCATCGCGCTGTATGACAGCCTGGGTGCCCGCCCGCAGAGCGAGTGGATCCGTTACCGACTCACAGGAGACGAGTTGCACGCGCTGGCGGCGCAGTCGCAGCCGCTCCTGCAGCCGTCCAACACTGCGCCATGAGATCCCCCATCGCCATCGTTGACGTAGACCGCCTGGACACTTGGACCCGCTACCGCGCAGGCCTGTGCGACACCTGCGCGGCCAACTGCTGCACCATGCCGCTGGAGGTGCAGCTGTCGGACCTGGTGCGGCTTGAACTGGTGGACCCGTTCGAGGCCGAGCATGAGGAAATCCGCCACATTGCCAAGCGGCTGCAGAAGGCGCGGCTGATTGACCACTTCAACCACAAGAACGCGATCTTCACGATGGCGCGGCGGGCGAGTGGGGACTGCAACTTTCTCGACCCCACAACGCGGCTGTGCACGGTGTATGACAAGCGGCCCGAGACCTGCCGCCTGCACCCGCAAAAGAAGAGTCCCAAGCCGGGTTACTGCGCTTATGGGGCGCGGGATCTGCAGCGGCGGGGCTGATGACAGACAAGTGCCTAGGTGTCTCGCAACTCTCATCTGCACAAGCCCGCCACCGTCTGAAACCACCGCTCCCCGAGCTCACGCCATGTCGCGCAGCTCGCGGCGCAAGATCTTGCCAACGCTGGACTTGGGCAGGGCCTCCACAAACACGATCTGCCGGGGCACCTTGTAGGGGGTGAGCGCTGCGCGGCAGTGGGCTGCAATGTGGTCTGCATCCACCGGTGGCGCAGTGCCCGCCGCGCGCACCACATACAGCCGCAACGCCTCGCCCGTCTTTTCGTCTGGCACGCCGATGCAGGCGCATTCCAGCACGCCGGGGCAGGCGGTGGCCACGGCTTCGACTTCGTTGGGAAAGACGTTGAAGCCTGAGACGATGACCATGTCCTTCTTGCGGTCCACGATCTTGAGAAAACCACGCTCATCCAGCTGGCCGATGTCGCCGGTGCGGAAGTAGCCGTCGGGGGTGAAGGCGGCTGCGTTGGCCTCGGGCTGCTGCCAGTAGCCGCCCATGACCTGGGGGCCTTTCACGCAGACCTCGCCGGGCTGGCCCAAGGGCACGGGGTGGCCCTGGTCGTCCAGCAGCAGCACGTCGGTGGAAGGCAGGGGCAGGCCGGTGCTGCCGCTGAAAGCCGTGACCGATGCGGGGTTGAAGGCCACCACGGGACTGGTCTCGCTCAGGCCGTAGCCTTCGCGGATGAACTGGCCGGTGATGGCCTGCCAGCGGGCAGAGACCGAGGGCAGGATGGCAGCACCGCCGCCGCCCGCCAGCCGCAGGTTGGAGAAATCCACGCCCTGCGTGCCGGGGTGCGCCGCCAGCCCGGCGTACAACGTGTTGACCCCCATGAACACGCTGGGGCGCGCGGCATTCAGCACGTCGATCAGCGCGTCCAGGTCACGCGGGTTGGGCACCAGCCAGTTGCGCGCACCCACCGCAAAGTAGCTGATCAGGTTCACCATGAGCGCGAAGATGTGATACAGCGGAATGGCCGTGACGACGACCTCCTGTGCGGGGCGCAGGGCATCGGGCACGAAGGCCTTGAACTGCTCCACGTTGGCCACCAGGTTGCGGTGCGTGAGCATGGCCCCTTTGGACAGACCCGTGGTGCCCCCGGTGTATTGCAGGAACAGCAGGTCGCCCCCCTCCAGCACAGGTGGCGCAAAAGGCAGGGTGGCGCCCTCGGCCAGGGCGCGCGCAAACGAGGTGGTGGTGTGCAGGTGGGCATCCACCGGCGGCCCAGGCTGGTCGGCTGCGGTGCCGTCGCCGGGCGCCACGGTGATGATGCTGTGCAGTTCCACCCGGTCTTGGATGGCAGCCAGGGTCGCAGTAGACCCTGCATAAATCACCATCACCCTCGCTCCTGCGTCCTGTAGCTGGTGCTCCAGCTCCCGCGGGGTGTACAGCGGATTCACGTTCACCTGCACACAGCCCGCGCGCGCAATGCCGAGCATGGCGATGGGAAACGCCATCAGGTTCGGGCACATCACCGCGATGCGGTCGCCCTTGCGCACGCGCAGCACGTTCTGCAGGTAGGCCGCAAACGCGCGGGATTGCTGGTCCACATGTGCATAGGTCAGCGTCTGGCCCAGGCAGGTGAATGCGGGCCGGTGCGCATACCGCTGCATGGCGGCACACAGCAGGTGCACGATGCTGGGATGGCTGTCGGGATCGATGTGGGCAGGGATGGCGCCGTAGCTGGCCAGCCAGGGTTGGGGGGACATGGTGAATCGGTCCTCGTGGGGGGTGGAGCAGCAACGTGCGGGCAGGCTCAGCGCACGGCCTTGGCCAGTGCGGCGAAGGCTTGCCGGTCCAGCGCGTGGGTGAAGGCGGTGTTGGGCACGGGGTGCGTGGAGAACTTCACCACCACCAGCTCGGCTGCCGGGTTGATGTGGATGTGCTGGCCCATCAGGCCCTTGGCTTCAAAGGTGCCATCGGCATCGTGGGGTATCCACCACTGGTTGTGGTACGAGTAGCCCGCGCGCATGGCCGTGCCCGGGGCCTTGCTGAACTGGGCGGGGTCGGCCCCTTTGCGCAGCTCGGCAATGGTGGCGGGCGAGACGATCTGCTGGCCGTTGAAACGGCCGTTGGATCGCAGCATCTCGCCCAGACGGCCCAGGTCACGCAAAGTGGCGTTCACGCCCACGCTGGTGGCCTGGCCGCCGTTGGCATCGGCAAACACATACGCGTCCTCCTGCGTGCCCAGCTTGGACCAGATGCGCTCTGACAACAGCGTGGCGTAGCTCCTGCCAGTCACGCGCTGCAGCAGCCAGCCCAGCACTTCCGTGTCCACCGACTTGTAGGCAAACGCGGTGCCGTGCTCACCGTCCTTCTGCACGGTGGGCAGGTGTTCGGCCATGCTCTTGGCCCCGTTGCTGCCGGGGCGCGCAGGCTGCAGGCCCGCAGCGGCCAGGTACTGAAAGACACCGGAGGTGGGGTCCGCAAAGTCTTCGGCGTATTTGACGCCGGTGGTCATGTCCAGGGTCTGCTGCACGGTGGCATCGGCCCAGGCGCTGTTGGCCAGCTCGGGCAGGTAACGCACGATGCGCGCACTGGGGTCGATGGCGCCTTCCTGGATGAGTTCGGTCACCAGCAGCCCCACCAGCGATTTGCTCATGGACCACAGCACATGTGGCTGCTGCGGCTGCATGCCGATGTGATAACGCTCATACACCACACGGCCCCGGTGCAGCACCAGCAGGGCGTCGGTGTAGGTGGCCTTCTGCCAGTCGGCCAGCGTGGTGGGCGCGCCCTTGTCGTCGGCAAACGCCAGCGTGTCGGGCAAGGCACGCGGCGCGGCGGGCAGTGCGCTGGGCGCTGCTGCACCGCGCCAGATGGTGGCCGTGGGCCCCAGTTCGCGCAGGTGCTGCGCGGCCCAGCGCACGTTGGGGTACTTGAGGATGTTGGCCAGGCGCACGACCTTGTCGGGCGCCGGGGGGAAGCCCTGCATCAGCTGCAGGGTCACAGGGTTGGTGGCGTCCGGCGGCGGCAGCTGCGGAGCCTGGGCCTGACTGTCAGGAGCGGCGCCCAGCAGGGTGCAGGCCAAGGCGACGGCGGTGAAGGAAGGGGTGAGGTGGCGATGAAAAGAGCGCATGGTGAGAAGGCCTCGGTCAAGAAACGTGGGATGGGGAAGAACAAAAAAGGACGCGGAATCGGTCGGGCCGATCAGCCCCGCGCGGCCAGCAAGGTGCGGATCACGCCCTCGGTGCGCTCGTACTCGCCTTCGCCAAAGTGCTTGTAGCGAATGCGGCCTTGCGCATCGATGAGGTAGGTGGCGGGCCAGTACTGGTTGCTGTAGGCCTTCCAGGTGCCGTAGCGGTTGTCCTGTGCCACGGGGTGCTTCACGCCATGGCGGCGCATGGCGGCTTCCACGTTGGCGGTCGGGCGCTCAAATGGAAACTCTGGCGTGTGCACGCCCACCACGGTGAGCCCCTGGGGCGTGTACTGCTCGGCCCAGCGGTTCACATGGGGCAGGGTGCGGATGCAGTTGATGCAGGCGTACGTCCAGAAATCCACCAGCACCACGCGGCCCCGCAACTGCGCCAGGCTCAGCGGTTCGGAGTTAAGCCAGCGCTCGATGCCGGTGAACTCGGGCGCAGCGCCCAAGTCGGGCAACGCTGCGGCGGGGCTGGCGGGGCCCGCTGCATATGCCAAGCCAGGGGCCGCCAGTGCAGCGGCCATCGACGCCAGGAAAGCGCGGCGCTCGGAAAAGCGCGGGGAAGAGGGGTGCAATGTCATGGTGAAAGCTCCTTGCAATCGGTGGGGTGTCGCCCCTTACAGGCCGCCCCAGCCCGAGGGATAAAACTGCGTAAGCCAGGCGGTGATCTGCCCGTCCACCTCCCACAGCATGGCCAGCGCGATGGCAATGACCACCACGCCAAACACCTGCTGCACGCGGTGTGCGTGGCGTGCAATGCGGCGCACATGGGTGGCCGCGGCCTGGCCGCCATAGGCAATGGCCAGCATGGGCAGCGCTGCGCCGGTGGAATACGCGAGCAGCAGTACGGCGGTGCCCACCCCCGGTGGCTCGGTAGCGATGAGGGTGAGGATGGAGGCGAGCACCGGCCCGGCGCAGGGTGTCCAGACCGCGCCCAGGCTCAGGCCCAGCAGCAGTCCGCCCCAGTTGCCGCCCCCGCTGCCCATCCCCAGGCTGGCCATGCGGTTGAGCACGCCGCCCGCATGTTGGCTGAGCCACTGGAACGGCCGGGGCCACACCGTGAGCACGCCAAACACCAGCAGCATCACGGCGGCAAACCGGCGCAGGCCTTCCTGAGACACACCCAGCACCTGCGTGAAGCTGCTGAACAGCAGGGCCACGGCCGCGAACGACAGCGCAAAGCCCAGGGCAATGAACAGTGGGCGTGTGCGCTGCGCTGAGTCGGCGCCGCTCACCGAGGCCCCCAGCACCACTGGCAGCATGGGCAACACGCAGGGCGCCCCCACCGTGAGCATGCCGGCGGCCACGGCCAGCCAGGGCGAGGTGGTGGCCATGGTCATTGCCCGCTCCCCTGCTCGGCCGCCGGACGGCGCCACACCTGGGTTTTGCCGAACAGCGGAATGCCCACGTACGCGTGCACCAGCAGTTGTTCCGGCTCGGCCGGCGTCAGGTTGACGCGGTACGTCTTGGCGTTCTCGCGGTTGTAGATTTCGCCCTGGTACTCGCTGCTGCCGCCCTCCGCCGGGCGCAGGCCCGACAGCAGGGTCATGCCCAGCGCAGGCCGCGCGTCGGCCGCCGCCATGTCGGCGCCCGGCGCGCTCATGGAGCGGTTGGCCAGCACGCGCACCACCTTGCCACACAGGGCGTTGCCGCCAGCGGGATTGCAAGGAGCGATGTTCACTTCCAGATTGCCGCTCTCGGTGATCCAGCGGCCCAGGGGGGCTTTGGGGTGAGCGGTGCCCGGCGCTGGTGCCACAGCGGCTGGCGGCGCTGCCGCAGCCTCTTGCGCGCTGACTGCCTGCGCCAGGCCCAGGGTCAGCAGGGCGGTCACGGCGATGGATGGTTTCATGGCAAGGTCCTCGTGAAGTTCAGGAAGACCTCATTGAAGCCAGCGCAGGTATCGGCGATTTGTCTGGCCAGGGGCTTTTGGTATGCGCGCTTGTCGATGCACCGGGCAGACAAGTTGAGATACATATCTGCCCACCCGGCCCATACCGCTGCACCACCAAAGCCCGGACAATGGCCGCCATGACGACGCCCGCTCCCGACCACATCCTGATCGTCGATGACGACGCCGGCATCCGCGAACTGGCTGCCGAGTACCTGCAGCGCCAGGGCCTGCAGGTGAGCGTGGCCGCCGACGGGCGGCAAATGCGCGAGGTGCTGGCCACGCAGCGCATCGACCTGCTGGTGCTGGACCTGATGCTGCCAGGCACCGACGGCATCGCACTGTGCCGCGAGCTGCGCAGCCCGGGCGCCCCACCGCTGCCCATCATCATGCTCACCGCACGCAGCGACGAAGCGGACCGCATCCTGGGCCTGGAGCTGGGTGCGGACGACTACCTGACCAAACCCTTCGCCGCGCGCGAGCTGCTGGCACGCATCCACGCGGTGCTGCGGCGCACGCGCATGCTGCCGCCCAATCTGGCCAAGGCCGAACCCGCGCGCCACCTCACGTTTGGGGACTGGCGGCTGGACACCACCGCACGCCACCTGCTCGATGCCACGGGCGCAGTGGTGGCGCTGTCGGGCGCCGAATACCGCCTGCTGCGTGTGCTGCTGGACCACCCGCAGCGCATCCTCACACGCGACCAGCTGCTGCAGCTCACACAGGGGCGCGATGCCGATGTGTTCGACCGCTCCATCGACCTGCTGGTAAGCCGTGTGCGCCAGCGGCTGGGCGATGGCGCGCGCGGCTCGCGCTACATCAAGACGGTGCGCAACGAGGGCTATGTGTTCTGCGCCGATGTGCAAACTGCGGCAGCTGCCGCAGGAGCTGCGCAATGACGTCGCGCTGGTGGCCGCGCTCACTGTTCGGACGCATCCTGCTGGTGATGGCACTGGGCCTGGCGTTGGCGCATGCGCTGACGTTTGTGCTGGCGTTCACCGAGCGCAGCATGACCATGCGGCGGGCCATGGTGTCGTATTTCGCCAGCGACGTGGCCAGCTCGGTCGCCATGCTGGAACGCCTGCCTGCCACCGAGCGCGCACAGTGGGTGGACCGGCTGGCGCGCCGCAACTACCGCTTTGCACTGGCCGAACCCCTGGACGCACCTGCCGACCCGTCCCAGCTGGCCCGCCTCGTTGCCAGCGCTGTGGCGGCCACACTGCCCACTGACCGCCCGGTGCAGGTGATCGACCCCCATGTGCCGGGCATCGAGCTGCGGCTGCAACTGCGCCTGGCCGACGGTACGCCCCTGGCCGTGGACATGGACGAGCCCCGGCTGCAGATATCGCCCTGGGTGCTGGGCGCGCTGGCACTGCAGCTGGCGCTGCTGGTGGGCCTGTGCGCGTGGGCCGTGCGTGCAGCCACGCGGCCCCTGAGCACGCTGGCCGATGCAGCCGATGCGCTGGGCGCCGACCACCCCACCGTGCCGCTGGCTGAAGACGGCCCGCGCGAAGTGGTGCGCGCCGCCGTTGCCTTCAACCATATGCAGCAGCGCATCCAGGCGCATCTCCAGGAACGCATGCAAATCCTGGCCGCCGTCTCGCACGACCTGCAAACACCCATCACCCGGCTGCGCCTGCGCGCGGATCTGCTGGACGACACCACGCTGCGGGACAAGCTGCACGCCGACCTGGCCGAGATGCAGTCGCTGGTGGAAGAGGGCATTGCCTACGCGCGCTCATCGCAGGCCGTGCGCGAGCCCCCGCAGCGCGTGGACCTGCGCGCGCTGGTGGAGAGCATTGCGCGCGACTACGCCGATGCCGGCCTGCCGGTACAAGTGCTGCAGGCAGTGGATGTGACCTGCGACACCCGCCCCCAGGCCCTGCGCCGCCTGCTGTGCAACCTGGTGGACAACGCGCTCAAGTTTGCCGGCTCTGCCGAGCTGATGCTGGAGGCAGAGAGGCCGGGCCAGTGGCTGGTGCGCGTGCTGGATCACGGGCCCGGCATCCCTCCAGCGGACCTTTCCGCAGTGCTTCAGCCCTATGTGCGGCTGGAAGATTCGCGCAACCGGGGCACCGGTGGCACCGGTCTGGGCCTGGCCATTGCCAGCGAGCTGGCCAAGGCCCTGGGCGGCCGCCTGGTGCTGGGGCCACGCGCGGACGGCGCGCAGGGGCTGGAGGCGCGGGTGGAGCTGCCAGAGGCGCTCTCGGCATAGGCATGCGCGCCAGCGCCGCTGCTACAGTGGCCGCTCCGTGGACTCTCAAAAGGGCAACGCCGTGGACACACCTGTCAGCACCCCGCAGAGCGAGATCAGCGCCAGCAACCCACGCATCCGCGTCGGCATCGGCGGCTGGACCTTCGAGCCCTGGCGCGGCAACTTCTACCCCGCAGGGCTTGCGCACAGCAGGGAGCTGCAATACGCCAGCCGACAGCTCACCGCGATTGAGGTCAACGGCACCTACTACAGCACCTTCAAACCACCCACCTTTGCCAAATGGCGCGATGAAACGCCCGAAGGCTTTGTGTTCTCACTCAAGGCCAACCGCTTTGCCACGCACCGGCGCGTGCTGGCGGACGCGGGCGATTCGATCGCGCGGTTTGTCGACAGTGGCATCTCGGAACTGAGGGACAAGCTCGGGCCTATCGTGTGGCAGTTCATGCCGACCAAGGCGTTTGAGCCGGGCGACTTCGAGGCCTTTCTGGCCCTGCTGCCGCAGCAGGTGGAGGGCCTGCGCCTGCGCCACGCGCTGGATGTGCGCCACACGAGTTTTGCGACGCCAGCGTTTGTGGCGCTGGCGCGCCGGTATGGCTGCGTGCCTGTGTACACCGACTCCGACCAATTTCCGGCCATCGCGGATGCGGAGGCCGACTTTGCCTACCTGCGGCTGATGCGGAGCCAGGCCGATGTGCTCACGGGCTACACCGCCGATGCGATTGCGCAATGGGCACAGGGCGTGCGCTCCTGGACCAGCGGCGAGCGGCCACGCGATGTGTTTGTGTACTTCATCAACGGCGCCAAAGAGCGGGCGCCGGCAGGGGCGATGGAGTTGCTCAGGCAGCTGGGCGCTACACCGTCTCGCGCTGAGTGAAGCCCTGCGGCGCCTCGCCGCCATCGGGCACATTGCCTACCACCACGCGGTCCACCCGCGCATGTGCTGGCCCCTGGTGCGCCCAGTCGATCAGCGCCAGCACGGCGGGTTCCGGGCCCCAGGCGCAGGCCTCCACGCGGCCATCCTGGCGGTTGCGCACCCAGCCCGTCACGCCCAGTCGATTGGCGGCCTGCACCATGGACCAGCGGTAGCCCACGCCCTGCACCTGGCCGGTGATCAACAGATGGCGGGTGATGGTGGAGTGGGGTTCTGCGTTCATGGGGGCACTGTAGCGCGCTCCTTGTGGGGAGCCCGCTCCAGGGGCACACTGCCAGCACCACCGCACCACATGACCACCACCACCCCCAAGGCCCTGCCCACCATCGACCCCCAGCGCTGCACCGGCTGCGGCTGGTGCATTGCGGTGTGCCCGCCGCATGTGCTGTCGCTGCAGGTGTTGGGCACGGGGCCCTGGGGCCCCAAGTGCTCCACCCTGCACGATGCGCCCGGCTGCACCGGGTGCGCGCTGTGTGCGGTGCGCTGCCCATTCGATGCGATCCGCATGGTGCGGGTGGCGGCCACCCAGGCCCGGTGAGGCCGTTGCGCCACAGGCGCACACAGATGCGCATAAGCGCGTACAGGCGGGTTGACAGGCCCCGGCCTGCATCCGGTACACTGCGCCCTTCATGTCGTTCACCTCTCTCCCCATCACCACCGCACGCGCCGCTGCCTTCCAAGGCATGGGCATGATGCCGCCCGCACTCACGCGGGCCAATGGTGAACAGCGGGCACTGGGTGCACGAATGATTGCCACCATTACCACCGCGGCCACCTGAGCACGCGCAGGTGGCCGTTTCGGCAGCCACCTGGTGATCGCTCTCTTCTCCCCCAAGACGAATGCACGAAACCCAGCTCTGGCAGCTGGGTTTTTTTGTTTGTTCGTTAGCCGGAGAAGTCCATGTACCGCGATCCCGTCCAGTCCCTCGAAGCCCCGTTGTTGCCGTCGTCCGCCACGGCCATGCGCCCCCTGCGCGTGGGCATGATTGGCATTGGCACCGTGGGCGCAGGCACCTTCCGCGTGCTGGCGCGCAACCAGGCGCTGATTGCGGGCCGTGCGGGCCGGGGCATCAAGCTGGTGGTGGTCTGCGCCCGCAGCCTGGCCCGCGCCATGAGCGTGGTGGGCAAGGACGTGGCGCTCACCAACGACCCCATGCAGGTCGCCACCCACCCCGACGTGGATGTGCTGGTGGAGGCCGCTGGCGGCACCGGCCCCGCTCGCGACTGGGTGCTGGCCGCCATCCGTGCGGGCAAACATGTGGTCACGGCCAATAAGGCGCTGCTGGCCGAGCATGGCAACGAGATCTTTGCCGCAGCACGCCAGCACGGCGTGGCCGTGGCGTACGAAGGCGCGGTGGCCGTGAGCATCCCCATCGTGAAGGCGCTGCGCGAGGGCCTCACGGCCAACCGCATCGAGTGGGTGGCGGGCATCATCAACGGCACCACCAACTTCATCCTGAGCAAGATGCGCGACGAGGGCGTGGGCTTTGCCGAAGCGCTGGCGCAGGCCCAGGCGCTGGGCTATGCCGAGGCCGATCCGACGTTTGACATCGAAGGCATCGACGCCGCGCACAAGATCTCGCTGCTGGCGGCCAATGCGTTTGGCATGCCGGTGCGGTTTGCCGATGCGCAGGTGGAGGGCATCACCGCGTTGCAGGGCCTGGACGTGGCCTGTGCCGAGCAACTGGGCTTTCGCATCAAGCTGCTGGGCGTGGCCAAACGGCGCAAGGAGGGTGACGCGGAAGGCAATGTGGAGGGGGTGGAGCTGCGCGTGCAGCCCGCGCTGGTGCCCGCCACGCATTTGCTGGCGCATGTGAACGGGTCGATGAACGCCGTGATGGTCAAGGGCGATGCGTCGGGCGTGACGATGTACTACGGCGCGGGCGCGGGGTCGGAGCAGACCGCATCGGCCGTGATTGCCGACCTGGTGGATGTGGCGCGGCTCGATGGCACCCACGCGGCGCAGCGCGTGCCACACCTGGGCTTCCACCCCCAGGCCGTGGACGAGCAACTGCCAGTACTGCCTCGCGCGGCCGTGCACACCCGCCACTACCTGCGGGTGCCGGTGCACAGCGCGCAGCAGATCGAGGCCGTGGGCGCCTGGCTGGCTGCGCAGCACGTGCCAGTGCTGCAGGTGGCACTGGCGCACGACAAGGCCTTGCCCCCCGGCAGCGGCCCCCAGGTGCTGGTGCTGACCGATGCCGTGGCGCAGTCCACCGTGGACCTGGCCATGTTTGCACTGGCGGCGCATCCTGCGGTGGCCGGGCCGGTGGTCACGCTGCGGGTGGAGACGCTGGAAGGGTGAAGGGCGCCTGAAAACGTGTTATCACGAGGTTTTGGCGCCAAAACGGGCGGTAGTGCTAGTGCACCATGCCTTGGATGCTATCAATTTTGATAGTCCCTTCCGGTCGCAGCCATCACGCCATCAACCGGCCCAGCACCAGCGCCGCCATGTCCTCGGCCGCGCTGGTGCCTTCCGCCATCAGGCCCTGCACCACGCCGGCGCGGTCGGTGTCGGTGCGGTTCTGGCTCACCTTCCAAATGCCCTCCCAGCGCTCCACCGCCAGCTCGATGCCCACGATGGCGCGCAGCAGTTTGTCGATGTAGTCGGGCGGCGCGTCGTCGATGCGCCAGGGGTCGGGGCGGTGGGCCTCGTGCTGCTCGCTCAGGGTGTGCAGGATGCCGCGCAGGCGTACGGGGTCGTCAAACGCGCTCAAAGCGCCGTGGGCGTGCACGGTGGCGTAGTTCCAGGTGGGCACCTGCTTGCCGTCCAGGGCTTTCGATGGATACCACGAGGGCGACACATAGGCCTGCGGGCCGTGGAACACCGCCACCGCCTGCTGGGGCAACAGCGGCCACAGCGCGTTGGCGCGCGCCACATGGCCGATGAGCGTGCCCTGCGGGCCGCGCGCCGGGTCCAGGTACAGCGGGATGTGATTGACGTGTTGCGCGCCTTCGTGCGCAATGACCAGTGTGGCCAAAGGCTGGGCACGTACCAGGGCTTGCTGGGCAGCGGCATCGGCCACCTGAAACTGCCGGTTGGGGTTGGCCATGTCAGCCCCCTTCCACTTCAAGCACCGGGGCGCAGTCGATCTGCGTCTTGACCGAGTTGGCCAGAAAACACGATGTGTGGGCGCGGTGGTGCAGGTCTTCCAGCTGGGCAGCGCTGGGCGCGTGCGCTGCGTCAAAGCACGTGACGGGCCTCAGCTGCACATGGGTGACCACCAGCTGGCCCTCTGCGTTCTTGGCCATGGTGCCCACGGCCGCGTCGGTGTAGCGGTTGAGCCGATAGCCCGCACGGCTGGCGAAGTCCATGAACCACAGCATGTGGCAGCTCGACAGCGCGGCGACATAGGCTTCTTCCGGGTCCACCGCCGCCGCGTCGGAGTACGGCAGCGGCACCACATGGGGCGACGACGACGCGGCCACGGTGGCGCCGCCGTCAAACTGCCACGTGTGGGCACGGTGGTAGCGCTTGTCCAGAAAGTCGTCGGTGCCACGGGACCAGGTGATGGTGGCGGTGTGCTCGGCCATGGGGTGCTTTCAAGAGGATCGGACCCGTTAGGGGGCCCGGGTTTCTACAATGGTTCTTCAGTTTATGAGTGCATCACCCTATTGAAAGGGCCAATTTATGCCCAGCCCCGGAACCAATCGAACCACCGCCACCCTGCGCCAGCAGGTGTATGCGCAACTGCGCCGCGCCATCGAGCAGGGCAGCCTGCGCGCAGGCACCCGCCTGCCGCCCTCGCGCGAGCATGCGGCCAGCCTGGGCGTGTCGCGCAACACCGTGCTGTGGGCCGTGCAGCGCCTGCAGGCCGAGGGTTATGTGGAAGCCCGCGTGGGCGACGGCACCTATGTGTCGCAGGCCGTGGCCGCCACACTGCCCGCCCCGCAAGGCCTGGTGGTGCCGCCCCGGGGCCTGTCTCGCCGGGGGCAGTTGATAGCCGACACGGCGGCGCGCTGGCGCCCGCCCCTGGCGGCGGCCAAGGCGTTTCGCATTGGCGCGCCCGAAGTCGCCACCTTTCCGTTTGCGCTGTGGGACCGCCTGACCCGCCAGGCCAGCACCGGTCAACGCAGCCACCGCGCGCAGTACCTGGACCCGGCCGGCGACCCCGACCTGCGCCAGGCCGTGGCGCAATGGCTATGGGCCTCGCGCGGCATCCGCTGCGATGCGGCGCAGGTGGTGGTGTGCTCGGGCTCGCAGCAGGGCATTGACCTGATTGCGCGGCTGCTGCTGGACGTGGGCGACGAGGTGCTGGTGGAAGACCCCGGCTACCCCGGCATCCGCGCCAGCCTGCTGGGCCACGGCGCGCTGGCGCGGCCGGTGGACATGGATGGAGACGGCCTGCGCATCGACACCGCTGCGGCGCAATGGCCGAATGCACGCATGGCCGTCGTCACACCCACGCACCAGTTCCCCACCGGCGTGTGCATGGGCCTGGCGCGAAGGCAGGCGCTGCTGCAGTGGGCGCGCGCACATGACGCCTGGGTGGTCGAGGACGACTACGACGGGGAGTTCCAGTACGGCAAGAACGATGGCAAGGCCCAGCGCGTGCCCGCCCTGTGCAGCCTGCCGGGCTCGGAGCGCGTGCTGTACGTGGGCACCTTCAGCAAGACGCTGCACCCCGGCCTGCGCCTGGGCTTTGTGGTGGTGCCGCCCGCGCTGGTGGAGGCCTTTGCCATGGCCCGCGCCATCACCGACCGGCATGCACCGGGCGACACCCAGGCCGTGCTGGCACGCTTCATTGCCGAAGGCCACCTGCTGCGCCACCTGCGGCAGATGCGCGAGCTGTACCTGCAGCGGCAGCACACGCTGCGCGCCGCACTGGCCGAGGCCAGCAACGGCGCCTGGCAACTGGCCACCAGCGATCGCGGCATGCACCTGCTGCACGAGGTAACACCCGGCACCGACGACGAAACCCTGAGCCGCCAGGCGCTGGCGGCGGGCGTGATGCTGGCGCCGCTGTCGCGCTATGCGATGCAATCGGCCCGCCGAGGCTGGCTGCTGGGCTATGCAGGGTTTGATGATGCAGAGATCCGCGCGGCCGCTCGCGTGGTGGGCGGCCTCGTGCGTCAGCGGTGATGCGGGCGCTGGTGCTTCACCACGCGCCGGGCTGAGGGGCCAGGGCCGTGCCAAGGCCCTCCGTCTGAACCACAGCCTGCGGCTCCACCTTGCGCCACCAGTGCGTGGACAGCGCGGGTGCGCGAATGTCCAGCCGCTCGCCCATGATGGGCGCCACCAGCGGCACCTGCGCTGCCGCCGCGAGCGCGGTGATGCGCTCGAACGGCTCTACCCACGGGTGCAGCGACAGGTCGAACGTGCCGTTGTGGATGGGGAACAGATGGCGCCCCTTCACGTCCAGATGGGCCTGCAGGCTCTCCTCGGGGTGCATGTGGATGTCGGGCCAGTCGGCGTTGTAGGCCCCCGTTTCGATCAGCGTCAGATCGAACGGGCCGAACCGCTCGCCAATGGCCTTGAAGCCGTCGAAGTAGCCCGTGTCGCCACTGAAGAAGATGCGCGTTTGCTCGTCGCCGTGCCCTGCCATCAGCACCCATGACGCCCACAGGGTGCTGTTGCCGTCTTGCAAACCCCGACCCGAGAAATGCTGTGCCGGCGCGGCCACCAGCTGCAGCCCGCCGATGGTGGTGCCCTGCCACCAGTCAAACTGCTGCACCTTGGCCGCCGGCACGCCCCAGGCGATGAGCCGGTCGCCCACGCCCAGCGGCGTGATGAAGTGCTCCACCTTGGGCGCGAGCTTCTGGATGGCTGCGTAGTCCAGGTGGTCGTAGTGGTCGTGCGACAGGATCACGCCGGTGATGGGCGGCAGCTCGTCAATCGTGATGGGCGGCGCGTGAAAGCGCTTGGGCCCCATGAACTGGAACGGCGAGGCGCGCTCGGAAAACACCGGGTCGGTCAGCCAGAACTGGCCGTTGATCTTGAAGAGCAGGGTGGAGTGCCCCAGGCGCCACAGGCTCAGGTCGGGCGCGGCCAGCAGGTCTGACCGCATCACCGCGTACACCGGCACGGGCTGGCGCGGCACCGAGTCGTCGGGCTTGCCGGTGGCAAAGCGCCACATCACCTGCAGCGTCTTGAGGGCGCCCAGCGCATGGCGGGGTGCCACGTTGCGAAACTTGCCACCCGCAAACTGCGGCGACTGTTCATAGGCGGCCACCGGCTGGGCGGCGCGGGAAAAGAGGCTGTAGGCCATGGCGATCAGTACAACGAAGGCGACACAAAGTGCCGGGAGCAGACGGCGGCGGCGGGCGATGGAGAGTGACACCGGATCTGCGACATAGAAATTACACTGCACAGTGTAGTTCACTTTTTAGAAAAGTAAACTATCCGGTGTAAAATTTGCGCATGATCGCCTCCCAGCCCACCCCTCGCCTGACCGACCGCAAGCGCGATGCCATCGTGCAGGCCGCCATCGGCGAGTTCCGCGAACACGGCTTCAACGGCACCAGCATGGACCGCGTGGCCGCAGCGGCGGATGTGTCCAAACGCACGGTGTACAACCACTTCCCAAGCAAGGAAGAACTGTTCGAAGCCATCCTGCTGCTGATGTGGGAGCGCAGCCAGTCACCCGACGAACTGGCCTACACCCCCACGCGCCCGCTGCGCGACCAGTTGCTGGAACTGCTGGCGCAAAAGATGCGCCTGCTCAACGACGCGAGCTTCATCGACCTGAGCCGCGTGGCCATGGCCGACATGATGCACACCCCCGAGCGTGCGCGCGGCATCACCGCCAAGCTCTCGGCCAAGGAAGAGGGCCTGCCGCGCTGGCTGCGCGCGGCCCAGCAGGATGGCCGCCTGCGCGCCACCATGGATGTGCCCTACGCCGCGCAGCAACTGCAGGGCATGGTCAAGGCATTTGCGTTCTGGCCCCAGCTGGCCATGGGCCAGCCGCCCTTGAGCGCCGCACAGCAAGCGCAAGTGGTAGGGGATGCGGTGGACATGTTCCTGGGGTTCTACGCCGCGCCCACCCAGAAGGCCAAGGCCCCCGTAAAAAAATCCCAGGCTGGAAGCACGGGCAAGGCAGCGGCAGCCCCTGTTGCCACCTCGGCGAAACCTGCCCCTCGCCGCGCCCTAGCGCGCTGACCCACGCCACCACCCTGGCCAGCAAACCGGCGTGAGGTGCGATTTGCACTACGCTCGCCCGTTTTTTCCACGCAGCCTGACACCAAGATGCCCCTCGCTCCCTACCTCGACATCGCCCCGGTCCTGGACACCGGCGTTTTCATCCACGACTCTGCCCAGGTCATCGGTGACGTCACCCTGGGCCGCGACAGCTCGGTCTGGTGCAACGCCGTGCTGCGCGGAGACGTGAACCGCATCACCGTGGGCGCGTGCAGCAACGTGCAGGACCTGACCATGGGCCATGTCTCACACCTCAACGCCAGCAAGCCCGAAGGCTCGCCGCTGGTCATCGGCGACTACGTCACGGTGGGCCATTCGGTGATCCTGCACGGCTGCCGCATCGGCAACGAATGCCTCATCGGCATGGGCTCCATCGTGATGGATGACGCCATCATCGAAGACCGCGTGATGCTGGGCGCAGGCAGCCTGGTTTCGCCTGGCAAGGTGCTGGAGAGCGGCTACCTCTACATCGGCCGCCCTGCGGTGCGCCAGCGCGCGCTGACCGATGCGGAGATTGCGTACCTCAGGTATTCGGCCGAGCACTATGTGCGGGTAAAGAACAACTACCTGGCGGGCACGCCCCAAGCGGCTGCGGTACCACCTGCGCCCCCAGCCCACCAGGGATAAAGCAGGGCCGGGATAATCGGGGGTTCCACGACCCCTGCGGCGGCACCGCATCGCCCCATTGCCTGTTTCCACCATGTCTGCCGTCGCCCCCGCCTCCACTGCCCAGCGCGTACTCTCCGTCATCCCCCCGATGACGCAGCTGAACACGCCTTACCCCTCCACCGCCTACCTCACGGGCTTTCTGCGTTCGCGCGGGGTCGCGGCATTCCAGGAAGACCTGGCCTTGGCGCTGGTGCTGCGCTTGCTGTCGCCCGAAGGTCTGAAGGCCGTGGCCGCCGAGGTGGACGCACTGCCCGCCAAAAAGCAGAGCCCCGCCGTGCAAAGTTTTGCGGCGCAAAAGGACCGCTATCTCGCCACCATAGGCCCGGCCATTGCCTTCTTGCAAGGCCGCGACAGCACGCTGGCGCACCGCATCGTGGGACGGAACTACCTGCCCGAGGGCCCGCGCTTTGCCACACTGGACGTCTATGTGGACGACGAAGGCGGCGACCCGCTGGGCTGGGCCTTTGGCGCTTTGGGCCTTACCGACAAAGCCAAGCACCTGGCCACGCTGTACCTGAACGACCTGGCCGACGTGCTGCGCGACGCGGTGGACGAGCGCTTTGAGTTTGTGCGCTATGCCGAATCGCTGGCGGGCAGCCAACCCACGTTCGACCCGCTGGCCAACGCATTGGCTGCGCCGCCCACGTTGGTCGATGAAATGTTGGAGCAGCTCACGCACGAGGCGATTGCCAAGCACCAGCCCACCGTGGTGCTGCTGTCCGTGCCGTTCCCGGGGTCTGTTTACGCGGCGTTCCGCATCGCCCAGGCCATCAAGGCGCGCCACCCGCACATCGCCACCGTGCTGGGCGGCGGCTTTGTGAACACCGAACTGCGCGAACTGGCCGACCCGCGCGTGTTTGACTTCTTTGACTACGTGACGCTGGACGCGGGCGAGCGCCCATTGCTGGCGTTGCTGGAACACCTGCGCGGTGAACGCGGCCGCCAGCGCTTGGTGCGCACCTTTGTGCGCAATGATGGAGAAGGCGGCGATGGCGCGGTGCAGTACATCAACATGATGGAAGCCGACATCGCCTTCGCCGAGGTGGGCACCCCCACCTGGGACGGCCTGCCGCTGGACCGTTATCTGTCGCTGCTGGACATGCTCAACCCTATGCACCGCCTGTGGAGCGACGGGCGCTGGAACAAGCTCACCGTGGCGCATGGCTGTTACTGGAAAAAGTGCAGCTTCTGCGACGTGAGCCTGGACTACATCAGCCGCTACGAGGGCGCCAGCGCCGCCGTGCTGGCCGACCGCATTGAGCAGATCGTGCGCGAGACGGGACAGACCGGCTTTCACTTTGTGGACGAAGCCGCGCCGCCCAAGGCACTCAAGGCGCTGGCTACCGAGCTGATCGCGCGCAACGCAGGCATCAGCTGGTGGGGCAATGTGCGGTTTGAAAAAACCTTCACGCCCGACCTGGCCGCGCTGCTGGCCGACAGCGGCTGCATTGCGATCTCGGGCGGGCTCGAAGTCGCGTCAGACCGGCTGCTCACGCTGATGAAAAAAGGCGTGTCGGTGGACCAGGTGGCGCGCGTGACCCGGGCCTTCACCGACGCGGGCATCCTGGTGCATGCTTACCTGATGTACGGCTTTCCGACCCAGACCGTGCAGGACACGGTGGATGCGCTCGAATACGTGCGCCAGTTGTTCGCCAACGGCTGCATCCAGAGCGGGTTCTTTCACCGCTTTGCCTGCACCGTGCACTCGCCCGTCGGCCAGAACCCCGAGGAGTACGGTGTGACCCTGGCGCCCCTGCCCCCGGGCGACTTCGCCAAGAACGACGTGGCCTTCATCGACCCCACGGGCGTCGACCACGACGCGCTGGGTGGCGCGCTCAAGAAGGCCATCTACAACTACATGCACGGCATCGGTCTGGAAGAAGACGTACGCACGTGGTTCCCGTTCAAGGTGCCCAAGACGACGGTGCGGCGCGACCGGATCGAGCGGGCGCTGCGCGAGCGGGGGTGAATGTAACAGGCGATACAGCTACAGTCTTCAAAGAAAAATGGCCGTTAGCGCTTTCTGTATAAGCGCTGATAGCTATCAATAACGAAGCGTTCACAAGGCGATCAACGCTTTTGCTTCTGGTAAGCCTTGTCGGCCGGTGGCCCCCGATCGGTGTCTTGCAACCCACGCTGCACATCACGGTAGGCCTGCTCGATTTGCGCGTCGGGCTTGCCATGGGTCATGTCCACCGACTCGTCACGCTCGTGGGGCAGCTTGGGCTTTTCTTCCTTCGCGGCAGACTGCCCCGCCTTCAGCGGTCCCTGCGTGTCGGGGCCGGGGGCCTGGCGTTTGGTGGTGTCGACGGAAGGTTCTGGGCCGGTGGGGGCGGGGGTGGGTTCGTCGGGGTTGGTGTTGCGGGGCATGGGGTCTCCTGGATGGGGACCGCAACGGGTCCCGTCCTGTGGATCGTAAAAACGCCCCCCTCGTCGCCGTGTAGGCCCAGAGGCCATCTAACCGACGGGCGATGGAGACGGCGCACACACGCCCTTGGCGTGGCGGGCCCCCCAAGCCATGCGACACTACTGTATGTCTCAACAGGTGTGGGCCGCACAGGCCCTTGAATCTTTCGATGCGGTGGTGTCGGCCACCGAGGGTTTTCGCAGCCGCGCTGGCCAGCGGCTGATGGCGCAGCAGGTAGCACGCACGTTCAGCAGCGCCACTCTGGGCAAGGTGGATGAAGAAAGTGGCGAGGCGGCGCCCAAGCGCTCCATTGCCGTCATCCAGGCGGGCACGGGTGTGGGCAAGTCGCTGGCGTACTGCGCACCCGCCATTGCGCTGGCGCTGTCGCGCGGCACGCGGGTGCTGATCTCCACCGCCACGGTGGCGTTGCAAGAACAGCTGGTCAACAAGGACCTGCCCGCGCTGGCCGCACTGCTGCCCCAGCCCTTCAAGTTTGCGCTGGCCAAGGGGCGCGGGCGCTATGTGTGCAAGCTCAAGCTCGACCGCCTGGCGGGCACGGGCGAGGCGGAGGAAGAGGGCGAAGACGACCTGTTTGCCGAGGAGGAAGCGGCCGCCCGCGCCAAGCGCCCCCGGCACGAAACCGAGGCGCGCATCCAGTTCTATTCGACGATGGCGCAAACCTTGTCGAAAGGCGCCTGGGATGGTGACCGCGACAGCCTGGACACGCCGCCCGAGCCCGAGGTGTGGAGCCCCGTGGCAGCCGAGGGCGCATCGTGCACCGGCAAACACTGCCCGGCTTTCAGCCAGTGCACCTACTACGACAAGCGCAAAGAGCTGGTGGGTGCGCAGGTGATCGTGGCCAACCACGATTTGCTGCTTTCATCGCTGGGCGCGCGCGTGTTGCCCGAGCTGGACAACTGCCTCCTGGTGCTGGACGAAGCCCACCACCTGCCCGCCACGGCGCTCGACCAGTTTGCTTGCAGCATGGACCTGTCGCGCATCACCTGGGTCGAGCGGCTGTCCAGCCGGGGCCTGCGCATTGGCGCGCTGCTGGAAGTTGAGGAGATTGCCGACATCCCCAAACATTCGGCCCAGCTGCGGCAGACGCTGCAGGACCTGGCGCGCATCGTGATGGATGTGTACGGCGCCCAGCTCAAGAGCCAGCCCAGCGCCTGGGGCCCGGCGCGCGTGCGCGTGCCACGCGGCGAATTGCCAGAGCAATTGATTGCCCCGCTGGGCCTGCTGGCCGCCAGCGCTGAGGGCTTCCTCGACGCCCTGCGCGCCATCAGCAAAGCCCTGCGCGCCGAGATGCGCGACAAGCCCGACGAAGCCAAGCGCCTGTCCACGCTGTATGCGCAGATCGGCATGCTGGCCCCCCGCCTGGAAGAGCTGCACGCCACCGCGCAACTGCTGCTGCAGGATGCGCCCGAAGGCGCGGTGCCCGCCGCGAAATGGTTCACGCTGGAGGTGGATGGCGACTTCATCGTGGTCAAGGCGCACGGCAGCCCCATCCTGCCCGGCACCACACTGCGCAACCACCTGTGGAGCGCGGTGCGCGGTGCGGTGCTGACCTCGGCCACGCTCACCAGCTGCGGGCACTTTGACTTCTTTCTGCGCGAGGCGGGCTTGCATGGCGATGAAGCCACCACCACGCTGGAGGTGCCCAGCCCCTTCAACTACGCCGCGCAGGGCACGCTGATTGCCGCCGAAACCCGCGCCGACCCCAAGAACGCCGCGCAGTTCACCACCGAGATGGTCGATGCGCTGCTGCACGACATCGCCCGCGTGGAATACGGCGCGCTGGTGCTGTTCACCTCGCGCGAGCAGATGCGCCAGGCCGTGGATGCATTGCCCACCGCCATGCGCAGCGTGGTGCTGGTGCAGAACGCGCTGCCGCGCACACAGCTGCTGCGCCGCCACCGCGAGCGGGTGGAGAACGGCGAGCCCTCGGTCATCTTCGGCATGCAGTCGTTTGGCGAGGGGCTGGACCTGCCCGGGCGCCTGTGCGAGTCGGTCTTCATCACCAAGCTGCCCTTTGCCCCGCCCGATGACCCCGTGGGCGAGGCCCGCGCCGAGTGGCTGCGCGCCGTGGGGCGCGACCCGTTCAGCGAGCTGGTGGTGCCCGCCACCGCCATCCGCCTGGCGCAATGGGTGGGCCGCGCGATCCGCACCGAAGAAGACATGGCGCATGTGTACTGCTACGACAAGCGCCTGACGCGCACCAGCTACGGCCAGCGGCTGCTCAAAGGGCTGCCGCCGTTTGCGCTGGAGCAACGCGCGCCGCTGTGAAGCGGCGACACTTTGCGCACCCATTTCACAACCACTACAACAACGACAGAGAGGACCCCACCATGCCCCACACCGTTCCCGCCTGCCCCCAGTGCGGCCAGGAGAACACCTACCCGGATGGCAGCAACTATGTGTGCCCCTACTGCGCCTTTGAATGGCCGCAGGTGGCCGATGCAGCGGACGCCGACGCCGATGCAGGCGACGGCATCGTCCGGGATGCCAACGGCAACCCGCTGGCCGACGGCGACGCGGTGATCCTGGTGAAAGACCTCAAGGTCAAGGGTTCGTCGTCCACGCTCAAGAAGGGCACCAAGATCAAGAGCATCCGCCTGGTCGATGGTGCCGATGGCCACAACGTGGACTGCAAGACGGACCTGGGCAGCATGCTGCTGAAGTCGGAGTTCTTGAAGAAGGCCTGATGGAGGAGGGCGGCGCCCCTGTGTCAGACAACCGCCCACAGGCATCGGCGTTCCCCGCCGACGCCCTGGCCGCCCCATGGTGCCTAGAGTCAATCGATTGCAGTGCCCGCACTCTTCGATTGATTCCCTACCACCTGCTGGAGGCCCCATGCACCCCAACTCCCCCGCCCACGACACCTTGTGGAAGCTCATCAAGGACGTCCGTTTTGGCATGCTCACGCACCGCACGTCCACAGGCATGCTGCACGCGCACCCGCTCACCACACAAAACCGGCAGCTCGATGAACAGGCCGAGCTGTACTTCTTCATCTCCCAGTCGGGCGAGCTGTACGAACGCCTTTTGACCGATGGTGAGGTGAATGTGTCGTACGCCGACCCAGGCGAGGACCGCTATGTGTCCGTGTCAGGCCAGGCGCGTTTTGTGGACGACCGCGCGCTCAAGGAGGCCCTGTGGTCGCCCCTGGCCAAGGCGTGGTTCCCCGGCGGAGCGACCGACCCGGACCTGGCACTGCTGGTGGTGCGCGTTCGCCACGCCGAATACTGGAACGTGGACGAGAGCAAGATGGTGCAGCTGTTCCAGATGGCCAAGGCGGCCTTCACTGGCGAGCCGCCGCGCAGCCTGGGTGAACACAAGGAACTCACGCTGTTCTGAGCGCCTGTGGACGATCCCTCGGGATCGGCCTGCAGGGTGTGTGTTGAGCGCCTTTCCCCAGGGCGGTGCAGCATCTGCACCGCCATCCTGTGGGTCCCCGGGGCAAATTTCAGGCAAAACCGGGCGCTAGCGCCACTGAAACATGGCTTGTTTGCTACCATTTTAGTAGTGAACGCATGCAGTACCTCCTGGGGCCCGTAGGCCCCATTTTTTGTGGGCAGCTCTTGCAAAGCAGCCAACCACCATCCATATTCCATCCATACACCATCTGTCTGGATGTTTTTTGGAGTGTGCTTGATGAGCAACCTGGTTCCCACCGCCCCCGCACGCAGCAAGGTGCCCGAGTCCGAGAAGGTCACCATCAACCTCGGTTTTGTGGACCTGGGCCACATTGACCTGCTGGTGTCCGAGGGCTTTTACGCCAACCGCACCGACTTCATCCGCACCGCCATCCGCAACCAGCTGACCGCCCAGAACGACGCGGTGCGCCAGGTGGTGGCCCGCAAGATGCTTGTGCTGGGACTGCAGCGTTTTGGCCGGGCCGAGCTGGAGGCCGTGTTGGCGGCAGGCCAGGCGCTGGAGATCCGTGTGCTGGGCCTGGCCAGCATCGACGACGACGTGCCGCCCGCACTGGCGCAGGCCACGATCGCCTCGGTGACGGTCTTGGGCGCGTTCCACGCCAGTGCAGCCGTCAAGGCCGCGCTGGCCGGGCGCATGCATTGAATCCCCGTACACAGACCGCAGCGCGTCGCCAGTGCCCGCCCGTGCCCGCATCCACCACCAAGGAGTCCCCATGGACTGGAACCTGAACCTCAAGCGCCTGATGGGCGAAGCCACCCAGCTGGTGCGCAGCGGCCAGCTGGCCGACGCCACGCGGGCCATCCAGCAAACCCTGGGCGAGGCCGTGGCGCGCCATGGCCCCCCTCCCGCACCCGCCAGCACGAGCGCGCCCCCGCTGCACGCGACCGAGCCCGAACCCACGGCAGGGAACGCCCCCCGCTGGCGCAGTGCCCACACCGCGCAAGAGGTGGAAGACGCCGTGGTCATCGACCGCAGCACCCACGCTCCGCCCGCAGAGGCACAGCCCACGACCACACCACGCCCCGCCGCCAGCCACCACCCGCTGGCGGAGCCCGCCGGCAGCTTCACCCGCGTGGCCTTCACCCACCCGGGCGCTCGGCACAACCCGCACCACTACCACCTGTACGTGCCCCCGGGCGCCACGGCAGGCACCCCCATGCCCCTGGTGCTGATGCTGCACGGCTGCACGCAGAACCCGGTGGACTTTGCGACCGGCACGGGCATGAACGACGCAGCCGCGCCCGCCAACGCCCTGGTGCTGTACCCCGAGCAACCCCACAGCGCCAACCCCAACGGCTGCTGGAACTGGTTTCGCCCTGGCGACCAGCACCGGGGCGGCGGCGAGCCCGCGCTGATCGTGGCCATGCTGCGGGATGTGATGGCGCGCCACCCGGTGGATGCGCAACGCGTCTACGTGGCGGGCCTGTCGGCCGGCGGCGCCATGGCCGCACTGCTGGGCCGCGAATACCCCGACCTGTTTGCGGCCGTGGGCGTGCACTCCGGCCTGCAGGCGGGTGCCGCGCACAACGTGATGGGCGCACTGTCGGCGATGAAGAACGGGGCCAAACCCGGTGCGGCGACCCACCATGCCGCTGACGCCCCAGCCCTGCCACTCCCACCGGTGATCGTGTTCCACGGCGACGCCGACACCACCGTACATGCACACAACGGTGAGCAGCTCATCGAGGCAACGCTGTCAACACTGGCCACGGCCCCAGGTTACGGCCAGACGACGGTGGAGACCGTGCACCAGGGCCAGTCCCGTGGTGGCCAGAGCTACACCCGCAAGGTGTACACCGCGGCGGGTGGCGCCCTGTCGGCCAGCGCACTGACTGGCACGGTGGTGGCAGAACACTGGGTGCTGCACGGCGCAGGGCACGCGTGGGCCGGTGGGCACGCGGGCGGTAGCCATACCGACCCTGCCGGGGTCGATGCCACGGCGGAGATGCTGCGGTTCTTTTTAGCGCACCCCAAGGGCTGAGGCCCGGGCCGCCGGGATCAGCGCGGAGTACGGCGCGCCTTGCGATAGCGACGGGTGGCCTCGGCCACCATGGCGTCCTTGGGCAATAGCTGGGTGCCGCCCACCCACAGCTCGGTGGCAGTGCCGCTGGCATCGCGCACGCGGCGCACCGGCTGGCCGGGGCTGGCGTAGGCCGAGGCTTTCTGGACCACGCCGGTGTCGCGCCCGGTGATGGCCAGCTCCGTGGTGGCGGCGTTGAAGGGCACGAACATGGCGGGCACCACCTGGCACACCACCTTGCCCATGGGCACCAGGTCGCTGGCGCCCCACAGGCTCCACCAGCGCCCCGCCCAGGCGGCTTCCTTTTTGCCCGGCGCACCATGCTGCTGGAACGCGAACAGGATGCTGGCAATGCCTTCCACCCACTCGGTGGACAGGCCGTCCTGCGCGTTGGTGAGCACCGTCACCGTCAAGTCGAGCGCGGGGTAACGCGCGGTGCGTGACAGGAACCCTTGCAGGCTGCCGGTGTGGCCCATCCATTCGCGCGGGCCCGGCGCGCTGAGCATGGTGCCCAGGCCGTAGTGGGACTCGAACAGGTTGCAGGGGTCGCGCCAGCGGCGCTGCGCCATCTCGCGGCGGCTGGCGGGCGACAGGATGCTGCGCTGGCTGTCTGGCGCCAGCTGCGAAAAGAAGCGGGCCACATCCGACGCGGTGGACACAAACCCGGCCGCCGGGGCCATGGCGTCGCACCGGTTGTCGCCCGGCACGATGAGGCGCTGGCCGAACGGAAACTCGCTGCTGTGGCCCACGGCCATCGGGGCGCCCCGGGCCAGGCGCGGCATGTCGGGCACGGTTTCCTGCAGGCCCGCAGCATCGATCACGTGGCGCACCATCCAGCTGGCGTACTCCGTGCCGGTGACCTGCTCCATCATCAGCCCCAGCAGGCCGTAACCGTGGTTCGAGTACTTGAGCTGCACCCCCGTCTCCAGCGGCGGCTTGTGGCGCAGATCCGCCAGCAGCTCTGCGCGGGAGAGATACGGCCGCCGGTCGAGGAACTGGCCGGCATCGGGCCCGTCGCGCGTCACGCCCGCGCTGTGCGAGAGCAGCTCGCCAATGCGCGCCCGGGCCAAGTCCTTGTGCAGGCCATTGACATAGCGGCCGATGGGGTCGTCGAGCCCGACCTTTCCCTGCTCGCGCAGCAGCATGACGCCCGCTGCCGTAAAGCTCTTGGAGTGCGACGCGATGCGCAGGCGGTGCCGGGGCGTGAGGGGTAGGTGGGTGCGCATGTCGGCCACGCCCAGGGCCAGCTCGGCCACGGTCTCGCCGCCGCGTGCAATGGCCACGGAACACCCGGGCTGGCGGTAGCGCTCCAGTTGCAGGTCCAGCCACGGCGGCAGGTAGTCCAGGGCGGCATGGAGCCAGGCGGGTTGGGTGGTGTGGTTCTTCATGGGTTGCTCGGCTCCATGCATCCAGAAACGGGGTGGGGCAGTGTAGGCCACACGCCTGGATGACACGTGGACACACAGGCCCCAAGGGCGCACAGGATGGCGGGCAGGATGGCGCGCAGGTGCGGCGGCACAATCCTTCCTTTTCGCACGCAAGCCCATGCCCCCCATCGCCGTCATCGACTTTGAAACCACCGGCGTCTCGCCCGGCCAGGGCGCGCGCGCGACCGAGGTGGCCATCGTGCTGCTGGAAGGCGGCCAGGTGGTGGACCGGTTCCAGAGCCTGATGAAAACCGGGGTGTGGATTCCGTCCTTCATCACCCAGCTCACCGGCATCACCAACGCGATGGTGAACGCCGCGCCCGACGCGGCGCAGGTGATGCAGGACGCCGCGCGTTTTGTGGGCGATGCGCCCATGGTGGCGCACAACGCATCGTTCGACAGCAAGTTCTGGCAGGCCGAGCTGGCGCTGGCCGGGCTGCCTGCACCGCAGCCGTTTGCGTGCACGGTGTTGCTGTCGCGGCGCCTGTACCCCGAGGCGCCCAGCCACAAGCTGGGCACGCTGGTGGACCACCACGGCCTGCCGCGCACGGGCCAGGCCCACCGGGCGCTGGCCGATGCCGAGATGGCCGCTGCGCTGCTGGCCCGCATGCAGCACGACCTGCGCACCCGCTGGCGGGTGGCCGAGCCCAGCTACGCCTTGCTGCAAACGCTGCAGCGCTGCGCCAAGCCCAAGGTAGGGGCGTTGCTGGCGCAGCATGCGGGGATCTGACCCCACCTTCCTGCTGGCGATACAGCAGTATGTTTACTATCAAATTAATAGCTATCAGGGCATGATTCACTAGCGCTTGCGGCACTTTTGACTTGAAATCAGAGCTGGCGACCGCTCTTCAGGGCGTGCGGCCGTGGGGGCCGCTCAAGCACTGGCGCGGCAAGTGCAGGGCCTCCTCTGCCGATAATCGACCAGGACCTGCGCGATGGGGCTGTGCCACCGATGGCGCGGCCCCGCCTTCGTCCTCACAACCTGTTCACGACGACATGAAAGGCTTGGCCATGGGGTATCTGGTACTGGGACTGGTGTTGTTTCTGGGCGTGCACTCGGTGCGCATCGTGGCCGATGGCTGGCGCACGCAGACGCGGGCGCGCCTGGGCGAGATGCCGTGGAAAGGGCTGTATTCGCTGGTGTCGGCCGTGGGCCTGGCATTCATCGTCTGGGGCTACGGCCTGGCGCGGCAGCAGCCGGTGGTGCTGTGGGTGCCGCCCATCGGCATGCGGCACGCCGCAGCCCTGCTGACGCTGATCGCCTTTGTGCTGCTGGCCGCCACCTATGTGCCGCGCAATGCCCTCAAGGCCCGGCTGCACCACCCCATGGTGCTGGGCGTGAAGGTGTGGGCGCTGGCGCATTTGCTGTCCAACGGCAACCTGGCCGACGTGCTGCTGTTTGGCAGCTTCTTGCTGTGGGCGGTTCTGAGCTTTCGCGCCGCGCGCCAGCGCGACCGGGCGCAGGGCACCGTGTACGCGGCAGGCAGCGCTGCAGGCACGGCGGCGGCTGTGGTGGTGGGTGCAGTGGCCTGGGCGGGCTTTGCGTTCTGGGGCCATGCGTGGCTGATCGGGGTGGCGCCGCTGGGGCGATGATCGAACGCTGGGAAGGCCAGCACCCCAAATGCCGGAGAATCCGCGCTTTGCGTTTTCTCCTTTCTCGCTGAGACCTCTATGACCGAAGCCACCACCCCCAACACCCCCGCCCA
Organism: Acidovorax sp. K2F; assembly: GCF_025246485.1. NCBI lineage: Bacteria > Pseudomonadati > Pseudomonadota > Betaproteobacteria > Burkholderiales > Comamonadaceae > Acidovorax > Acidovorax sp. K2F. The sequence goes on from NZ_JAOBSQ010000001.1 coordinate 73,306, forward strand.
GCCGCCCCTGCCCGACCACCTGTCGGTCAACCCCCGCAGCCCGCACCATGTGGCCGCCGTGTTCGAGCACGACATCGGCATCCGCCTGAACGGCAAGGAGCGTTTTGATGTGGAGGAATACTGCATCAGCGAAGGCTGGGTGAAGGTGCCCGCCGGCAAGACGGTGGACCGCAAGGGCCAGCCGCTGCTCATCAAGATCAAGGGCACGGTCGAAGCTTTTTACAAGTGACCGCTGCACGGGCGGCCGCGCCGCTCGCCCCTGGTGCCTGGGTGATCCACTGCGACGGCAGTGCCTGGCCCAACCCGGGGCGCATGGGCCTGGGGGCCGTGCTGACCGGCCCCGACGGGACCGTGCGGCACCAGATCTCCGAAGCCACCACCTTTACCGGCTGCAACAACGAGGCCGAGTTGCGCGCGCTGATGTTGGCGCTGCAGTGGCTCGCGCAGCAGGGCATTGCCACATCAACCCAAGTGCACGTGTTCAGCGACAACAGCGTGCTGGTGCAGCAGCTTGGCGGCCATCCCACGGCACCGATCGCGCGGCTGGCAACGCTGTTTGAAGAAGCACGCCAGGCACTGCGGCAGTTCCCACAAGCCCAGGTCCAGTGGATTCCCCGCCACCGCAATGGCGCGGCCGATACGCTGGCCCGCGCCGCCCTGGGGCTGGCACCCAAGGCCGCCACGCCGCAAGGCCAGACCATCAAAAAGCGCCGCCGGCGCTGAGCCCCCCGCCCGGCACACGCCGTCAGGCCGGGTCGAGCCCTGCAGCCGCACGGTAGGCCTGGATGCGCGGCAGCACCGCCTGGCGACGGGCGATGCTTTGCGCAGGCCACAACCCTTCGCGTTCGTAATATTCCGCCACGGCGGGTATCCCCGGCGGCAGCACCACCCAGGGCTGTTTGGAGGCCGTGAAGATATGGATGTCGGGCGGCAGGTGATCGGGCGCATCCAGCGTGCCCACGCGCACAAACGCCATGACGGGCCCCGCGCCTGCGTAGTGGCTCCAGACTGCCACCTGGCAGCGCGGGCAACGCGCGATCTGCTGGCCCAGGCCACTTTCTGACGGGGTGTGCACCATCGACGGGGTGCCTGCGAGCAGCTCCACGCGGTCGGCCTCGATCATCGCGTTCAGCGCAAAGGCCGCGCCGCTTTCGCGCTGGCACCAGCGGCAGTGGCAGCAGTGCACAAACAGTGGGGGAGCCAACAGGCGGTAGCGCACATGGCGGCAGGTGCAGCCGCCTTCCAGCGGGTATTCAGGGGCAGGGTGGGGCATGAGGGTGGTGTCCTTGCAGCGGGGTGAGGGTGGGCACAACACCGGCCTTCAGCCGCAGGCGCGGGCCAGCAGCAGCGCCTTTTCCTGCGCGTTGCGGGTGAGGCTGGCCGCGCGCTCGAACTCGGCCCGCGCTTCAGCCCCCCGGCCCAGCTTGGCCAGCAGATCGCCGCGCACGCTGGGCAGCCAGTGGTAGTGGCGCAGCAGGGGGTCGTCGGCCAGGGCATCGACCAGCGCCAGCGCGGCTGCGGGCCCTTCGGCCATGCCCACGGCCACAGCGCGGTTGAGCGCTACGACGGGCGAGGGCGCCACCTGCAGCAATGCGTCGTACAGCGCCACGATGTGGGGCCAGTCCGTGTCTTGCGCCTGCCGGGCGCGTGCGTGGCAGGCCGCGATGGCGCCCTGCAATGCATACGGCCCCCAGGGTTTGCCGGTGCGCGCGAGCTGCTCGGCCTTGTCCAGGGCGGCCAGGCCCCGGCGCACCAGGAGGTGGTCCCAGCGCGCGCGGTCCTGGTCCATGAGCAGCACGGGCTGGCCTTGTGCATCAGTGCGTGCGGGCAGGCGCGAGGCCTGGATTTCGAGCAGGGCTACCAGGCCTTGCACCTCGGGCTCGTCGGGCGCCAGGCTGGCCAGCACCCGCACCAGGCGTTGGGCCTCGCCACACAGCGCGGGGCGCATCCAGTCGTCGCCCGCTGTGGCGGCATAACCTTCGTTGAAGATGAGGTAGATCACCTCCAGCACCGAGGCCAGGCGCGACGCGCGCTCGGCCGCGCCGGGCACTTCAAACGGCACCTGCGCGGCCGTGAGGCTGCGCTTGGCACGCACGATGCGCTGGGCCACGGTGGGCTCGGGCACCAGGAAGGCGCGCGCGATCTCGGCCGTGGTGAGGCCGCCCAGCAGCCGCAGCGTGAGCGCCACCCGCGCCTCGGTGGGCAGCACGGGGTGGCAGGCGGTGAAGATCAGGCGCAGCAGGTCGTCGCCAATGTCGTCCTGCTCGGCGTGCATCAGGGTGTCCACCACATCGGGCGCGTACTGCGCCTCGAGCGCTTCGAGGTCATGGCCTAGGGCCTCGTGCTCGCGCTGGTGCAGCGCCTGCTGGCGCAGGTGGTCGATGGCGCGGCGCTTGGCGGTCGTCATGAGCCACGCGGCCGGGTTGGCGGGCAGGCCGTCTTGGGGCCAATGCTCCAGCGCGGCCACCAGGGCGTCCTGCGCCAGCTCCTCGGCCCGGCCCACGTCGCGCGTCATGCGCGCCACGCTGGCAATGATGCGCGCGGCCTCGATGCGCCACACCGAGTCGATGCTGCGGTGCAGGGCATCGCGGTCGGGCAGGGCAGAAGGTTTCACGCGATCAAAAGGTGTGAATGAATCCGGCGCATTCATTCACAGGTTCTCAGCCCAGCGCCTTGCTGGCATCCACCATGTGCACAAACTCCCAGGTGTGGCCGTCCAAGTCGTCAAAGCTGCGCGAGTACATGAAGCCCAGGTCTTGCGCCGGGCGCGGTGTGGTGCCGCCTGCAGCCACGGCCCTGTCCACCAGCGCATCGACCTCTTCGCGACTGCTGCACGAGAAGCACACCAGCACCTCCGACGTGGTGCGTGCGTCGGCAATCGTTTTGTCGGTGAAGGTTTGATAGAAGCTCTTGACCAGCAGCATCACGAAGAGGTTCTCGCCCACCACCAGGCAGGCGCCTTGGTCGTTGGTGAACTGGGGGTTGAACTCGTAGCCCAGCGCGCGGAAAAACGCCTGCGAGCGGGCCATGTTCTCGATGGGCAGGTTCACAAAAATCTGTTGATGCATGACGGACTCCTGAAGGGTGAGGACGGTAATGGGAAACGGAGGGTTTGGCAAAGGCCGAGGGGCGGCGGACGGCATTCACGTTGCGGGCTTTTGCGCCACGGACTGCAGGTTGGCCAGGCCATCCTCGAAGTCCTGCCCCACCATGCGGTCCATGTTGAACACCAGGTGGGCGATCTTGGCCAGGTAGGGCACGGGGCCCTGCATGGCCCAGGTGACGCGGGTGGCCTCTGCGCCTTCGGGCTGCAGGGTGAATTCCACCTGGTTGTGGGCTTCAAAGGGCTTCACAAAGTCGAGCTTCATGCCCACGCGGCGGGGCGCGGTGGCCTCGACGATCTCCATGCTGCCCACGCCCACCTTGTCGCTCTGCCAGGCGTAGCGAGCGCCGGGGCCGCTGGTGGCGGCGCTGTACTGGCCCTGGATGGCCGGGTCTTTGCGTTCATACGGGTTCCAGGTGTTGAACTGGCGCAGGTCGTGGATGAGCCCGTACACCCGCTGGGGCGGTGCCGCAATCACGCGGCTGCGCTCCACGCGGAAGGTGTCGGGGCGGGTGGCGGCAAACGCCAGCAGCAGCGCCAGGGCCGCCAGCAGCACGAGGGCGATGGTCTTGATCATGGGGATGTTGTCCTTCACGCAGGGCATCAGCCGCGCAGGGCTTCGAGGTCGCGGAACTGTTCGACGCCATCCACCCCGGCAAAGTCCTCCATCTCATAGAGCTGGCGCACTTCGATCTCGGCATTCAGGCCCTCGCCGCGTGGATTGGGAAAGCGGCGGGTCCATTCCAGCGCCTCGTCGCGGCTGCGCACCTGGATGAGTGTGTAGCCTGCGATCAGCTCCTTGGTCTCGGTGAACGGGCCGTCGGTGACGGTGCGAGTGCCACTGGCGCCGTAGCCCACGCGCCAGCCTTTGGAGGAGGGCTGCAGGCCACTGGCGTCCAGCAGCACGCCGGCCCGCGCGAGTTCTTCGTGGTAGCGGGCCATCGCAGTCATCAGGGCTGCGGTCGGCTGGCAGCCCTGCTCGGATTCGGCGGTGGCCTGGATGACGATCATGAAGCGCATGGGGTTCTCCTCAGGGTAGTAAAAAATGCGGAAGCGCCGACGGTCCTTGCCAGGTGCTTCACAGTGACGACGAATGGGAGCGCCCGAAATCGACATCCGGATGTGCCAGCCCGGGTGAAACGAGGGTTAACACCTATCCTGGCCGGTTAGCGCGCGGGGCGGGTGAGGGGCCGCCATAGGGAGACTACTGAGCGCCCGCACTGGGTTTTGCAACCCCTGGTCGATACAATTTGTAAAGATTGATTCATCGGTCCCGGGACTTCGCCCCGCATCCTCCCGCCCGCCAGCGAGGTCCCCACGGGGGGACAACCGCCAGCCACACGCCGTGCCTTTGCCATGAAACGAGGATCGACCTATCGACAGCGGCCACACCGCCCATGGGTGGTATTGGGGCTGTGCGCTGGCATGGCGGCAGCCCACGCGCAGTCCGACATCGCCGCCATGGCCGACCTGCCGCTGGAGCAGCTCATGCAGATGCAGGTCACCACGGCCAGCCGGTATGCACAGACGGCCCTGGAGGCCCCGGCGGCCGTGAGCGTGGTGACCGCCGATGACATCCAGCTGTTTGGCTACCGCACGCTGGCCGATGTGCTGGCCAGCATGCGCGGGCTGTACGTGTCCTACGACCGCAGCTACCACTATCTGGGCACACGGGGTTTTGCCACGCCGGGCGACTACAACACGCGGGTGCTGCTGCTTGTCAACGGCGTGCGCTTCAACGACAACCTCTACGACCAGGCGAGCATCGGCACGGACTTTCCCATCGACCTGGACCTGGTGGAACGGGTGGAATTTGTGCCTGGCCCCGGGTCGGCGGTGTATGGGGCCAATGCGTTTTTTGGCGTGGTCAATGTCATCACCCGCGACGGTCGCCAACTGGGCGGGCCCCAGGTGAGCACCGAGGCCGGCAGCCATGGCTACGCCAAGCTGCGGTTTTCGGTAGGCGCCTTCGATGCGCAGGGAGGCGACTGGCTGATCGCGGCCACGCGCTCCACCGCACGCGGAGCCGACCAGTACTACCCCGCGTTCGATGCGCCCGCCAGCCACCAGGGCGTGGCGCACGGCCTGGACTATGACCGCAGCACCCAGCTGTTCGCCCGCATGCGACGCGATGGGCTGACGCTGACCCTGTCCCACGGCGAGCGCACCAAGGGCATCCCGACTGCAGCGTTCTCGCAGGTTTTCAACGACCCGCGCTCGCGGTACATCGACACCAGCACGCGCGTGGCCGCCGAATACACCGCGCAATGGCAGCCGACGCTGGCCTTCACTGCACGCCTGCACGCAGGGCGCTACCAGTACGTGGGCGACTACGTGTACGACTACCCGCCCGTGACGGTGAACCGCGACGTCGGCACCGGCCAGTGGTGGGGCACCGAATGGCAATGGGTGAGCACGGCCTTGGCGCGGCACAAGCTGTCGTGGGGGCTGGACTACCGGCGCGACACCCGCATCGCTCAGCGCAATGACGACTTGGACCCGCCCGCGCAGTACCTTGACACACGCCGCAACGGCAATGTGCTGGGCGTCTATGTGCAGGATGAGTTTGCACTGCGCCCCGACCTCACGCTGCACACCGGCTTGCGATGGGGGCAGCAGTCGGGCAGCGCGGGCGCCTTGCACCCCCGCCTGGGGCTGGTGTACTGGTGGGACGCTGCCACCGCTGTCAAGCTGCTGCATGGCACGGCCTACCGTCCGGCCAATGCCTACGAGCGCGACTACCGCGTGAACCTGCCTGGCGGCGTGGTGGACACCACCAGCATCCGGTCCGAGCGTGTGCGCACCACCGAACTGGCCGTGGAGCATGCCCCGACCGGGGCCACGCGCCTGCTGCTGACGGCATTCCGGTCGGGGGTGAGCGACCTGATCTCGCTGGACAGCCTGGGCCACTCGGACCGGCTCACCTTCAACAACACCCGCACCGTCAAGGTGCATGGCCTGGAGGCCGAGGCCGAACAACGCTGGGCGGGCGGGCGGCGCCTGCGCGTGGCCTACGGGTGGCAAAAGGCGCGGGACCCGTCAACGGATGGAGCGCTGACCAACTCGCCCCGGCACCTGCTCAAGCTCCAGTGGTCCGACGTATTGCACACGCCTGCGAACTGGGGCTGGAACCCGGGCCGCTACGCCATCGAGGCCATCGGCATCGGCCCGCGCAACACCGTGCTCAACGCCCGCCTGCCCGGGCATGTGCTGACCCATCTGACCTATTCCACGCGCATTGCGGATGTGGATGTATCGCTGGGGGTGTACAACCTGTTCAACCGCCGCTACGCAGACCCCGCTTCGTTCGAGGTGCGGGAAGATGCGATCCGGCAGGACGGGCGTACCTACCGCATCAAGCTGACGTACGTGTTCTGAGCCATGGCCTATTTCCTGCGATTGCGCACGCTGCTGGCGATCTGCCTGTGGACGGTGTGTGGCGTGGGCACCAGTGCAGCCCGTGACAACGAGCCCGTGGCTGACCTGGACCTCAAGGCCGCCTACATCTTCAACTTCATCCAGTTCATCGACTGGCCCGACAGCGATGGCGCGCCCGGCAATGACGTCACGGTGTGCGTGTCTGCCTTCAGCCCGCTCAAGCGCGCCCTGACTGCGCTCGATGGCAAACAGGCCACCAAGGGCCGCACCGTGCGCGTGCGGTTGCTGGATCTGCCGGCGATTCGTGGCTGCCGCGTGCTCATCATCCACAACGCCGAAGTGGAGCCTGTTCTGCGACTGCTGCGTACCCTGCCGCCGTCCCACGGCATCCTCACCGTGTCGGATGAAATCACCTTTGTGAATCCAGAAATCGTCATCGCCCTGGCCCAGCAGGAAGGGCGCGTGGTGTTCGGCATCAGCCCCGACGCCGCCAGCAAGGCCGGCCTCATCATCAGCTCACGGCTTCTGCGGCTGGCCAGGGGAGGCCGATGAAAACACGCCCCGCTGAAGCCGACACCGCAGCGCCAGCAAGCCCGGCGACACATGCCCTGCTGTCATCGCGCCTGGTGGTCACCGGCATCCTGGCCGCAGGCCTGGCGCTGCTGACCGTGGTGCTGGCGCTCACCGGCGTGGACTACTGGAGCACCCGTGCATCCATGCTGCAAGACAGCCGGGTGGAAGCCGCCATCGTGGCCGACAACATCTCTGCGGCCGTGGTGTTCCGCGACACCAGCACCGCCAACGAAATGCTGGGCGCGCTGCGGTCATCGTCCATGGTGATCAGCGCCACGGTGTACGACAAGGATGGCGTGCTGTTTGCGCATTACGCACGCGACCGCGACCCGGACTTTCCCACCACGCTGCGTGCCACGGGACTGGACGGCGCCGCAGAGCGCGCTGGCTGGCGCATGCTGGAGATCGCCCGGCCCGTCGAGGCGTCTGGCACCACCTGGGGCACGCTGTACATCCGCAAGTCGATGGCAGCGGTGTACATGCGGCTGGGCATCCGGTTTGGCACCGCCTTGTTGATCGCCATTTGCGTGATGGCCATGGCCACCGCCATGGTGCTGCGCAGCCGCGCTGCTGTGCGCGAGGCCGAGAACCGCTTGCACGCGCTGGCCCACACCGACGCCGTCACCGGCACGGGCAACCGGCACGCGTTCAACGAGCGGCTGGCCGCCGAGCTGCAGGGCGCACGCGGTGCGGGCTACCGGGTGGCACTGGTGTACATCGACCTGGACAACTTCAAGACACTCAACGACACCTTCGGCCATGCGGCGGGGGACGGCCTGTTGCGCCAGGTGGCTCGGCGCCTGCAATCCGTGGTGCGCAGCACCGACACCATCTCGCGCCTGGGGGGCGACGAGTTTGCGTTGATCCTGCGGCTGGACATGGATGACGCGGCGCTGGAGAAATACGCGCAGCGCATCGTCAGCGTCTTCCAGGCCGCTTACACCGAGGTCGGCCAGCAGGTCAACGTGACCTGCAGCGCAGGCGTTGCCACGTTTCCCGACGATGCGATGGACATGGACGCGCTGGTGAGCAACGCCGACACCGCCATGTACCGCGCCAAGGAGATGGGCAAGAACCGCTGCGTGCGGTTTGATGCGTCGATGAACCTGGCCGTGGTGCGGCGCCAGGCCATTGAACAGGCGCTGCGTGCCGAGCTGGAGCAGGGCACCGGTTTGGCGCTGCACTACCAGCCCCTGTTTGCCGCCAGCGACCGGGCCCTGGTCGGCGCCGAGGCCTTGCTGCGGTGGACGCATGCGGAGCTGGGTTCCGTGTCGCCGCTCGAAGCCGTGTCGGTGGCCGAGGACTGCGGACTCATTGCCCCGCTGGGCTACTGGGTGATGCGCACCGCCTGCCGCGACGCCGCACAGTGGAAAGGGGGCCCGCCCCTGCGCGTGGCCGTGAACATCTCGGCGCGGCAGCTGGGTGACCCACAGTTTCTGGAACGCGTGATGGACATCCTGCGCGAAGAGGGCCTGCCCGCGCACCTGCTGGAAATCGAGCTGACCGAAACCGTGCTGATGGAAAACATGGAGGCCGGCGCCCACACGCTGCACCGGTTGAGCCAGCTGGGCATTCACCTGGCCATCGATGACTTTGGCACCGGCTACTCGTCACTGGCATATCTGCGCCAGTTGCCCATGCGGCGCCTGAAGATCGACCGCAGCTTTGTCAAAGACCTGCCGGGGCAGGAGCACAGCCGTGCCATCGTCACCGCCATCGTGGCGCTGGCACACGGCCTGGGGCTGCAGGTGACCGCCGAGGGCGTGGAAACCCAGGAGCAGGCCGACTACCTGGTGCGGCAAGGCTGCGATGTGCTGCAGGGCTATGTGTTTGCACGCCCCATGCCAGCGCCGCAGTTCCTGGCGCTGCAGGCAGGCGCTTCGGCTTGATTCAATCCACCGCGCCGTGGTAGCAGGGCGCCAGTTCGCGCACCTCCACGGTGGCCCACTCGGCGGCCGGGCATTCGCGGGCAATGGCAACGGCCTCGTCGCGCGTGGCGCAGTCGATCAGAAAGAAGCCGCCCACCATTTCCTTGGTCTCGGCAAACGGCCCGTCGGTCAGACGGGTCTGCCCTTCGCGCACCTGTAGCCGCACGGCCTGCTCGGTCGAGGCCAGCGACTCGCTGGCGCGCAACAGGCCCCGGGCCTGCAGACCGGCACCAAAACGCTGCATGCGGGCATAGGCCTCCTGGCCACCGGCCAGGCCCCGCTCGGCACGCTGGCCGTGGGGTTCCATGATGAGCAACAGGTAAGGCATGGGATCTCCTGAATCGGGGCCAATCGTGCCAGCCGCCATGGGCAGTGGCAGAGCTGGGGGCGTTCAAGGGCGTCATGCTACCAGCCTCATTTGCTATATATTTAATAGCTAATTAGGCATATACAACCAGCGCCATAGGCAGATTTCATGCAAATGGTTGCGCACCGCAGCATCGCTGTGCTATCTTTGGTTCCCTATGCAACGCAGCATGCTCCTATCCACCCTATCGCTAGGCCTAGTGCCTGGCCGGGGTCTGCCTGCGTTCGCCAGCGTTGCCGTTTTGCGCAACACCTGATCTCCCCCTGACCCCGGCCCGCGAACCAGCCTTTGCACACGCAAAGGGCTGCAGGGGATGTCATTCGTTTTGATTTCTTTCGATTCCGATTGACCCGTGCACCGTGCCTGATTGGCACACCGCACACACCCTTCGTGGAGCCCCTCATGATTGCCAAGCCCGCCACCAAATACCAACCCATCGCCCCCATTGCGCTCGCCGACCGCCAATGGCCCAACCGCAGCATCACCCACGCGCCCGTGTGGCTCTCCACCGACCTGCGCGATGGCAACCAGGCCTTGTTCGAGCCCATGAACGGCGAGCGCAAGATGAAGCTCTTTCACGAGCTGGTGCGTATCGGCTTCAAGGAGATCGAAGTCGGCTTTCCGGCCGCGTCGCAAATCGATTTCGACTTTGTGCGCCGCCTCATCGACGAAAACCTCATCCCCGACGACGTGACCATCATGGTCATGACCCAGTCGCGCGAGGACCTGATCGCACGCACCGTGGAGGCCGTGAAAGGCGCACCCCGCGCCATCGTCCACTTGTACAACGCCACCGCGCCCGCGTGGCGCCGCATCGTGTTTGGCATGAACGTGACGCAGGTGATGCAGCTCATCGCACACCATGTGGGCTACCTCAAGCAGCTCACCGACGCCCAGCCCGAAACGCAGTGGACCCTGCAGTACTCGCCCGAGACCTTCAGCGCCACCGAACTCAGCGTGTCCCTCAAGGCCTGCCAGACGGCGGTTGCCGCATGGAATGCGGGCCCTGGCCGCCCCATCATCATCAACCTGCCCACCACGGTGGAAAACGCCACGCCCAACGTGTTTGCCGACCAGATCGAGTGGATGGATCGCCACTTGTCGCCACGCGAGCACATCGTCTTGTCGGTGCACCCGCACAATGACCGGGGCACGGGCGTGGCGGCGGCAGAACTTGCAATGATGGCCGGTGCCGACCGTGTGGAAGGCTGCCTCTTTGGCAACGGTGAGCGCTGCGGCAACGTGGACATCGTGACCTTGGCGCTCAACATGTACACGCAGGGCGTGCACCCGAACCTTGACTTCTCGGACATCACCTCGGTCGCGCGCATTGCCGAAGAATGCACCTCGCTGCCCGTGCATCCACGCCACCCGTATGCGGGCGACCTGGTGTTCACCGCGTTCTCGGGCTCGCACCAGGACGCGATCAAGAAGGGCTTTGCTGCGCAAGACCCGAACGCCTTGTGGGAAGTGCCCTACCTGCCCATCGACCCGGCCGACCTCGGCCGCACGTATGACAGCGTGATCCGGGTGAACAGCCAGTCGGGCAAGGGCGGCATCGCCTTCTTGCTGGAGCGTGAGCATGGCGTGGTGATGCCGCGCCGCATGCAGGTGGAGTTCAGTGCCGTGGTGCAGCGCCAGACGGACGCGAGCGAAAGCGAGATGACGGGCGATGCGTTGTGGAGCCTGTTCCAAGCCACTTACCTGCAGGCACCTGTAAACGCCACAGTACAGGCCGCCATCACCTGCCACAGCCACCGCATCGACGAAGACGGCCAGGGCATCGAGCTGGACGTGACCATCGACGGCACGCGCCAGACCCTGCGCGGCCAGGGCAACGGGCCGATTGCCGCTACGGTGGAAGCGCTCGGCCTGCCACTGCGGGTGGACCACTACGAGGAACGCGCCACCGGCACGGGCGCCAACGCGCAGGCGATGGCGATTGTGGAAGCAGCCATGGACGGCGTGGCAGGTTCCACCTTTGGGGCAGGCGCCAGCCACAACATCGTGACTGCCTCGGTGCAAGCGATTGTGAGCGTGGCCAACCGGTTGATGGCGCGGCGGCCTGCGTTGCATCCAGAAGCAACGTCCCTGGCCGTGTGACCGAAACCAGCATGGAAATTCTTACCGCATCGACCCGGGATGCGCCCGCCATCAGCGCGCTTGCGTTGTCGGTGGCGCACTTCTTCACGCTGGACAAAAACGGGCGTGGTGCGGAGGCGTTTTTACAGACCCTGCAGCCCGAGGCGGTGGCGCTACGGCTGCAGAGTCCATCGTTCAAGACCTGGGTGGGGTGGACACGCAACAACACCTTGGCGGGCGTCGTGGTGGTGCGGGAGGACAGCCACCTGTTCCATCTGTTTGTGGCCGAGGCTTTCCAGGGACTTGGCTACGGGCAGCAACTGTGGCAACACGCCCTGTCCCATATCGCTACCGGCCCTGCACCGGGCATCACAGTCAACGCGACACCCCATGCCCGGGGCTTCTATGAGCGCATGGAGTTTTTGGCAACGGGTCCCAGGGTGGAGACCCGCGGGGTTGCATTCATTCCGATGCAGCGCGCCAGCGATGCATCCAGCATGGCGTACAAACAGGCCGCAGGGAATACCCCGTTCTGACGGGGATCGACAGGGGGTTTTCTCAGGCACTGCCAACGGCCTGCGCAAGGCTTGGCGCGCAAAGACCTTGGGGAGCCTGGGTAAAGTGCAGGGAGCCGCGTAAGTCCAGTAACCTCGGGCCCATGCGCGCCTTTCACAGCCTGAGCCTTGCCGCCTGCACCGCCGCCCTGCTGGTGCTGGCCGGTTGCAGTACATCGCGGCCTCCGTCCCCCTCGTCGCCACCGCAGGCTTCCACACGCACGGCGCCGCCGCTCACGCCGGAGCAGGCACACGACATTGCTATCCACGCGCTGGGCCTGGTGGGCACGCCGTATCGCTACGGCGGCAACACCCCGGACTCGGGCTTTGATTGCAGCGGCCTGATCGGCTATGTGTACCGCAACCAGGTGGGTACACCACCGCCGCGCACGGTGGCCCAGCTCAACACCTGGGGCTATCCCATCGACGGCAGCGAGCTGCGTGCCGGCGACCTGGTGGTGTTTGGCACGGGCCGCCAGCCCAGCCACGCTGGCATCTATGTGGGCGAAGGGCGGTTCGTGCATGCGCCGTCCTCCGGCGGCACGGTGCGGCTGGACCACCTGCAGTCGCGCCACTGGGCGCGGCAGAATGCGGCGTTCCGCAGGCCTTGAATTCGGACACCCCCCTGAGCGGCTTCGCCGCTACGCGCTGCGGGCAGGGGGACGACGCACTCGCTGCGGGGCGGCCCTTGCTCTGCGTCTCGCGCGAGGGCCGCGCCGGTATCCAGCAACGAGCCTCGATTCGGCATGTGATCGGGCTCCGCGACAATCGGGGCCACCATGACCCACGCACACCGCTCCGCCACCCCCATCTCCACCCACGACACCACCCGCATTGATGACACGCGCATCAAGGCCGTGCGCCCACTGATCACACCGGCGCTGCTGCAGGAATGGCTGCCCACGCCCGATGCGGCACTGACCCTGGTCGAATCCAGCCGCGCTGCCATTTCGCGCATCCTGCATGGGCAGGACGACCGGCTGATCGTGGTGGTGGGGCCTTGCTCCATCCACGACCATGGCCAGACCATGGACTATGCACGCCAGCTGAAAGCACAGGCCGATGCACTGCAGGACGACCTGCTCATCGTGATGCGGGTGTACTTTGAAAAGCCGCGCACCACTGTGGGCTGGAAGGGCTACATCAACGACCCGCATCTCGATGGCAGCTTTGCCATCAACGAGGGGCTGGAGCTGGCCCGCCAGCTGCTGCTGGACGTGCTGGCGCTGGGCCTGCCCGTGGGCACCGAGTTCCTGGACCTGCTCTCGCCGCAGTTCATCAGCGACCTGGTGAGCTGGGGCGCCATCGGCGCGCGCACGACCGAGAGCCAGAGTCACCGGCAGCTGGCCAGCGGCCTGTCGTGCCCCGTGGGTTTCAAGAACGGCACCGATGGTGGCGTGAAGGTGGCGAGCGACGCCATCCTGGCGGCCAGTGCCGCGCACGCCTTCATGGGCATGACCAAGATGGGCCAGGCCGCGATCTTTGAAACGCGCGGCAACCAGGACTGCCACGTGATCCTGCGCGGCGGCAAGCAGCCCAACTACAGCGCCGCCGATGTGGATGCGACCTGCGCCGTGCTCAAGGCCGCCGGCCTGCGCGAGCAGGTGATGATTGACGTGAGCCACGCCAACAGCAGCAAGCAGCACCAGCGCCAGATCACCGTGGCGGCAGAAGTGGCGCAGCAGATTGCCGCAGGCGACACACGCATCACCGGGCTGATGATCGAGAGCCACCTGCAGGAGGGCCGCCAGGACATCGTGCCCGGCCAGCCACTGGCGCATGGCGTGTCGGTGACGGATGCCTGCATCAGCATGGCGCAAACCGTGCCGGTCCTTGAAGGACTGGCAGCAGCAGTGCGGGCGCGGCGCCAGAAGGCCTGACACACCCGACGCACCTTGTGCTCGGCTGGCACGCCTGGCGTCAGGCTGCGCTATCAGCCCTGGGGCGGCCTCGCGGCCCCCATGTCGATGTTGCGCGCCGTGGCCAGCAGCGTAGCGCACAGCCGCTGCTGGCCGGCGGCATCCACTGCCCACACGTCGGCGGCACAGACGGTGAGCAGGCGCCCCGCATCCACCACGCGGCCACGCGCCCGCAGGCACTCGCCCTGGGCAGGGGCCACAATTTTCAAGGTGGTGTCCACCGTGGCATTGGTCCAGCCAGGTGGTAACACGCTGCCTGCTGCCGCCACCGCCGCAAAGTCGGCCACCGCAAACACGGCCGTGGCCTGCAACTGGCCGGGGCGAAAGCTGAAGGCCTCGCTCACCGGTATCTCCACCTCCACCCGGCCGGGCTCGGCATGGACAAAGCGCAGCCCCAGCGTGCGGGCCATCGGCATGGCCAGCACCACGGCCTGCAGAGTTTCGATGGTGCTACGGGCTCCGCTGGACAAAGCATCGCAGGGCGCGGGTGTGAGTGGGGCTGTCATGGTGGGGGTCTCCAGGGGGTGGGGGGGTTTGGGTGCTGCGAGGGGTCTAGGGCTTGCGGGCCGACGGGGCACGCACACGCGGCCAGGGCTTGGTAGATGCAGTGGCTGCGCCCGAGGGTGTTTGCCGACCCTGGGTTTTTGATCGCTGCTTTGTGAGCAACTGGCCACGCAACCAGGCCTGGTGCGCCTGCACGGTGGATTTTTGGGACTGCAGCGCAGCGATCTGCTGGTCGATCGCGTCCACACGCGCCTGCAAGGCCTGCACCATGTCGTCAATGCCGAGGGTGCCGGCGCGGTATTCATCCAGGCGAAGGGCAATCTGCGGCAGGCTGAAGCCCAGCTGGCGGGACATGGCGATGAACACCACCTCGCGCCGCATGCGGGCCGGATAGTCGCGGTAGCCGTTGGCCCGGCGGTCGGGGTGGATGAGCCCCAGCCGCTCGTAGTGGCGCAGCGCGTGGACGGACACCGAGGCCTGTTGCGCGAGTTCGGAAATCTGCATGGGGCCACGTTAGCAAGCCTCGTGCTGCGCGAAGGTTGCCTGGGTGACTGCCCGAGGTCAAAACACTGTGTTTTTTGGGACAAACCCCCATAGGCGCACGTCGCAAGCAAGGTCTGTGCGGTGTAGCATTGACCCTCTTTGCCACAGTGCTTGTGGCGCTGTGAACCTGAGCGCGCGGTGCGGCCGCATTGCACGCTCCCTCTACTGCCCGATTGCCTTGCCGACGCTACTCCGCCCCGCCACCCATGGCTTGGTCGCACCGACCAGGCTGGGCAGCTGCGTGCGCAGCGGCGCCACGGTGGACTGACCATGCCACCAGCGCAAGCCACCGCAGAGGCCGCCCGGCTCCAGGCACTGCAGTCTTACGCAATCCTCGACACCCCGGCGGAAGACAGCTTTGACCAGCTGGCCACGCTGGCTGCGCGTGTATGCCAGTGCCCCATGGCGGTGGTCAACTTCGTGGACAGCGACCGGCAGTGGTTCAAGGCCGCAGTGGGTGTACCGTTCAAGGAGACCGAGCGCGCGATTGCGTTCTGCGCGCATGCACTGAGCGGCAGCCGCGAGCCCATGGTGGTCAACGACACCCACAAGCACCCGGTTTTTGCCCACAACCCGCTGGTCACGCAGGACCCCCATGTGCGCTTTTACGCCTGTGTGCCGCTGGTCACCCCCGAGGGGCAGGCGCTGGGCACGCTGGCGGTGCTGGACTCCATCCCCCGGCACATCGAGGCCGAGCAGCTGGAGGGCCTGCGCATACTGGCCGAGCAGGCCATGGTGCAGCTGGAGCTGCGCCGCCAAAAGCAGGTGCTGGCCGACCTGGTGCAGCAGCGCGACAAGATGCATGCCGAACTGCTGGCCCAGAGCGAGACCCTGCGCGTGGCCGGGCAGATGGCCCGCATTGGCGGGTGGATCGTGGAGCTGCCCAGCCTGCAGCTGAACTGGTCGCAGGAGATCGCCGCCGCCTTCGGCATTGCGGGACGCATGGGCTCGGTGGAACAGATCATGGAGCTGTACCTGCCCCCACACCGGCAGGCCATGTTGGCAGCGTTTGAGAGTTGCATCCGCCACGGCACACCGTTTGACCTGGAGGCCGAACTTGTCACACTGGCGGGTCGGCACTTCTGGGTGCGCACCACCGGGCAGGCGGTGCGCGACGCCGAGGGCCGCATCGTGCGGATACAGGGGGCGTTTCAGGACATCTCGGCCCAGCACCAGGCCCGGCAGGCCCGCCGTGAAAGCGAAGAGCGCTTTCACCTGGTCTCTCGCGCCACCGCCGACGCGGTGTGGGACTGGAACCTGCACACCGATGCCATGTGGTGGAACGAAGGCATGCAGACCCTGTTCGGTGTGCCACTCGACCAGTTGCCGCCCGACAGCACCTCGTGGACCTTGCGGCTGCACCCCGATGACAGCGAAGAAGTGCTCGAAGGCATCCATGCAGCCATCGACGGCACGGCCAACCACTGGTCGGACGAATACCGCTTTCGCCGCCAGGACGGCAGCTATGCCTGGGTGCTGGACCGGGGCTTCCTGATCCGCGACCTGCAGGGCAAGGCCGTGCGCATGGTGGGCGGCATGACGGACATCAGCGCGCAAAAGCTGGCCGACCTGGACGCCCAGCGCGACGCACAGAACCATGCCGAGCTGCTGCAGGTGCAGCAGCGCATTTCGTCGCTGGACATGCCGCTGCCCGAGGTGCTGCAGCTGGTGGCCAGCACCGTGCTGCGCCAGACCGAAGCGCGCGGCGCCATGGTGGAGCTGCTGCAAGGCCGCCAGCTGGTGGCGCAAGCCTCGGCCGGTGACCACGTGCGCCCGGTGGGCAACCTGCTGCCAGTGGACCAGAGCCTGCTCTGGCCTGCGCTCAGCAAGGGCCAGACCGTGGTGTGCAACGACACCGAGGCCGAGGGCTGGGACATGGCTTCGATGCCCCACCGCCACGGCGTACGGTCGGTCATGGCGGTTCCGCTGCGCAGTGGCGACGCCATCGTCGGGTCGCTCAAGGTCACATCGGACAAGGTCAATGCATTTTCGCGCCGCGATGTGGCGCACCTGGAGATCCTGACCGAGTCGCTGGGTGCCATGGTGCAGTTGCGGCATGTGGCGGGGCAGCTGCATGCGTCCGAGCAGCAATACCGCATGCTGTTTGACGAGCACCCGCACCCCATGTGGGTGTACGACCGTGAAACCCTGCAGCTGCAGGCCGTGAACCGGTCGATGGAACGCCACTATGGCTACACCGAGTCCGAGCTGCTGACCATGTCGATGCTGGACCTGTGGCCCGCTGACCGGCGCCCCAACGTCGAGGCCAACATCCGCGCCGTTCCGATGGAACAGCGCAACGCGCCGGTCATCAGCCGCCACATCAAGAAGGATGGCAGCTTCATGGATGTGGAGATCACGGCAGGCAGCATCAGCTTCAACGGGCGCCCAGCCCGCCAGGTGCTGGCCACCGACGTGACCGACCGCCTGCGCACCGAGCGCGAGCTGGCGCGCATGGGCCGTGCCCAGCGCCTGCTGAGCGCATGCAACGAAACCCTGGTGCGCGCCACGTCCGAGACCGCACTGCTGCAGGCCATCTGCCAGATTGCGGTGGACATCGGTGGCTACCGCATGGGCTGGGTGGGGTTTGCCATGGACGACGAGCGCAAGTCCATCCGCCCGGTGGCCCATGCGGGCTACAACCAGAACTACCTGGAAAACCTGCAACTGAGCTGGTCGGCCGACGACCCCTATGGCCGGGGCCCGGCGGGCATTGCGGTGCGCACCGGCCAGCCGGTGATCGTGCAGGACATCCGCACCGAAGGGGACTTTGCCGACTGGACCGAGCGCATGCTGGAGCATGGCTTTCACGGCGTGATCTGCCTGCCGCTGCGCGAGCATGCGCGCGACCACGCGCAGGACCGCAGTTTTGGCCTGTTGTACCTGTATGCACCCGACGTGTTGCAGATCAGCCCCGAAGAAGCCGCACTGCTGCAAGAGCTGTCCAACGACCTGGCCATCGGCATCACCAGCCTGCGCGCGCACAAGGCGCAGCAGCGGCTGCAGGCCTCGGTGCTCAAGGTGGCGGCGGCCGTGTCGGCCAGCACCGGCACCGAATTTTTTGTGCAGCTGGTGCGCAACATGGCCGATGCGCTGGATGCCCAGGGCGGCTGCGTGGTGCGGCTGCTGCCGCATTCGCAAGACCAGGCGCCCCGGGTGGTCACGCTGGCCGCCGTGCTCGACGGCCAGATGCTGCCCAACGACGAATACAGCCTGACCGGCACGCCCAGCCTGTTGCTGATGTCCCAGCGTACCCATGTGGTGACCGACAAGGTGCAGCAGCTGTACCCCGAAGCCCCCGTGCTGCGCGCGGTGGGTGCCCAGGCCTATGTGGGCCAGCAGCTGTGCAATGCCGACGGCGAGGTGGTGGGCATCGTCTTTGTGCTGTTCCGCCATGCGATTGCCGACACGGACTTCATCACATCCACGCTGCAGATCTTTGCCTCGCGTGCGTCGGCCGAGATCGAGCGGCAGCTGGCCGATATCCGCATCCGCCACCAGGCCTCGCTGCTGGACAAGGCCCAGGACGCCATCCTGGTGCGGGACCTGGACCACCGCATCATCTTCTGGAACAAGAGCGCGGAGCGCCTGTACGGCTGGTCGCAGCTGCAGGCGCTGGGGCAGTCCATCGAGACACTGCTCTACGAAGACCCCACGCACTTCCGGCACGCCACGCAGACGGTGCTGGAGCAGGGGGAGTGGACCGGCGAGATCGTGCAGCGCCACCGCGATGGCAGCACCATCGAGGTGGAAGGCCGCTGGACGCTGGTGCGTGGCGACGACGGCCAGCCACAGTCCATCCTGGCCATCAACACCGATATCCGCCAGCGCAAGGCCAGCGAGCGCGAGATCCAGCGCCTGGCGTTCTACGATGCGCTCACCGGCCTGCCCAACCGCATGCTGCTCATGGACCGCATGCACCAGGCCCTGGCCACCGCGCAGCGGCGCCAGCAGGGCGGGGCGTTGCTGTTCATTGACCTCGACAACTTCAAGACCCTGAACGACACCCTGGGCCACGACCAGGGCGACCTGCTGCTGCAACAGGTGGCGCAGCGCCTGAACACCTGCGTGCGCAGCGTGGACACGGTGGCCCGGCTGGGGGGTGACGAATTTGTGGTCATGCTGGAAGAACTCAGCCCCAAGCCGCACGAGCTGGCACTGCACGCCCGGGGCGTGGGTGAAAAGATCCTGGCCATGCTGGCCGTGCCCTATGCGCTGCAGGGCTACCAGTACCGCAGCACCCCCAGTATCGGCATTGCGCCGTTCACCGGCGAACACACCACAGTGGGCGAGCTGCTCAAGCAGGCCGACCTGGCCATGTACCAGGCCAAGACGGCCGGCCGCAACACGCTGCGCTTTTTTGACCCCGACATGCAGGCCGTGGTCACGGCACGCGCTGGGCTGGAAACCGACCTGCGCTCGGCGCTGATGCAGGAAGAGTTCCTGCTGCACTTTCAGCCGCAAATCCACCAGTCGGGCCGCTGTGTGGGGGTGGAGGCGCTGGTGCGCTGGGCCCACCCGCAGCGCGGCATGGTGTCGCCCGCGCAGTTCATCCCGCTCGCTGAAGAGACGGGCCTCATCCTGCCGCTGGGCCGCTGGGTGTTACACACCGCGTGCAAGCTGCTGGCCAGCTGGCAGAGCGACCCGGCCCTGTCGCACCTGACCATGGCCGTCAACGTGAGTTCGCGCCAGTTCCGCCATGCCACTTTTGTGGACGACGTGGCCCGCGTGCTCGCCATCACCGGCGCGCCCTCGGCCCAGCTCAAGCTGGAGCTGACCGAAAGCCTGCTGGTGGAAGACATGGAGACCACCATCGCCACCATGACCGCGCTGCGGTCGTACGGGGTGGGCTTCTCGCTGGACGACTTTGGCACGGGCTACTCCAGCCTGAGCTACTTGAAGCGCATGCCACTCGATCAGCTCAAGATCGACCAGAGCTTCGTGCGCGACCTGCTGACCGACCCCAACGACGCTGCGATCGTGGACACCATCATCGGCCTGTCGCGCAGCCTGGGGCTGGAAGTGATCGCCGAAGGCGTGGAGACCCCCGAGCAATGCGCTCTGCTGGCCCGCGCAGGTTGCCAGCTCTACCAGGGCTACCTGTTCAGCAAGGCGCTGTCGGTGGACGTTCTGGACAGCTTCCTGCGCACCTCGCAGGCATAAGCGGCGCCCGCCAGGTGTTCCCGGCGCTTGTCCACCCCTTAGTCCCATCCCACCCTAACTCCCTTCTGAGGGCCTCAGGAGGCCCGTGAGCGGCCGGTGGGTCTGTTTCGGCCCCCCTGGGCCTGCTTTTGCGCCCAAGGCCCTCTACGGCCTTCTGGGCGTCTCCAGATCCCATCTTCCGTCCTGGGCAGCCCGGGTACGCCTGACATGTGGGTGCTGCTTTCGTCCACCCCTGCCGTTTGCATCGCCCCAGTTGTCCTCTGTCTTCTTCTTATGTCTTTTATAAATACATAGTCGTAGTAGTAGAGGGCGGCCTGGCGTGTGGACAACTGCATTTTTGCCAGCGCTGGCAAGCACTTAGCCCGCTGCCAACCCTGTGCACTCAGCCCAGCTCCCGTTGTCGCCCGAGCGGGGACAAAAGCGGCGCGTCGCCCTTTTCTGTGGATAAGCCCCCGGTTGTGCCAAAACTATCCCCAGTTTTACGCACCGGGCGCGTGGGCAGCAGGAATTTCAATCAAAACGACCCGTAGCGCTACGGCCGTATATCTTTTTTGCTCTCTAATTAATAGCGCTGAGGCAGATGTGACGCTCCGCTTCCAGTACTGCAGGGGCTTGGGGGCGCCAGTGAGGCGGTCAGAACCTGCCCAGACGATGGTCGATGCAGCGCACAGGGCCTTGGCACAGCACATCCCTCGTACCAGGCCGTAAAGCCGTTTCGTGCGGTTAACGACCGCCTGTGGGTGCCCAAGAGGACTTGAGTGAGCCGCAGGGCAGGCCGAGCTGTAGCCACCACGGCCTGGTGGTGATGTCCGTGCAGACAGGCCCCCACAAGCAGAACCGCACGTCGCAGGCGTGTGATGGGTACCCCGGAGTTGGTGTTCTGGTTATTCTTTAATAGCTTTATATATAAATAGCAGTAGTAGTAGAGAACGCCTGTTTGTGTGGACAAGCGTCTTTTCTTCAATGCTGGCGCGTACTTGCGTCTCTGCAAAGTGTGTGGGACAGCTCGCACAAAGTGCGGGGCTCACCGACAACAACTTTCGGGTGGCGGATTTTTGTGTGGATAACTGCCCGGTTGTGCCAGAACTGTGCCCAGAGTTATCCACAGCTGCGTCGCATATGGCCGTTCGCTGCTCCCCATGGGCTGGCCGCCACAACAAAAAACCCGGCGTTCAGTGAAGAACGCCGGGTTGGCGGGTGTGCGCCTTAGCGCCTGTCAGCCTGGCCGGGGGGCCTTATTTGGCCGGAGCGGGGGCCGGACGGCCTTCGCCCCCGCGCATGCCGCCGTGGTGGTCGCCGTGCCCGTGGCGGCCCTCGCCACCCCGCATGCCACCCATGGGGTGGCCGCGGTGGGCCTGGGCGTCAAAGGTCTTTTGCTGCTCGGGCGTCAGCGTCGCATAGAAGGCCTTGGTGGCCTCGCCACGGCGGTCGGCTTCGGCAGCGTGCTGAGCGCGCAGGGCCCGCATGCGGTCGATGCGTTCCGGCGTGGTCAGCTTGTCCATGTCCTGGCGGTCCAGGCGGGCGGGGCGTTCGCCGGGCTGCATGGCGGTGGTGAAGGTGGTCCAGGCGGATTCCTGTGCAGGCGTCAGCTTGAGCTGGGCCTTGAGGTCTGCCAGCCGCTTGGCATGGCGCTGGGCCATGTCGCCATGGTGGCGTTCATGGCGGCCCTCGGCGGCCTTGGCGGGGGCTGTGGGGGATGCCGCAGGCGCAGCTGGGGGTTGCTGGGCCAGCACAGGCAACGCCATGGCGGCGAGCAGGGCGGTGGCGGCAATGCGGTGAGAGATGGGGTGGGAGAAACGGGATGCCATGGTGGAAGTCCTTTCGCGGTGGTGAGCTCGCTGCAACGACCGTTTCAGCGATTGGAGTCCAGTGTCTGCCGCCCACGTATCGCCACCGTGCGCGTTGGGTGAGGCTGTGTAAAGTTGCAGCGAACGCTTGCAAAGTGGCCTCCGAGATAATTTTGGGCTAATAGTCGGCGATGCGCTAGTGGCATATGCCTCGTTTGCTATTGATTGTGTAGCGTTTTCAGTCCCTCAAGGGCTGCCCGTGCCCCAGCGGCCCGGCGCCTGGGTGGCGACCGCCGACAATGGCGGGTTCCGTGTCTGTGTCGTTGTCCGCAGCGACCCCAACCAAAGGTTTTCCGTGTTCAAGAACATGATCGTGTACCGCATTGCTCCGCAATGGCAGGTCGAGCTGACGCAAGTAGAGGATGCCCTGGCCAAGGCCCCGTTCCAGGAATGTGGCGCCACGCAAGAGAAGTCGCTGGGCTGGGTGCCCCCCCGGGGTGAACTACATGGCCCCTTGGTCGAATCGGTGGGCGGGCAGTGGATCCTGCGTTTCATGGTCGAGACCAAGGTGCTGCCCGGCAGCGTGCTGGCGCGCAAGGTCAAGGAAAAGGCCGAACGCATCGAAAAGGAAACCGGCCGCAAGCCCGGCAAGAAGGAAAGCAAGGAGCTGAAAGACGAGGCCAAGCTGGACCTGCTGCCCATGGCCTTCACCAAGCAGGGCTCGATGTGGATCTGGATCGACACAGCCTCGCGCCTGCTGGTGCTGGACACATCCAGCCAGGGCCGTGCCGATGAAGTGGTGACCTTGCTGGTCGAATCGCTGCCGGGCCTGTCGGTGTCGCTGCTCGACACCCAGACCAGCCCCCAGGCCGCCATGGCCCACTGGCTCAAGGAGCAGGAGCCACCCGTGGGCTTCACGGTGGACCGCGAGTGCGAACTGAAAAGCGCCAACGAGGAAAAAGCCGTGGTGCGCTACGCCCGCCACCCACTGGACATCGAGGAGGTGCAGGCCCACATCGACGCCGGCAAGCTGCCCACCAAACTTGCCCTCACCTGGGACGACCGCGTGAGCTTCATGCTCACCGAAGGCCTGCAGATCAAGAAGGTGTCGTTCCTGGACACGGTGTTTGAAGGCACCAAGGCAGACGATGGCGGCTTTGACACTGACGTGGCGATTGCCACGGGCGAGCTGGTCAAGCTGATTCCGGACCTGATCGAGGCGCTGGGTGGGGAGACCGAGAGTGGAGTGGCAGGTGCGGCGCAGGCGGTGGCGAGTGGTGACAGGGCTGAAACTGCTCCAGCAGCATCACGGTCACCCATGCCAGCAGCAGCACCCTCTGCGCCGGCACGCAAAGTGGCTGGGGGTGGGGTGGTGACCGGTCCTCAGGAAGTGCCCGTCGATACCGACCCGGAGTCGGCCCCGTTTTGAGATCGTGGCCCGAGCGGGGCCATGGCGGCTTCAGCGGTCGCTGCTATAGGCGGCGGCGTTCACCAACGCCGCCAGCTCACGCACATAGGCGTCTTCAATGCCCAGCACCCCACACTGCTGCACCAGCTGCTCCAGGTAGTCCCGGTTGCTGCCGATACGCCCGCAGGCGGTGGCAATCGTCGCGGCCGTGGCCTGCAGCGACAGATTGGCCCGGTAATGGGTATGGGCCGTGTTGGCGACCAGCACCAGCGCCTGCACTTCGCCCTGGGGCGTTGGCAGGGGCAGCAGTTGCGGGCAGTAGGCGCCGGTGATCATCTCGCGCCGCCACAGCAGGCGGGACTCGTCCTCCACCAGCGGCGCCGGGATGCGGAATGCCAGGCCCTCGCAGCCCTGTGGGTCTTCGTCGCCCGTGCGCTGCAAGGTCAGCACCAGGCCCGGGCAATCAGGGGTGCCCCGGCCGATGGTGGTGCTCAGGGCAAAGCGGCGTGCAAAGCCGGGCAGGCAGGCGCGGCGCACTTCGCCAAAGTGAAAGCCTGGGTTCCACATCAGCGAGCCATAGGCAAACACCCACAGATCCTGCTGCTCGGCGGTGATCGTGGAAAGCACCTCGCGGCGGGATTGCTCAACCTCGATATCTGGCAGGCGCCAGTGGGCGGGCAGGCCCTGGCAGCGCGCCTGGGCGTCCCACTCGGCCAGCACCTCGTCGGTGAGGCGCAGGCCTGAGGCATGGGCAGGGGTCAGCCGGCCTTGCAGCTCGGGCAGGTGAAGGAAGGCGTTGTCGGGGGTCATGGGGCAGTTCGGCGCGCTGGTGTTGGGCGTCAGGTGTCTTAACGCCGCGCCAGGTCAAACACCAGCACCTCGGCGTGGTGGCCCTCGTGCAGGGTCAGTGTGTTTTCGCCGTCCAGCAAGGCGCCATCGCCACCAGACAGCGCGATGCCGTTGACCTGCACCGCCCCTCGCGCCACGTGCACGTAGACCAGGCGTTCGGGGTTCAGCACTTGGATGGCGGTTTCGCTGCCATCCAGCAAGCCTGCCCAGATGGAGGCGTCGGCGTTCATGGTCACCGAGCCGTCCTCTCCCCGGCGCGAGGCAATGCGCACCAGGCGGCCCCGGCGGTCTGCGGACGGGAAGTGTTTTTGTGCGTAGCTGGGGCGGATGCCGGTGAACAGGGGCTTGATCCAGATCTGCAGGAAATGGGTGGGCTGGTCGGGCAGCGCATTGAATTCGCTGTGGCGCACGCCCCAGCCTGCGCTCATGCGCTGTACGTCGCCCGGGTGCAGGATGCCAGTGGGGGCCTCTGCCGGATCAGCCCCTGGTGCCCCCGAGGCCGCCGGGCCGCCAGGTTGTTGGCCGGTGCGTTCGTGCAGGTTGTCCTGGTGGGCCAGGGCGCCGTCGAGCACATAGCTCACGATCTCCATGTCGCGGTGCCCATGCGTGCCAAAGCCTTTGCCGGGCGCCACCGTGTCATCGTTGAGCACCAGCAGGTTGCCATGGCCCTGGTGGC
This sequence comes from Acidovorax sp. K2F, assembly GCF_025246485.1. Lineage (NCBI taxonomy): Bacteria > Pseudomonadati > Pseudomonadota > Betaproteobacteria > Burkholderiales > Comamonadaceae > Acidovorax > Acidovorax sp. K2F. Next base: position 98,140 of record NZ_JAOBSQ010000001.1, read on the forward strand.
GCAGGTCGAAGTAGTCGCCAAACGAAAAGCTGTGGGCGCTGTGCAGCCAGCCGGTGGAGGACCGGCCCCGTTCGGAGGAGGGGCGGACGGTGATCATGGGGATTTGTCTTTTGCGCACCCAGTGGTGACACTGCGTGAACTGTAGACGGCCTCGGCGCCGGCATAAACCCGGGGCGGGCAAACGGAGTGTTCTGGAATCGTGACCAATGCCCGCGCGGGGCGGCCGTGGCGCAACAGGGGTTGTGGAGGAGGAGTGTCGAACTACCGCCCCACAAACTGCGGGCTCTGGCGCTGGTGAAACGCTTCTACCCCAGCGCGGAAGTCTTCGGTGCCCGCGCAGTGCACAAAGGCGCCCTTTTCAGCGGCCAGTTGCTCTGGCAGCGTGTGGTCCATCGACGCGCGCATCAGGCGCTTCATCGCACCGTAGGCCAGTGTGGGGCCGCTGGCCAGGCGCTGGGCGAGGGCGGTGGTGGCACTGTCCAGCTCGGCGCCGGGCACCACGCGGTTGACGAGGCCCAGGCGCAGCGCATCGTCCGCGGTGAAGGCCTCGCCCAGTAACGCAATCTCCAGCGCTTGGCGCACGCCCACGATGCGCGGCAGCGCCCACGATGCACCCACGTCGCAGCTGGTGCCGAGGTTGATGTAGGCCAGGTTGAAGCGTGTGCCTTCTGCAGCGATCACGTAGTCGGCCATCAGCACCAGGCTCAAGCCCGCACCGGCGGCCGCGCCGTGCACCTGCGCGATGACGGGCGCGTTCATCTGTGCCAGCAACTGAAGGGCGGCATTGAGTGGCGTGAGGATGTCGATGGCGCCCTGCACCGGGTTAGCGCGCAGCGTGGCCAGGTCGCCCCCGGCCATGAAGCCCCGGCCGTTGCCACGCAGCACCACGGCCCGCACACCGGGGTCGGCAGCGATGGACTGCACGGCGGCGAGGAAGGCATTGGCCATGGGCACGTCGATGGCGTTGAGTGCCTCGGGCCGGTTGAAGCGCAGCGTGGCGATGGCGCCGTGGCGCTCCAGCAGCAGGGGCGGCTGTGGGGCGGGTGCGGACGGTGCGGTAGCGGCCGCTGCAGGGTCTGTGGCGGTATTTTTCATGTCAAATCCGCTTCAAGCGCTAGTGGATATTGCGCTATCAGCTCCTGTTTTGATATTAAGTGGGTCCCAATGCGCAAGCCCTGGGCTATTGGTACAGCGCCTCGATCTCGGCCGCATAGGTTTTGTAGATGCTCGCGCGGCGCACCTTCATGGTCGCTGTCACCTCGCCGTCGTCGTGGTCCAGCTCCTTGGTCAGCAGGTGGAACTTGCGGATCTGCGAGACCTGCGCGAGGCGCTGGTTGCCCTGGTTGATTTCGGCATCGATGAGGCCGCGCACCTCGGGGTGTTCCACCAGCGAGCGAAAGTGCGTGAACGGAATGCGCCGTGCCTCGGCCCATTTGCCCACGGTCTCGTAGTCGATCATCACCAGCGCGCCCACAAACTTGCGCGCCTCGGCGACGATGATGCATTCCTTGATGAAGGGGCTGCCCTTCATCGTGTTCTCGATCTCGGACGGCGTGAGGTTCTTGCCGCCGGCGGTGATCATGATGTCCTTGAGGCGGTCCACGATCTTGATCTGGCCTTGCTCTTCGCGCACCACGTCGCCCGTGTGCAGCCAGCCGTCGATGATGCTGCTGGCCGTGGCCTCGGGGTTCTTGTAGTAGCCCGCAAACACCATGTCGCCTCGCAATTGCAGCTCGCCGTTGTCCGCAATGCGGTGCTCCACACCCAGCGTGGGCACGCCCACGGTGCCCACCACCACATGGTCCAGACGGTGGCCCGTGACCATACCGGTGGATTCGGTCAGGCCATACACCTCGATGAGCGGCACGCCCAGCACGCGGAAGAAGCGCACCACGTCGGGCGGAATGGGTGCGGCGCCGGTGAGTGCCACATGGGCATTGCGCAGGCCAATGAAGTTCTGCAGCGCGCGGAACACCAGCCAGTAGCTGGCGGCATACGTGAGCTTGTCGGCAGTGCTCCAGGCACTGCGCGGCTTTTCGGCCAGGGGCTTGCAGGCGTTGTAGGCCTTGTGGAACAGCGCGCGGCGCAGGCCCCCCGTTTCCTGCAGCTTGATGTGGATGGCGGCGTGCAGCTTTTCCCAGATGCGCGGCACGCCCAGGAACATGGTGGGCGCGACTTCGCGCAGGTCTTCCTGCACGGTGCGGATGGATTCGCCAAAGTTCACCTGCGAGCCGATGTACACGGGCACAAAGCTGGTCAGCATCTGCTCGGCCACATGGCACAGCGGCAGGTACGACAGGTGGGTGGTGCCTTGCGACAACTCCAGCCGGTCCACGATGCCGGGCACCACACCCCGGATGTTGCGGTACGAAATCATCGCGCCCTTGGGCTTTCCGGTGGAGCCCGAGGTGTAGATCATCAGGCCCACATCGTCGAGCCGCTGGCGTGCCAGGGCATCGTCGATGACCGCCTGTTGGACCGACGCCGCGCCCAGCTGCTCCACCTCGTCAAAGGTGGTGATGAACTGGCGCACCTCGGGCGCAAAGCTGCGCAGGCCCTTGGTCTCCATGACCACGATCTTTTTCAGGCGCGGCAGCTCGGGCAGTGCGGCCAGCAGCTTGTCGGTCTGCTCCTGGTCTTCGCAGACCATGATCTCGATGTCGGCATGGCCCACCACATAGGCCACCTCGTTGGTGGGGCTGGTGGGGTACACACCCACCGTCACGGCGCCCACCAGGCCCGCGCCCATCTGGGCCAGCACCCATTCGATGCGGTTCTCCGAGATCACACCCACATGCCCGCCCGCAGGCAGGCCCAGCGCGCGCAGCCCCAGGCCGAAGTGGGTGGCGCGCTGGTGGTACTGCGCCCAGGTGAAGGGCTTCCATATGCCGAAGTCCTTTTGCCGGATGGCGATGCGCTGCGCATCGGTGCGCGCGCGCTCGCGCAGCATCTGGGGCAGGGTGAGGTCAGGGAGCGTCATGACAGCCATCTCTTGCGGCGCTTGTAGTGTTTGATGTCCTTGAAGCTCTTGGCCTCGCCACCACCGCCCATGCCGAGGTAGAACTCGCGCACATCGGGGTCGTTGGCCAGGCGCTCGGCCGTGCCGTCGATCACGATCTTGCCGTTCTCCATGATGTAGCCCCGGTGCGCCACGGCCAGCGCCACGGTGGCGTTCTGCTCCACCAGCAGCATGCTGGTGCCGCGTTCGGCATTGATGCGCGTGATGATGGTGAAGATGTCTTCGACCAGCTTCGGAGAAAGGCCCAGCGAGGGCTCGTCGAGCAGGATGAGCTGGGGCTGCGCGATGAGCGCGCGGCCAATGGCCAGCATCTGCTGCTCACCGCCCGATAGATAACCGGCCAGGCCCTTGCGCCGCTCGTGCAGGCGCGGGAAGTAGCTGTAGACCAGATCAAAGTCCGGCGTCGCATCCTTGCGCCCCGTGAGCGCATAGGTCGCTGCCACCAGGTTCTCTTCGACCGTGAGGTCTTCGAACACGCGGCGGCCTTCCATCACATGGCTCAGGCCGTTGCGCACCAGCTGCTGCGGTGCGAGGGCCGCTGTAGGCTGGCCGTTGAAGTGGATGCTGCCGCTCTCGACCACGCCATCCTCCAGCGCCAGCAGGCCCGAGATCGCCTTGAGCGTGGTGCTTTTGCCCGCCCCGTTGCTGCCCAGCAGCGCCACGATCTGCCCCCGTGGCACGGCCAGCGACAGGCCGCGCAGGGCCTGCACCACCTTGTTGTAGATGACCTCGATGTTGTTGACTTCGAGGACGTGGGCCGGGGTTGGCTGGGTCATGGCAACAGCAGGGTCAGAGCTTGATCCAGTCGGAGGCAGCCACCATTTTTTGCGCCTTCATGTCCGCGCGGTACACGCGGCCCACGGGGATGGAGTTGCCGCTGATGGTGATCGGCACACCAATCAGGCCACCCGTGTCGAAGTCCTTGATGGAGTTGAGCGCAGCCTTGAGGTTGGTACCGGTGAGCGGCTTGCCCGCATCCAGGCAGCGCTTGGCCGATTCGGTGAACAGCATGGCCGCCAGGAAGCCCTGGATGTAGGCCGTGCTCTGGTACTCGGGGCGCATGGCACGGATCTTCTCCAGCATGGGCGCCTTCTCGGTGTCGTAGTAGTAGCGGTAGGGCATCACGCCCATGAAGCCGTCGGCGGCCTCGCCCATCTTCATGACGGTGGAGCTGTCCATGGTCCAGAAGGTGCCCATCCATTTGCTGGTCATGCCCTGTTGCTTGCCCTGGGTGATGAACTCGGGGATGGGGGCGAGGATGTAGCCGTGGAAGATGGTGTAGTCGGGCGCTGCGCGGCGCAGCTTGATGACCTCGCCCGACACGTCCACGCTGCCGGCGGGCGTCATGATCTTGATCGGTACCGACAGGCCGAGCTTCTTGGCTTCGGCCTCGCTTTTCTCGATGGGGTCGCGGCCGAATTCCGAATCGGAATAGACGAAGGCTACCTTGGCGCCGGGCTTCTCTTTGGCGATGTGCTTGAGCAGGATGCCGAACATCTCGGTGTAGTCGGGGCCCACGAGGAACTGGTTGGGGTACTTCTTGGGGTCGTTGAGTTCGGTGGCAAACGACGCGCCGGCCATGAGGATGTTGCCGTTGCGGTCCAGCTCGGGATTGATGGTCTTGGAGAAGCCCGTGGAGTCGCCGTAGTACAGGTTCACCTTGTTCTGGCTGGTGATCTTCTTGAACGCCGCCACCGACACATCGACCTTGTAGCCCGTGTCCTCGGGCACGTACTTGACCTTGCGGCCCTTGATGCCGCCCGCGTCGTTGAGCATCTTCACGTAGTCGCCCATGCCCGCGTTGATGCCCACGCCCGCAAACGCGAACACGCCGGTGAGCGGGATGGAGCCGCCGATCACGATCTCTTCGGCGCCTTGGGCCAGCACCGACAGCGGGCTGGTGAGGGCTGCGGCGCCAGCGGCACCGAGCAGCAGGTGGCGGCGCTGGAGGGAAGTGTGTGGTGTGTCCATGTTGTCTCCTGAATGGATTAGTTGCGGAAAGGCCAGAGATGGAAAAAACGGCGGATGCGCCGCCACACTTCGGCCAGGCCATGGGGCTCGAAGACGAGGAAACCGATGATGAGCAGGCCAAAAATGACGGTGCGTACAGGCGAGAGGAACACGGTGAGTTCCGCACCCCCGGGCAGCAGGCCCACCACGAGCTTGAGCAATTCAGGAACCATGGTCATGAACACCGCGCCCAGGATGCCGCCCAGGATGGAGCCCATGCCACCGACGATGATGGCCGCGAGGAAGAAGATGGACATGAGCAGAGGAAAGCTCTCGGGCGTGACCACGCGAAAGAAATACGCCCACAGGCCCCCGGCCACGCCTGCATAGAACGACGACAGCCCAAACGACAGCAGCTTGTAGCGCAGCAGCGGTATGCCCAGCACCTCGGCCGAGATGTCGCGGTCGCGAATCGCGATGAAGGCACGGCCCACGCGCGTGCGAAACAGGTTGGCCGCGCCCAGGAGCATGAGGAGGGTGACTGGCACGATGAGCCAGTACAGCCGGAACGAGGTGTCGAGCGCCATGCCGAACAGCTTGGCGGGCGGCACGCTCAGGCCACCGGTGCCGCCGGTGAACTTCCAGTTGGCAAAGATGAAGTGCGCGATGAACGATGCGGCAATGGTGGCAATCGCCAGGTACAGCCCTTTCACGCGCAGCGAAGGAATGCCCACCACGATGCCGCCCAGCATGGCGACAAAGCCACCTGCCAGCAGGTTGAGCACAAAGGGCGTGCCCACCTTGGTTTCCAGCACGGCCACCGTGTAAGCCCCCAGGCCCATGAAGGCCGCCTGCCCCAGGCTGACGAGGCCCGTGTAGCCTGTGAGGATGTTGAGCCCCGTGGCACTGGCCACATTGATGCTGACCAGGCAGGCCAGGTAGAGCCAGTAGTCGCTGGCCATGAAGGGGAAAAGCACCAGCAGCGCAGCGCCCACGGCCAGCCACACTTTTTGCGTGCGCGAGTCGAACAGCGCCGCGTCGGCGATGTAGGTTTCCTTGAGGGTTCCGATGCGCATCAGAGTCTCTCTATCTCATGGGTGCCGAACAGGCCGTACGGCCGCACCAGCAGCACCGCCACCAGCACGATGAAGGTGGCCAGCAGCTTGTATTCGCCACCCAGGTAGGCCCCGGCCAGCGCCTCGATCAGGCCGATGAGGATGCCGCCGACGAGCGCGCCCAGCACACTGTCGAGCCCGCCCACGATGACCACCACCAGCACTGAAAGACCGAACACGCCCATGCTGGACGAGATGCCGCCAATTGAGCCAACGATGATCCCGGAGATGGCAGCCAGCATGGCCGAGGCCACCCAGGCCAGCGAGAACACGCGCGGCACGTTGATGCCCACCGAGTACGCGGCGGCCTGGTCGCTGGCCGTGGCGCGCAAGGCCACGCCGCCGCGCCAGAAGCGGAACACCACCAGCACTGCCGCGATGAACACGATGGCGATCACGGCGCCCCAGAACACCTTGGGTGCGAGGAATGCATCCCCCACCATGATGGGCTGCGTGGGCATGAAGTCGGGCAGGCGGCGCTGGTCGGCCGTCCAGATCATCTCGACCAGGCCCACGAGCACCGAGGCCAGGCCCACGGTGACCATGAAGACCGAGATCGGCGGTTCGCCCAGCAGCGGGCGGATCATGGTGCGCTCGATCACCGCGCCCAGCAGGCCCGTGCCCAGCACGGCGGCGGGGATGGCCAGCCACAGCGGCAGCGCGAACATCGACGCGAAGGTGAAGAACAGGTAGGCCCCCACCATCAGCAGCTCGCCAATGGCAATGTTGACCACGCGCGTGGCCTTGTAGACCATGACGAAAGCCAGTGCGGCCAGTGCGTAGAGCCCGCCACCGGCGATGCCGGTGAGGCTGATTTCAAACAGGTAGGCCCAATCCATCATGCGGCTCCCTGTGTGTTTGCAGATTGGCCACCAGCCCGCAGCCTGGCGCGCAGGTCGCCCACATCGCCCGCACCCAGGTAAGCGCGGATGACCTCGGGATCGGCTTGCACCACGGCGGGTGTGCCCTGTGCAATGACCTGGCCGAAGTTGAGCACCACCACGTGGTCCGACAGGTCCATCACCATGCCCATGTCGTGCTCCACCATCAGCACCGTCACGCCCCATTCCTCGCGCACGTCGAGGATGAAGCGCGCCATGTCTTCGGTCTCTTCGCGGTTCATGCCGGCCACGGGTTCGTCCAGCATCAGGATCTGCGGCTGCATGGCCAGCGCGCGGGCCATTTCCACGCGCTTTTGCAGGCCGTAGGGCAGGGCCGAAACGGGTGCGTGGCGGATGTGGTCGATTTCGAGGAAGTCGATGATGCGTTCCTCGATGTCACTGCGCAGCTCGGCTTCTTCGCGGCGCGCGCGGCCCAGGTAGAACAGGGCGTCGAGCACGTTCGTCTTGAGGTGTGCGTGGCGGCCGAGCTTGATGTTGTCCAGCACCGTCATGCCGCGAAACAGCGCGATGTTCTGAAAGCTGCGTCCCAGGCCCAGCTTGGCGCGCTGCGGTGCGGGCACTCGGGTGATGTCCTGCCCCTGAAAGCGGATCGAGCCCTGGCTGGGCCGGTAAAAGCCCGAGATGGTGTTGAACAGCGAGGTCTTGCCCGCACCGTTGGGGCCAATGACGGCGGTGATGGAGCCGGGCTGCACGTCAAAGCCTACGCCGGTCAGCGCCTTCACGCCACCGAACGCCAGGGTCACGCCCTGCACCTGCAGCAGGGGCGTGGCAGCAGCGGGGCCGGAAGGGGTTGTCTCCATTGGCTTTCTAATACGGGTTGACTGCAGCTTTTGACAGAAATTTCGATGGAACCCAGCGCAAATTTCCTACTTATGCGTAAACTGTTTACTCGCAAGTAGATTCTGGAAGCCGCGACCCTCATCAGCATCCGTACTTTCCCGAGGAACTGCCATCCATGCCCCACGCCAAAGTGGCAACCCGACGCCGCAGCGCCACCCCCACCGCCGCAGCGCCGTCTTCTGCACCCGCTGCCAAACAGGTCAAGCTGGCCAAGCCGGTCAAAAAAACCGCGAAGGTTGAGTCGGCCCCAGCCGCCCCTGCGCCAGCCCCGACCGCTGCGGCGTCTCCCTGGCCCCCGGTGTCGCACCGCGAGCGCCAGCGCGAGGCCAAACGCAATGCCGTGCTGCAGGCAGCGGCCCAGCTGTTCAACGAACGCGGCTTTCACGCCACCTCGCTCGACGACATCGCCGCGCGCCTGAACGTGACCAAGCCCACGCTGTACTACTACGTGAAGAACAAGGACGAGATCCTGCTGCAGTGCGTGAGCAAGGGGCTCACGATGATGCTGGAGGGGATTGACGCCTCGCGCGCTGCGGGCGGCAAGGCCATTGACCAGCTCATGACCTGCATGCAGGTGTACGCGCGCATCGTCACCATGGACTTCGGCATGTGCCTGATCCGCGTGGGGGACGAGCAGCTGCCCCCCGAAAGCCGCAAGGAACTGCGCCGCCTGAAGTCCGCCATCGACCAGGAATTCCGCCGCCTCGTGGCCGAGGGTGTGGCCGAGGGATCGCTGCAGCCCTGCGACCCGAAGATGACGGCCTTTGTGATTGCCGGTGCCCTGAGCTGGATCGGCCGCTGGTACCAGCCCGATGGCGAATACACGCCCGAGCAGGTGGCGCAGCAGTGCATTGCGACGCTGTGCGATGGGGTGCTGCGGCGGTCTGCGCAGGCCCCGGTTTCAGCCGCGGACACGGGGGCCGCGCCAGCGACCGCACCCCGCCGCAAAACGGCAGTTGGCAAGGTCAAGGCTCCAGCGCGTTTGGGTGGTGCCTGACGGGCCTTCCCATACAGATTTCAAAGAAAAACCGCTCCAAGCGCTAGTCGAACATGTGCGAGTAGCTATTGATTTGGTAGCGTCTTGCGCGGAATCCTGGGCGTGTGGTGTTCTGCCTGCCCCGCTGCCAGGTCGTCCAGGATGGGGCAGTCCGGCCGGTCGTTGCCCTGGCAGCAGGACACCAGCGTTTGCAGGCTGCGCTGCATGGCCTGCATCTGGGCGATGCGTTCGCTCAGGTCGTCGATGTGTTGTTGGGCGATGCGCTTGACCTGGCTGCTGGCGCGGCTGCGGTCGTGCCACAGGCCCAGCAGTTCGGCGATTTCTTCCATCGAAAAGCCCAGGTCGCGGCTGCGGCGGATGAAGTGCAGGGCGTGCACGTCGGCCTCGGTGTACTGGCGGTAGCCGCTGTCGGTGCGCGCCACGCCGTTGATGAGGCCCAGCGATTCGTAGTGCCGCACCATGCGCGCCGAGATGCCTGCGCGCTTGGCAGCGACGCCGATGGGCACAGGCCAGGCGATGGGGCGGGGTGCTGCGGCCTTGGCGCGCGTGGTCGGCGCGGCATCTGGGGAATGGGGCATGGTCATGGTGTGGCCCTCGCTGGGTGCGTGGTGGCGCGGCGCTCAGGCCGCGACGGTGTAGCCTTCTTCGGCAATGGCGGCGGCCAGGGCTTCGCGGGGGGCGGTGCTGTCCACGTCCACCTTGCCGCTGGCGCGGTCGATGCGCACCTGGGCGTCGGGGTCTACCTGCTGCACGGCCTGGGTGACGGCGCGTTCGCAGTGGCCACAGGTCATGCCCTGAACTTGGAAAGTAGTGGTGGTTGTCATGGGGTGTCCTCGGGTTGGTTTTCAAGAGGGCCGTTAAAGCGACCGAAGTGAATGTTGAAGCTTGACATCGTGGCAGAGTCAAACACCGCTCAAGACACTCATGATGTGAGGGTTGATCAATATCAATGCTTGACCTTGCCATCACGTCAAGGATCAGCATCCCGGCCATGAACACCATCACCACCCCCCTCAACACCGCGCCTGGGTCTGTGCACTCGCTGGACCTGGGCATTTCTGGCATGACCTGCGCAAGCTGCGTGGGCCGTGTGGAGCGCGCGCTGCGCAAGGTGCCGGGCGTGCAGGAGGCCTCGGTCAATCTGGCGACCGAGTCTGCGCGCATTGCCTTTGTCACGCAGGTAGGCGCTGACCCCGCGGCCATGGAGGCGGTCCTGCGCCGCGCGGTGCGCAATGCGGGCTACGAGCCGCGTGCGGCGGGGCAGGAGGATGCTCCGGAGGACTTGTCGCCCTGGGCCGGCTTTTTACCCGTGGGCATTGGCCTGCTGCTGTCGGCGCCGCTGGTGCTGCCCATGATCGGCGACCTGTTCGGCCAGCACTGGATGCTGCCCGCCTGGGTGCAGTTTGTGCTGGCCACGCCGGTGCAGTTCATCCTGGGGGCGCGGTTTTACAAGGCGGGCTGGCATGCGGCCAAGGCGCTGAGCGGCAACATGGACTTGCTGGTGGCGCTGGGCACCAGCGCGGGTTGGGGCCTGTCGATGTGGCTGTGGCTCACGGCGCCCTCAGACCACCCGGGGCATGTGCCGCACCTGTACTTCGAGGCGTCGGCCGTGGTGGTCACGCTGGTGCTGCTGGGCAAGTGGCTGGAGGCGCGCGCCAAGCGCCAGACCACGGCGGCCATCCGTGCGCTGCACGCGCTGCGGCCCGATGTGGTGCATTTGCTGACCAAGCAGGGCGAGGTGGATGTGCCGGTGTCCGAGGTGCTGGTGGGCGATCAATTGGTGGTGCGGCCTGGCGAGCGCATCCCCGTCGATGGCACGGTGCACGAGGGCCACACGCAGGTGGACGAATCCATGCTGACCGGTGAGCCCCTGCCGGTGGCGCGCGATGTGGGCGCGGCGCTGACGGGTGGATCGATCAATGGCGATGGACGCATCGTGATGGCGGTGACGGCCGTGGGCGCCGAGACGGTGCTGGCCCAGATCATTCGGCTGGTGGAAGACGCGCAGGCCGCCAAGGCGCCCATCCAGCGGCTGGTGGACCAGGTGTCGGCCATCTTCGTGCCGGTGGTGCTGGTGGTGGCGCTGGTGACCCTGGCGGGCTGGCTGGCCATGGGTGCGGGGCTGGAGGCGGCGCTGATCCACGCCGTGGCCGTGATGGTGATTGCCTGCCCCTGTGCGCTGGGGCTGGCCACGCCCGCGGCCATCATGGCGGGTACGGGCGTGGCGGCCAAACACGGCATCCTGATCAAGGACGTGCAGGCGCTGGAGCTGGCGCACAAGGTGGATACGGTGGCCTTTGACAAGACCGGCACGCTGACCGTGGGCCAGCCCCGGCTCACGGCGTTTGAGGTGGTGCCGGGTCTGGACGATACGGCGGTGATGGCGGCCGTGGCCGCAGTGCAAAGCGGTAGCGAACACCCCCTGGCGCGCGCGGTGGTGGCGGCTGCGGGCGAGCGGCAGATCCACGTGGCCACCGCGCAGGACGTGCGCGCCGTGCCCGGGCGCGGCACCGAGGGCGAGGTGGACGGCCAGAGCTACCTGGTGGGCAGCCTGCGCTGGATGCAGGAGCTGGGGGTGGGCCTGGGCCCGCTGTCAGACCGCGCGGAGGCGTTGCAGCGCGAAGGCGCCACGGTGTCGGCCGTGGCCCAGCGGGTCACGGAAGGGTTGGCGCTGCGGGCATTGATGGCCTTTGGCGACGAGCCCAAGCCGGGCGCGCGCGAAGCTTTGGCGGCGCTCAAGGCGCGCGGCATTCGCACCGTGATGGTGTCGGGCGACAACCGGGGCGCGGCCGAGGCCATGGCCCGGCGCCTGGGGCTGGACCCGGCCGCGGGCGAGGTGATGGCCGAGGTGTTGCCGGGCGACAAGGCGGCCAAGGTGGCTGCGTTGCAACAGGGCACCGATGGCAAGCACCATCATGTGGCGATGGTGGGCGACGGCGTTAACGATGCCCCCGCGCTGGCGGCGGCCGATGTGGGCATGGCCATGGGCAACGGGACTGATGTGGCCATGCACGCAGCGGGTATCACGCTGATGCGCGGTGACCCGATGCTGGTGGCGGCGGCGCTGGATATTTCGCACCGCACGGTGATGAAGATCCGCCAGAACCTGTTCTGGGCGTTTGCATACAACGTGGCGGGCATTCCGCTGGCGGCGCTGGGCTACCTGAACCCGGTGGTGGCGGGCGCGGCCATGGCGCTGAGTTCGGTCAGCGTGATGGCGAATGCCCTCTTACTCAAGCGGTGGCGCATGTGATAAATACGTACAGCACGGTCATCGATGTCTGGCAAACTGCAACGATTTGTTGCGAATCCGTCGCCTCGGGGGAGGTGCGGCGACCGCATTGGCATAGCTATATCAAGGACGACAGATCATGAATCTCTTCTCGCTCATGCGGCAGTTCACCATACGTTTGCGCATGCTGGGTGCCATTGGCGTGGTGCTGGGGCTGCTGGGGCTGCTGGGGGGCGCGGGCATGCTGGGCATGTTCCGCATCCACAACATGAGCCAGGACTTCATGGACCACTCGTTCGCCGAGGTGGGTTACATGGCCGAGCTGCGGGGCGAAATGGGTGCCATCCGCCAGTTCGAGAAGGACATGATCATTGGCTACGAGAAGCCCGAAGCCGTGAAGGCCGCACATGCCAAGTGGGTGGAGAGCCAGGACAAGGCCAAGAAGATTGCCAACAAGTTCCTGGAAGGCGAGGAGGACTCTGACAACCCGGTGGTGCGCAACATCGTCAAGCGCCTGGACAGCTACCGCGAGCTGTTTGCGCACGTGGCGCGCCAGCTGGAGGCGGGTGGCTATGACACCGCCACCATTGCCAACCGCATGAGCGGCAAGGCCGTGGCGGAGTTTGCCGAGGCCGACAAGCTGATGGCCGAGCTGGACTCGGTGCTGCGCGCCGAGGTGGCCAAGTCCGTGGCGCAGCAAAGCGAAGTGTCCAACCAGACCAAGTGGCTGTTTGTGCTGGCGGTGCTGATCACCGTGGTGGTGGTGGTGCCCACCACGCTGATGAACATGAACTCCATTTGCAAGCCGCTGGAAGACGCACGCAAGATGGCCCAGGCGATTGCGGGCGGCGACCTGTCGCAGCACATTGCTGCCGAGGGCAAGGACGAAGTGGCCGATTTGCAGCGCGCGCTGCGCGACATGCAGCAGGGCCTGAGTGCGCTGGTGGCGCAGGTGCGGGATGCCAGCGGCAACATCGCCACGGCCAGCCAGGAGATCGCCACGGGCAACCAGGACCTGTCGCAGCGCACCGAGCAGACGGCCAGCAACGCGCAGGAGGCCGTGTCCTCGCTGTCGCAGCTCACGTCCACGGTGCAGCAGACGGCATCGTCGTCGCAGATGGCAAACCAGCTGGCCGCGTCGGCCTCGCAGATGGCCACACACGGTGGCGGCGTGGTGCAGCAGGCCGTGGCCAGCATGCATGAGATTTCGACATCGAGCCGCAAGATCGGCGACATCATCGGCCTGATCGACTCCATTGCCTTCCAGACCAACATCCTGGCGCTGAACGCTGCGGTGGAAGCTGCCCGTGCAGGCGAGCAGGGCCGGGGCTTTGCCGTGGTGGCCAGCGAGGTGCGCAGCCTGGCGCAGCGCAGCGCAGCGGCGGCCAGCGACATCAAGGGCCTGATCCAGAGCAGCGTGACGGCCGTGGACGGCGGCGTGCGCCATGTGGAAGAAGCCGGCACGGCCATGAAGGACATCGTGAGCAGCGTGCAGCGCGTGGGCGACATCATTGGCGAGATCACGGCGGCTGCGTCCGAGCAGTCGGCTGGCATCGGCCAGGTGAACAGTTCGGTGGGCGAGATCGACCGCATGACGCAGCAGAACGCGGCGCTGGTGGAGGAATCCGCCGCAGCCGCCGAGTCGCTGCGCGAGCAGGCCGCGCGCCTGTCGCATGTGGTGCAGCAGTTCCGCCTGGCCGAATCTGCAGCCGGCTACGGCCACGGCGGTGCGGTGGCCGCACCGTATGCAGGGCATCAAACCCAGGCGCTGGCAACAGGCGCCGCGCAGGCGCGCCTGACGCACTGACCGCACCAGGCCTTTTCTACCGATGAGCCCCGCAGGCTTGGTCTGCGGGGCTTTTTTGTGGGCAGAGCTGCCCGGCGGTTTATTGACCTGCGTCATGGGCGCACCCGTGCACGCGTGGCACCCTTGGGGCCTTGTTGAACCTGGGGAGTGCGCCATGCCGTCGATCAGTCTGCGAACCATTCGCGAGGAGCATGCGTCGCTCGCGGCGGTGCTGCACTCGCTGCGCCTGATGCTGGACCAGGGCCCGGGCGACGAGCCCGCCGCGTTCTTTGACGTGATGCGGGCCATGCTGTTCTACATCGACGAGTTTCCCGAGCGCCAGCACCACCCCAAGGAGTCGCAGTGGCTGTTCCCCAGGGTGGCCGAGCGCTCGCCCCAGGCGGCCGAGGCCATCGCCCAGCTGGAGCGTGACCATGAGGGCGGTGAGGCCGCCGTGCGCGAACTGCAGCACCTGCTGCTGGGCTGGGAGCTGATGGGCGACGCGCGCCGCGAGGCGTTTGCGCTGGCGCTGGAGCGCTACATCCGCTTTTATCTGGAGCACATGCGCCTGGAAGAAACCGTGGTGCTGCCCGCCGCGCAGGAGACCCTGCAGCCGGGCGACTGGACCGCCATCGACGCGGCCTTTGCCAGCAACACCAACCCGCTGGCCCCGGGCAAGCCGCGCGACGCGGCCTATGACCGGCTCTTCACCCGCATCGTCATGCGGGCGCCCAGTCCGATCGGGCTCGGCTCACCCTCCTGAGCGACTGCGCCGTTTGGTGCTGACTGCGGCAGGCGACCGCTGGCTCGCGCAGCGGCAGCTGCAACCGGTGCGGCCCCATGGGGCCGTTCCGGCGCGGTGCAGACTCAGGCGCTGAGCGCCGGGTAGTCCGTGTACCCCTCGGCCCCGCCGCCGTACAGCGTGGCGCGGTTCACCTCGTTGAGCGGTGCGTTGGCTTTCAGGCGCGCCACCAGGTCGGGGTTGGCGATGAAGGGGCGGCCAAAGGCCACGATGTCGGCACCGTTGGCCAGGGCGGCATCGGCCAGCTCGCGGGTGTAGGCGTTGTTGACCATCCATGCACCCTTGCCACCCGTCGCACGGTAGGCGGCCTTGAGGGCGGCGTAGTCAAACGGGCGACCTTCCACCTCGCGCGGGCCACCGGTGGCGCCTTCGATGATGTGGATGTAGGCCAGGCCCAGCGGGCCCAGATGGCGCACCACGTGGTCGAACAGGGGCTGTGGGTCGGCGTCCACGATGTCGTTGGCAGGGGTGACGGGCGACAGGCGGATGCCGGTGCGGCCGCCGCCGATTTCCTCGACGATGGCGCGGGTCACTTCGAGCAGCAGACGGGCGCGGTTGGCAATGCTGCCGCCGTAGTCGTCGGTGCGCTGGTTGGCACCGGTCTTGAGGAACTGGTCGATCAGGTAGCCGTTGGCCGCGTGGATTTCCACACCGTCAAAACCCGACGCAATGGCGTTGCGCGCGGCGTGGCGGTAGTCCTGCACGATGCCGGGGATCTCTTCGGCGTCGAGTGCGCGGGGCATGGAGGTGGGGGTGAAGGTGGGCACGCCGTCCTTGATGAGCACGGTCTTGGTGTTGGCCTGCACGGCCGAGGGTGCGACGGGTGCGGCGTTGCCCGGCTGCAGGTCGGTGTGCGAGACACGGCCCACATGCCACAGCTGCACCACGATCTTGCCGCCGGCATCGTGCACGGCGCGGGTCACCTTCTTCCAGCCGTCCAGCTGCTCGGTGCCGTACAGGCCGGGCACATCGGCATAGCCCTGGGCTTGCGGGCTGATGGCTGTGGCCTCGGAAATGATGAGACCGGCACTGGCGCGCTGCGCGTAGTAGGTGGCGACCAGGTCGGTGGGGATGGCCTCGGGCGAGCGGTTGCGCGTGAGCGGCGCCATGGCGATGCGGTTGGCCAGCTGGAGGTCGCCCGCGCGGGTGGGTTCAAACAAAGAGGTCATGTTGAAGGTGTCCTGTAGAGGTACGTGCAAACAAAGCAGCCTTGCAGCTTAATGCTGCAGCGCAAAACGTGCAGCGCACTGGCGTCAACAAGGGCACCGGTTTTGTGTTAACCGAGTCGCTCAAGCCCGTCACTTCTGCAGCACCGTGGCCGTTGCATGAGAATGAAAGGCCATGCCCTTGCTACCGCCCCCCGCACCGTTCCCTGTTTCCCCGTTGCGCAGCCTGTGGCTCGCCGTGGCCCTGTCGATGGGCGCCGCCATTTCGCTGGGCATCACGCGGTTTGCCTATGCCCTGTTGCTGCCGCCCATGCGCGAAGACCTGGGCTGGTCGTACACGCTGGCCGGGGGCATGAACACGGCGAACGCGCTGGGCTATCTGCTGGGCGCTCTGGCCACGCCCTGGCTGTTGCGGCGTGCGGCCCCGGGCGCAGTGCTGTTGGTGGGCGCCACGATGGCTACGGTTTTTATGGGCCTGAGCGGATTTTTCACGCAGGCAACGCCCTTGCTGGCGCAGCGCCTGCTGGCCGGTGGGGCCAGTGCGCTGGTGTTCATTGCCGGGGGCCTGCTCGCGGCGCGGCTGGGTGCGCAGGTGCCGGGGCACAACGGATTGCTGCTGGGCCTGTATTACGGTGGCACGGGCTGGGGCATCAGCCTGTCGGCCTTGCTGGTGCCAGCAGTGCTGGGTGTGGCGCCCGCGCCGCATGGCTGGACCTGGGCCTGGTGGGCTTTGGCGCTGGCCTGTGTGGCGGCCACGGTGGCATTGCTGTGGCCGGCGCGGGTGTTGAACGGGCTGGCTGCACCTGTGGCCGCCGCATCGGGGACTCCACCGGAGGCAGCAGTGCCCGACCGCGTGCGCTGGCGGGCCCTGGCCCCGGCGCTGCTGGGTTACGGCCTGTTTGGCGTGGGCTATATCGGCTACATGACCTTTGTGGTGGCGCTGCTGCGCGAGCAGGGCCGGGGTGCGGGCGAGGTGACGCTGTTCTACGCCTTGCTGGGGCTGGCCGTAGTGCTGTCGTCGCGCATCTGGGCCGGGCTGCTGGACCGCAGCCGGGGCGGTGAGGCCCTGGCGCGCCTGAATGCGCTGCTGGGCGTGGGCACCATCCTGCCCGCCATTACGAGCGCGTGGCCGGTGGTGCTGGCCTCGGGGCTGCTGTTTGGCGGGGTGTTTTTGTCCGTGGTGGCATCGACCACGGCGCTGGTGCGGCACAACCTGCCGCAGGCGCTGTGGGCCAGCGGCATCAGCGCGTTCACCATCGTGTTTGCGGCCGGGCAGATCGTGGGGCCCACGGTGGTGGGCTGGATCGCCGATGGGCCTGGAGGCCTGGCGCGCGGGCTGGTGTTCTCGGCCTGCGCGTTGTGGGTGGGGGCGCTGGTGGCGTGGCGGCAGAAGCCGCTGTAGCACACAGGGATTTTGGCCGCGCGTCGAGCTACGTGCTCCCAATCGATACTGGCGGGGCCTAGGCCAGGAACGCCGAGCAAGGGCCGTCCCGCAGCGCCTCAGGGGAGTGTCCCTATTTCAGCAGGCCTTCGGCCTTCATGGCCGCCTGCACTGCGGGGCGGGCACCCACGCGTTCACGGTAGGCCGCCAGGTTGGCCAGGCCGGAGATATCGAGCTTGGTGGGCTGGGTCCAGTTGGTCACGGTGAACAGGTAGCCGTCGGCCACGGTGAACTGGTCGCCCATCAGGTATTGCTTGCCGGCGAGCTGGCCATCCACCCACTGCAGGCGTTGCAGCAGGCGCTCGCGCACCATGGGCTTGTACTCCTCGGGGGTGGCGGGGTTGAACAGGGGGCTGAAGCCCTTGTGCAGCTCGGTGCCGATGAAGGTCAGCCACTCTTGCAGGCGGTAGCGCGCCAGGGTGCCGTTGGCGGGAGCGAGCTGCTTGTCGGGCACCTGATCGGCAATGTATTGCACGATGGCCGGGCCTTCGCGCAGGCGCTCGCCGCTGTCCAGCTCCAGCACGGGCACGTAGCCCAGCGCATTGATGGTGTAGTAGTCGGTGCCGTCCTGCAGCTTGTGGCTCTTGGTGCTGGCCAGCACGGGGGTGTAGGCCAGGCCGGCCTCTTGCAGGGCGATGTGGGGGGACAGGGAGCAGGCGCCGGGGGAGTAATAGAGCTTCATGGATCGGTCCTTGGAAACGGTCGGAAACCGCCGATCCTATGCGCTGCGCCGGATTCTTGCAGGCGCCGGGGCGCAACCCCGGCGCCCGCCGCGTGGTGCAGCGGGGAGGGGTCGTGTCAGCTGTCGTATCCGGGCAGGTCGCGCTGCACCTTGCGCAGCAGCGCGGGCCAGGCAAAAGCGCCGCCCAGACCGCCGGTCTGCACGCGCATGGCCTGGGCCACGCCGCTCACGATCTGCGGGTTCACCTGCGTCAGTTCGCCGCCGGCCTGCGCGTCGATCTGGATGCGGCAGGTGTTCTCGAAGGTGTACATGGACAGGAAGGCGTCGGCAATCGTCTTGCCCACCGTCAGCAGCCCGTGGTTGCGCAGCATGAGGAAGTTGGCTTCGCCCAGGTCGGCCTGCAGGCGCGGCTTTTCTTCGTCGCGGAAGGCCACGCCTTCGTACTCGTGGTATGCCAGCGAGCCCAGCACAAAGGTGCTTTGCTGGCTGATGGGCAGCACGCCGCCCTTTTGCGCGCTCACGGCCACGCCAGCGCGGGTGTGGGTGTGCAGCACGCAGCCCGCCTCGGGCCGGGCCTCGTGTACGGCGCTGTGGATCACGAAGCCGGCAGGATTCACGGGGAAGGGTGAGTCGTGCAGCTTGTTGCACAGCATGTCCACCTTGATCAGGCTCGACGCCGTGATCTCGTCGAACATGAGGCCATAGGGGTTGATGAGGAAATGGTGCTCGCCCGGGCCTGACACCGACTCGGGCAGCTTGGCGCTGATGTGGGTGAAGACCAGGTCGCTCCAGCCGTACAGCGCGACGAGCCGGTAGCACGCGGCCAGGTCGCAGCGCAGCTGCCATTCTTCAGGGCTGACGCTGCCTTGCAGCGAGGGGATGTTGAGCATGGGTGGGTGTCTCCGGTGTTGTGGGTGGGAAGACACCACTGTAGGGCGGGGCGGTGGCTGGGTCTGTCAGGCAGGCTACACCCGTGGCCATGTGTCGGGTGCCTTGTGCTTCATTATTGATAGCAAAAGAGGCATGAAGCACTAGCGCTATCGGCCATTTTGACCCGAATCTTTGGTGCACGGCGCCCGCAGCGGGCCCCACGGGCCGATGTCCCCTTCACCGGCCCGTAACCCTCATCGGCCAGCGATCAGCCGACCTGTGGAATCGGTGCGCGCATGCCCGCGTTCAGCAGGTTCCAGGCGTTGATGATGGCGATGGCAAAGCCCAGGTCGGAAATCTCGGCGTCGGAGAACAGGGCCTTCAGCTTGGCGTATTCGTCATCGCTCGCGTCGCTGTGGGGTGTGGCGGTGATGATCTCTGCCCAGCGGAAGGCGGCGCGTTCGCGTTCGCTGAAGAACGGTGCCTCGCGCCAGCCAGCCACAGCGTTGAGGTGGCGCGGATTGGCGCCGTCCTTGACGAGCGCGCTCCAGTGCATGTCCATGCAGTAGGCGCAGCCGTTGATCTGCGAGATGCGCAGGAACACCAGCTCGGCCAGCCGGGTGCCCAGCGGGCCTTTCTTGATGGTTTCAGAGACGTTGACCAGGCCCATGAAGGCCTTGGACGACAGTTGGTGGTAGGGCAGGCGGGCGCTGTTGTGTTGCGACATGGAAAACTCCTGGTGTGAAAGGGTGTTGATAACGGCGGTGAAAGACGGCGCT
The DNA here is from genome assembly GCF_025246485.1 of Acidovorax sp. K2F. Lineage (NCBI taxonomy): Bacteria > Pseudomonadati > Pseudomonadota > Betaproteobacteria > Burkholderiales > Comamonadaceae > Acidovorax > Acidovorax sp. K2F. The sequence continues at coordinate 117,721 of NZ_JAOBSQ010000001.1, forward strand.
CGTGTGTAGCCTTGTGGCCTTGTTACCGTGTGGCCACACTGCCGTCTTCCATACCCTTCAAGACGCTGCACCGTGCCGGGTTGTGACAGGTGGCCTGCGTTTTTTCTGCCCTGGCGCACTCGCCGGAGGTGCCCGCGTGATGGTCTGCGCGGACGGCGCCATGCCCATGTCTTTACAGCGGCAGCATGGCCGGGATGCCGGCCAGCTTGTCCGGGTTGCGCACAGCGTAGATGGCCACGATGCGCTCGCCATCGGTCACAAATGCCTGGGCCGACTCTATGCGCCCGTCCACATAGCGCAGCAGGCCCGGCTCGCCGTTGATGAGCGCCATGCGGTACACCACCTGCGCGCCCAGGCGCCGGAACACCGCCCAGTACAGGTTGGTGATGCGAAACGGCCCCACCAGCGGCTTGGGGAACGAGGGCACCACCCCGCCCCCATCGCCGATGAGCTGTGCGTCCTCGCTCAACAGTGCCTCGATGGCATGGCGGTCGCCACTCTGGGCGGCTTTCATGAAGCGCTGCAGCAACTGGTGGTGCACCGCCTGCGGCACCTCAAAGCGGGTGCGCGCCTGCTGCACGCGCTCGCTGGCGCGGTGCACCATCTGGCGGCAGCTGGCCTCGGTCTTGCCCAGCTGGGCGGCGATCTCGGGGTAGTCGTAGTCGAACACCTGGCGCAGCAAAAAGGCCGCGCGCTCCTCCGGCCCCAGCCGCTCCAGCACATACATGAACGCCACCGACAGCTCGCCCGCCAGTTCCACCGCCGACTCGGGGGTGTGCGCGTCCAGCTCCACCAGCGGCTCGGGCAGCCACCAGCCCACATAGGCCTCACGCTCGGCCTTGGCCGCCCGCAGCCGGTCGATGGACAGCCGCGTGACGATGGTCACCAGCCAGGCCTCGGCCGACTGCAGGGTGCTGGCGTCGGTGCGGCTCCAGCGCAGCCAGGCGTCCTGCAGCACATCCTCGGCATCGGCCCGCACACCCAGCATGCGGTAGGCAATGCCAAAGAGGCGAGGGCGCAGGGTGGTGAAGGGGTCGGTAGAGGTGGTCATGGCAATGGCGGCGGTGGAGTGCTTTCAGTGAAGCACAGACGGCGCACACCTGCGGTTTGTGACAGCCTGGCTTGGAGCTATCGTTTTTATAGCTGCTAGTGCATGTGGCACTAGCGCTTGAGTTCACTTTGGGGCTTGAAACGCCTGCAGTGTCCCTCCGTGGCCCCGCGAGACGGCCAACGGGCGCGGGGCCGGCTGCGTGAGCGATTCCAGCCGGTACAGGTAGTGCAGGGCGTGTGCCTGGTTGCTGCCGCACATCTCGGCAGAGGGCATCAGCCCTGCGCACACCGCCGGGCGCTCGGGTTGGCCAAAGATGCGGCAGCGCGCATCGTCCCCCAGCTGAATGCAGCGCACCCCGGCCGGTTTGCCCTGGGGCATTCCGGGGATGGGCGAGCTGATGGAGGGGGCGGTGCAGCAGGCGCCGCAACCGGGGCGGCAGTCCACGGGCGGGCCGCCTTATTGGCCGCCAGCGGGCTGCAGGCGGCTGGCGCCCCACAGCACCTGGTCCACCACGGCACGCACGCGGTCGCGGTGGGCTGGCTGGACGAGGGCGCCGCTGTCGTCAAACGCGCTGCCTGCCGAGCCCAGGGCAAACGCCTTGGGCGCCAGCCAGCATTCGGCATTGATCAGCAGGGGTGCCAGGTGGCTTTGCGAGCGCAGGCCGCCCAGAGCGCCGGGCGAGGCACTCAGCATGCCCACGACCTTGCCGCGAAAACTCTTGCCACCGTCCTGCCAGTCGGGGTTGCCCTTGACGGGGCTGGAGGCCCAGTCGATGGTGTTCTTGAGCAGGGCGGTGTAGCTGCCGTTGTATTCGGGCGAGCAGATGATCCAGGCCGGGTGCTGCCAGAGGATTTCCTTCAGCCGGATCACGTCGGCAGGCGTGCCCTGGGCTTCGAGGTCGGCGTTGTACAGCGGGATGTTGAAGTCCGACAGCTCCATCAGCGTGACGCTGGCCCCCGCATCGCGCGCGATGGCAGCGGTGGCGTGGGCCAGCTTGCGGTTGAAGGATTGCTGGCGGGTGCTTCCCGCGAAGATGAGAAGTTGGGTAGTCATGCGGGCCATTGGAGCACAAAGCCACGGCAGGAATACTGCAAGCTGCCGCCCTCCGGCGTGTGGGGGCGGGCGCTTGTTTCACGTGGAACATCCGCGCAAGGCCGCAGGGGCTGGTAGCGCTGCGGATGGGTGGCGCAACCGCTGTGACCAGGGCTTTGCACAAAAAGCATGCAAAGGTGGGAAAATCGTGGGTTTCCCCTTGCACCCTTGCCGCCCCGATGGGCTGGTGAATGATGCATCCCGCCTTCCTGCGACCCGCCCTCGTTGGGCCGTCGCAGGAGGGCGGGCGGTTTTGAATGTCGGGCCCTCCGGGCCCCGGAGCACCCCCATGTTGTACCCCCAGGAATTTGATGTGATCGTTGTCGGCGGTGGCCATGCAGGCACCGAGGCCGCGCTGGCCGCTGCCCGTATGGGCAGCAAAACGCTGCTGCTGACCCACAACATCGAGACTCTGGGGCAGATGAGTTGCAACCCCAGCATTGGGGGCATCGGCAAGGGCCACCTAGTGAAAGAGGTGGATGCGCTGGGCGGGGCCATGGCGCTGGCCACGGACGAGGGCGGCATCCAGTTCCGCATCCTCAATAGCTCCAAGGGCCCGGCCGTGCGGGCCACGCGCGCCCAGGCCGATCGCATTTTGTACAAGGCCGCCATCCGCCGCATGCTGGAGAACCAGCCCAACCTGTGGCTGTTCCAGCAGGCGGTGGACGACCTGATGGTGGAAGGCGACCGCGTGGTGGGCGCCGTGACGCAGGTGGGCATCCGCTTCCGCAGCCGCACCGTGGTGCTCACGGCGGGCACCTTTCTGGACGGCAAGATCCATGTGGGCCTGAACAACTACGCGGCGGGCCGGGCAGGGGACCCGCCTGCGGTGTCGCTGTCGGCGCGCCTCAAGGAGCTGAAGCTGCCGCAAGGGCGCCTCAAGACCGGCACGCCGCCCCGTATCGACGGGCGCAGCATCGACTTCTCGAAGTGCACCGAACAGCCCGGAGACGGCATGCCCGGCGGCGTAAACGAGGGCACGGTGCCTGTGTTCAGCTTCATGGGCAATGCACAAATGCACCCCCAGCAGGTGCCCTGCTGGATCACCCACACCAACGAGCGCACGCACGAGATCATCCGCAGCGGCTTCGACCGCAGCCCCATGTTCACCGGCAAGATCGAGGGCGTGGGCCCGCGCTACTGCCCGAGTGTGGAAGACAAGATCAACCGCTTTGCGGACAAGGACAGCCACCAGATCTTTCTGGAGCCCGAAGGCCTGACCACGCACGAGTACTACCCCAACGGCATCAGCACCAGCCTGCCGTTCGACATCCAGTACGACCTGGTGCGCAGCATGCCGGGGCTGGAGAACGCGCACATCTTGCGCCCCGGATATGCCATCGAGTACGACTACTTCGACCCCCGCTCGCTCAAGAGCAGCTTCGAGACGCGGCAAATCCAGGGCCTGTTCTTTGCCGGGCAGATCAACGGCACCACCGGCTATGAAGAGGCGGCGGCCCAGGGCCTGTTCGCCGGCATCAACGCCGCATTGCAGTGCCGAGGCGATGCGCCCTGGCTGCCTGGCCGGGACGAGGCCTACCTGGGCGTGCTGGTGGATGACCTCATCACCAAGGGTGTGACCGAGCCTTACCGCATGTTCACCAGCCGCGCCGAGTTCCGCCTGCAGCTGCGCGAAGACAACGCGGACATGCGCCTGACGGAAGTGGGGCGCCAGATGGGCCTGGTGGATGACACACGCTGGGATGCGTTCAGTCGCAAACGTGATGCGGTTTCACGTGAAACAGAGCGCCTGAAAGCCACCTGGGTGAACCCCCGCAACCTGCCAGCGGCGGAATCGGAGCGCGTGCTGGGCAAGAGCATTGAGCACGAGTACAACCTGTTCGAACTGCTGCGCCGCCCCGACGTGAGCTACGCCAACCTGGTATCGATGGACGGTGGCAAGTACGCATCGGCCGATGTTTCACGTGAAACCCTGGGCGACCTGAGCGCCCCGGTGCTGGAGCAGGTGGAGATTGCGGCCAAGTACGCGGGCTATATCGACCGCCAGAAGGGTGAGGTGGAGCGCGCTGCGCACTTCGAGAAGCTGCGCCTGCCGCCCGACCTGGACTACATGCAGGTGACGGCACTGAGCATCGAGGCCCGACAGGTTCTGAACCGCCACCGTCCGGAGACGTTGGGCCATGCCTCGCGCATCACGGGCATCACACCTGCGTCGATTTCGCTGCTGATGGTGCATCTGAAGAAGGGCGGATTCAAGGAGTTTGCCGTGGCACCGGCAACGCCCACCAAGGCAGAAGGCGAAGTGGCAGCATGACGATGACCGTGAGCAACGACAGCCTGCGCCAGCAACTGCAAGCCGGGGCCGATGCGCTGGCGCTGGGCCTGAGCGACGCACAGGTCTCCCTGTTGATGGATTTTCTGGCGCTGCTGCAGAAGTGGAACAAGGTCTACAACCTGACGGCCGTGCGCGACCCGCAGGAGATGTTGACGCACCACCTGCTGGACAGCCTGGCCGCCGTGGCGCCGCTGCGGCGGCATGTAGCGGGCCTGCAGCAGGGTGGGGTGGCGGCGGTGAAGCTGCTGGATGTCGGGTCGGGCGGTGGCCTGCCCGGTGTGGTGTTTGCCATCTGCTGCTCCGACGTGGATGTGAGCTGCGTGGACACCGTGGGCAAGAAGGCCGCGTTCATCCAGCAGGCAGCGGTGGCGCTCAAGCTGCGCAACCTGCACGGCGTGCATGCGCGGGTCGAGACGCTGACCACGCCCTTTGACCTCATCAGCTGCCGCGCGTTTGCCTCGTTGCCGGACTTTGTGACCTGGTCGCGCAGCGCACTGGCCGCGCCCCACGGGGTGTGGCTGGCCATGAAGGGCAAACACCCGGAGGACGAAATTGCCGCGCTGCCTGCAGATGTGGCGGTGTTTCACGTGGAACAGCTCGCGGTGCCGGGCCTGGATGCCGAGCGTTGCATCGTCTGGATGAAGCCCGCCTGATCACCCGGACCACCGGGCTGCCGACTTTTCGGCAGCCGAAGCAGGGGGCTCGCGTAAACTCGGCTGCTCACCCGGGTGCATCTTTGCACCGCACCCTCCCCGCGCACCAGGAGAAACCATGTTCGGCATCGCAGACTACGGCGCCTTTGTCGCCGCCATCGTGTTGTTTCTGCTCATCCCAGGCCCTGGAAATCTGGCGCTCATCACCTCCACCAGCAAGGGCGGCATCCGGGGTGGTTTGGCTGCCACCATGGGCGTGATTGCGGGTGACCAGGTGCTGATGTGGGCGGCAGTGGCCGGTGTGGCTGCGTTGCTCGCCACCTACCCCACCGCCTTCCACGCGGTGCAGTGGCTGGGGGCCGCCTATCTGGCGTGGCTGGGTTTCAAGATGGTCACGGCCAAGCCGGGCGCCCAGCCCATCCTGAACATCGAGCCACGCCACTATTTCAAGCAGGCCGGGCTGATCACCTTGCTCAACCCCAAGGCCATCGTTTTCTACATGGCGTTCTTTCCGCTTTTCGTCGATCCTGCGCGCCACCAGGGCATGCTGACCTTTGGCGTGATGGCGGCCACGGTGGCCGCGTTGACGTTTCTCTATGGCTTGGTCGCCGTGCTGCTCACGCACCACCTGGCCGAGCGCATGCGCGCCAACCCGCGCATCGGCCGCGTGCTAGAGAAAGTGGCAGGCGTCTTCCTGATCGGCTTTGGCATCAAGCTGGCCATCTCCAAATAACACCACACGAACTGCAGCACCCACATGGCCAAGATCTTTTGCGTTGCCAATCAAAAGGGTGGGGTGGGCAAGACCACCACCACCGTCAACCTCGCCGCTGGCCTGGCCAAGATCGGCCAGCGCGTGCTGATGGTGGACCTGGACCCGCAGGGCAACGCCACCATGGGCTCGGGGGTGGACAAGCGCAGTCTGGACCTCACGGTGTACGACGTGCTGCTCGAATCCGCCTCGGTGAAAGAGGCGGCCGTGCTGTCGGACAAATGTGGCTACTGGGTGCTGGGCGCCAACCGCGAACTGGCCGGGGCCGAGGTGGAACTGGTGGCGCTGGAGCACCGCGAAAAGCGCCTCAAATCCGCGCTGGCGGAGGCCGATGGTGACTACGACTTCGTGCTGATCGACTGCCCTCCGTCGCTGTCGATGCTCACCCTCAACGGCCTGTGCAGCGCCCACGGCGTGATCGTGCCCATGCAGTGCGAGTACTTCGCGCTGGAAGGCCTGACCGACCTGGTCAACACCATCAAGCAGGTGCACGCCAACCTCAATGCCGACCTGCAGATCATCGGCCTGCTGCGCGTGATGTTCGACCCGCGCATCACGCTGCAGCAGCAGGTGAGCGACCAGCTCAAGGGCCACTTTGGCGACAAGGTGTTCAACAGCGTGATTCCGCGCAACGTGCGCCTGGCCGAGGCGCCCAGCTATGGCCTGCCCGGCGTGGTGTTTGACCCGGCCGCCAAGGGCAGCCAGGCCTTTGTGGAGTTTGCGCAGGAGATGGTCGAGCGCGTGCAAACCATGCCTCCTGCAGCCTCTTCCATGGCCAAAATGGCCGCAGGCGCTTGAAGAGTATGCGGTAGCAGCTATTAATTTGATAGTAATGAAGGCCTCCAACATCCTGCTGCTGCCTGGCTGGCAGAACTCTGGCCCCGACCACTGGCAAAGCCGCTGGGAGGCCGCGCACGGCTACCAGCGCGTGGAGCAGCACGACTGGATGCGCCCGCTGCGCGGCGACTGGTCTGCGCGCCTGGAAGAAACCGTGGCCGATGCGGATGGCCCCGTGCTGCTGGCGGCGCACAGCCTCGGTTGCATCCTCACCGCCTGGTGGGCGGCGCACACCCGCCACGCGGCCAAGGTGCGCGGCGCGCTGCTGGTGGCGCCGGGCGATGTGGAGCGGCCCGACCTGGCTGCGCAGATCCACGGCTGGGCGCCCATTGCGCGCCAGCCGCTGCCGTTTCCGGCCGTGCTGGTGGGCAGCCGCAACGACCCGTACTGCAGCTTCGAGCGCGCCGAAGGTCTGGCCCAGGCCTGGGGTGCGCGGTGTGTGGACTATGGCGAGCGCGGGCATATCAATGCCGAATCCGGGCTGGGCGACTGGGATGAGGGGCGCGGCTGGCTGATGCAGCTCGCCACCCCGGCATGAACCGCTGGGCCTTTTGGCGCAAGCGCCCGGATACGGCGGGTGCTGCACAGAGCCAATTACCCACGATGGTGCAGCGTCCTGCGGCGCTCTACTGGCCGCTCGATGCGCTGCAAGTGGTGTTGGCCTGGCTGCTGCCCAGCGGGGCGGTGGTGGTGGGCGCGCTGGGGCAGTTCATGCTGGCCCTGGTGCTGCTGGCCATCGGGTTCGGTGTGTGGCTGCGCCTGTGGCGCAGTCGCAAGCGGCGCCGCGTGGCGAGCCGCTCTGCGCGTTGATGTTTTGAACCCTTGTTGCCGACCCATGACCAAGATCAGCCTGCCCGCCATTGCCGACCAACTGCCCCGCGCCTGGAACTCCACGGTGGTGGGCCAGGCTGCGGGCGCCAACGTCAAGGTGCTGCGCATGGACGACGCTGCCTATCCCGACGAATCGCACGACTTTGATGAAGCCCTGTTGGTGCTGGACGGCTGCATGCGCCTCGCCCTGCAAGGGCAGGTCACCGAGGTGAACGCGGGCGAGGTGTTCATCGTGCCCGCTGGCGTGCCCCACGCCGTGGCGCCCGGCAGCCACGGCACGCTGGTCATCATCGACCGCTGATTCTTCCCCCCTTTCCCTTTTTCCTTTCGCGAGACGCATTTCATGGTCACCAAAAAACCCAAGGGCCTCGGCCGAGGCCTGGAAGCCCTGCTGGGCCCCAAGGTCGAAGACAAAGTGGAGCAGGCCCAGGCCGCCGAAGCGGGCCTGCCCAGCAGCCTGCCGCTCTCCGAGCTGGTGCCGGGTGTGTACCAGCCGCGCACGCGCATGGACGAGGGCGCGCTGTACGAGCTGGCCGAGTCCATCAAGGTCCAGGGCGTCATGCAGCCTATCCTGGTGCGGCGCCTCGCGGGGGGTGAACACGCAGGTAAGTACGAAATCATTGCGGGCGAGCGGCGTTTTCGGGCCTCCCGCCTGGCGGGCCTGGCCGAGGTGCCGGTGCTGGTGCGCGATGTACCGGACGAGTCGGCCGCCGCCATGGCGCTCATCGAAAACATCCAGCGCGAAGACCTCAACCCGCTGGAAGAAGCCCAGGGTCTGCAGCGCCTGGTCAAGGAGTTTGGCCTGACGCACGAGCTGGCTGCCCAGGCCGTGGGCCGCTCGCGCAGCGCCGCCAGCAACCTGCTGCGCCTGTTGAATCTGGCCGAGCCCGTGCAGACCATGCTGATGGCGGGCGACATCGACATGGGCCATGCGCGTGCGCTGCTGTCGCTGGACCGCGCCGCGCAGATCACGGCCGGCAACCAGATCGCGGCCAAGAAGCTGTCGGTGCGCGAGGCCGAGGCCCTGGTCAAGAAGATCGGTGCCGAGTTCAGCCTGGTGCCGCAAAAGCCCCAGAAGGAAAAGTCGCGCGACCTCAAGCGCGTGGAAGAAGAACTGTCGGACCTGCTCATGGCCGAGGTCGAAGTGCGCGTCAAGAAACGCGTCAAGCGCAACGGCCGGGTGGAGGACATGGGCGAGCTGGCGATCCAGTTCGGGTCGCTGGAGGCGCTCAACGGGCTGATCGACCGCCTGCGCGGCTGACCCTCTCATCGCTCCGGGGCGCGGGGTTGTTGCCGCGCAAGATGGCGTGAAATAGCGCACACAAACGGTTTCCACAAGTAACTTGCAGGGGCAAAATGCGTCCTTGCGGGGCCTACACTGCGCTGCGTTCAACACACCCGGGTTGACCGCAAGGCCTCTTCACAGGGCGGCGACGACGCTGCTTTGCGGCCCATGATGGTTTGCCGGGTGATCCATGTATCTCCTGGAGCAGACCTGATGACAACCCCTTTGCGCTACCTGACCCCCGCCTGCCTGGCCGCTGGCCTGTGCATTGCCAGCCTGGGCGCCCAGGCCCAAAACACCAAGGCTCCCAAGGTGCAGCTGTGGATGGACCTGTCCACCGGCACCATGGCCGGCATGCCCGAGATGGACAGCCTGCCCGGTGGTGGCGGCATGCTCGGCGGCCTCATGGGGGGCATGGGCGGCGGCGCTGCGCCGGGCATGGGGGGCGGCAGCAACACGTCGTATGGCAACGCCCGCGCCATGTCCATCATGCCGCCGCGCGTCATGGATATCGCTTTGCACAACAGCCTGCGCCCCGGCGTCGAGGCGAGCCAGTCCATCCCGCCCGGCATGCGCATGGGCGAGTCCCTGCCGCTGATCCCGCCGCGTGCCCAGCCAACGCAGACCGAGCCGGGCGAAGTGCCGCGTGAGTACCAGCAACAGCAGCCCAAGGGCCGCATCCTGCTGTACTGGGGCTGCGGTAGCGCGGTGCGTGCGGGCCAGCCCCGCGTGATCGATCTGGCACGTGCCAAGCCCTCCGACTACGCCCAGGCCTTCGCGGGCCGCGCCGTGCCGGACCGGGGCCCGCGCGTGGGTCCGGCCTATGCGCTGTACCCCAACGAACGCAACCAGGTCAGCCTGTCGCGGGACAGCTCGGTGGTGGGCGAGCACCAGGTGCGTGGCGACGGCGTGCCTGCCTCCATGAAATTTACCCTGGGCGCGGCGCAGGACCTGATGCCCGCCATCGACCTGCGCACCACCGGCAAGCCGCAGGACAGCATGGGTACCAGCTGGCAGCCCGTGCGCAACGCGCGTGCCTACTACCTGCATGCCATGTCACAGAGCGGGGACGATCTCATCATGTGGTCCAGCGCCGAGACGCCGGACACCGGCATGGGCCTGTTCGACTACCTCTCGCCCGCCACCATCGACCGCTGGCTCAAGGAGCGCGTGCTGCTGCAGCCCGAGACCACCCAATGCGCCATTCCGCAGGGCATCTTTGCGGGTGGCGGGCGCGATGCCACGCCCATGTTGCGCATGATGGCCTACGGTGGCGAGAGCCACATTGTGTACCCACCCCGCCCGGCCGACCCCAAAGCTGCGTGGGAGCCTGAATGGTCGGTGCGCGTGCGCGTGAAGTCGCACACCATGGCCATGCTGGGTGAAGAGATGCAGGGGCGCCGTGGTGGCATGGGCACGGCACCCGGTGCACCGTCGGGCGGCACAGGCGCTTACTCCAGCGGCATGGGCGGTGCACCCGCAGGCCAGCCGCCGGCAGGCGACGGCGGCACGGACGCGGGCAACGTGGTCAACCCCGTCAATCTGCTGCGCGGCATTTTTGGCCGCTGAGAACGGAGAACCATGCTCGCCCTGCGCATGCCCTGGCCCCTGCCCGCACTGGCGGCGTGGGCGTGCGCGTGGCTGATCTTTGTGGCGCTGCAGCGCGCGGTGCCCCCGGTGGCCGCCTTGCTGGTGGCCTGCCTGCTGGGCACGGCTGCCAGTGTGCTGGGCGACAGCTGGTGGCGGCGCGGGCTGATTGCCGCAGGGTTCCCGTTGTCGCTGGCGCTGCTCGGGGCGGCCAGCCTGCCTACCTGGGCGTGGCTGGTGCCGCTGTCGCTGTTGCTGCTGGTCTACCCACTCAATGCGTGGCGCGATGCGCCCCTGTTCCCCACGCCGCGCCATGCGCTGCAGTCTCTGGCCGTGCAGGCCCCGCTGCCTTTGGGTGCGCGGGTGCTCGACGCAGGCTGTGGCCTGGGCGATGGCCTCAAGGCCCTGCGCCATGCCTACCCGGCCGCCCAGCTCGACGGGCTGGAGTGGAGCTGGCCGCTGCGCCTGCTGTGCGCCCTGCGCTGCCCCTGGGCCCGGGTACAGCGTGCCGATATGTGGAAGGCCGACTGGAGCGCCTACCAGATGGTGTACCTGTTCCAGCGGCCCGAGAGCATGGCTCGCGCGGCCGCCAAGGCCCAGGCCGAGCTGGCGCCTGGCGCGTGGCTGGTGAGCCTGGAGTTCGCGGTGCCCGGCTGGCTACCCAGCGTCCAGCTGCGTGCGCCCGGCGGGCGGGTGGTGTGGCTGTACCGCATGCCGCGCCAGCAGCAGGAGGGATGACATGCACACCATGCTCCCACTGTGCCGGTCCCTGTGTCCGTCTGTGTCACCGGCCCCACACGGTTACAGAAAAGATACAAGCTTTTGCTACATTCCGCGGCTGGCTACAACCCCATACACAACAACCAAGAAACTCACAGCCAGAGGGGGCCGCACACAGCACGTATCAGCGCCGGGAGGGGGCGCACGGGCTGCCAGCACCCGCCTTGACCGGACTTCCACCACGCACGCCGTATTCACAGCACCCTCCCTCTGGCGGGGCTGTTGCACGGCTGCGCGTGGTAAGCGCGGGGTGTTTCTGGTGAGCAACCGACCGATCTGCAAGGAGCATCCATGACCGCCCACCCACCCCGTTTCCGTCCGCGCCTGCTATGGGCCCTGGCACTGAGCGCGGCCCTCACCGGCTGCGCCACCATGCAGAGCCATGACAAGCTGGCCACCGACATGCAGACCGCCGGGCGCAGTGGCGGCATCCCCGCCGCGCTGGCCAGCCTGGAAAGCACGGCCAAGACCGAAGAAGAAAAAACGGCGCTGCTCTTCAACATGGAGCGCGGCGAGCTGCTGCGCATGGACCGCCGCTATCCCGACAGCACCAACGCCTTCCTGCTGGCCGACAACAAGGTCAAGGAATGGGAAGAAACCGCCAAGACCAACCCCTCCAAGCTGATGGGCACCGTGGGCGCCGCCCTGGTGAGCGAGCGCCTGAAGGTCTACGAAGGCCAGGATTACGAAAAGGTATGGCTGACCACGCGCTTGGCGCTCAACCGCATGGCCGTGGGTGATTTTGAAAACGCCCGCGTGGACATCAAGCGCACCCATGAGCGCGAAGCCATCATTGCCGAGTTCCGTGCCAAGGAAACCCTGGCCGCTGAAGAGGAAGCCAAGTCCAAGGGCGCCACATCGGGTGGCAAGGAGCTGAATGGCTACCCCGTCGAGACCCTCAACGACCCCGAGGTGCTGGCGCTCAAGAACGGCTACTCCAACGCGCTGAGCCACTACCTGGCCGGCTTCCTGTACGAAATGCTCAACGAGCCCGGCCTGGCCGCGCCCGGCTACCGCAAGGCCATCGAGCTCAAGCCCGACACCCCCGTGCTGGAGGAAGGCCTGCGCGGCCTGGACAACCGCACCGGCTTCACCTGGAAGCGCCGCCAGCGCATGACCGACGTGCTCTTCATCGTCGAAGCCGGCGACGCCCCCGCGCGCAAGCCCAAGGCCTTCACCATCCCCGTGCCCACCGGCCGTGGCCTGGTCACCGCCAGCATTTCATACCCTGTGATCGAGCCTTCCAAGGACGCGCCCCTGACGGTGGTGTCGGCCGCTGGTACCGACCTCAAGCTCGAAAAAGTGGTGGACGTGAACGTGATGGCTCGCCGTGCCCTCAAGGACGAAATGCCGGGCATGGTGCTGCGTGGTTTCACCCGCGCCGTGGCCAAGGGCGTGCTGCAGAACGAGCTGCAAAAGCGTGGCGGTCTGATCGGCGGCATCATCGGTGCCGCCGCCTCGGTGGCCACCGAGCAGGCCGACGACCGCCTGTGGCGCATGCTGCCCGGCCGCGTGTATGTGGCCCGTGGCTACCTGCCCCCGGGCGAGCACACCGTCACCATCAATGGCCGCCAGTTGCCTCAGCCGATCAAGATCGACGGCCAGTACGCTCTGGTGCCCCTGCGCATGTACGACAACAGCGTGCTGATCGGCGACGTGGCCATGCTGGGCCAGCTGCCCAAGGTGGCGGCCGCACCCCAGCCGGCTCCCGCCGCAGCAGCGGCACCCGCAGCCCCGGTGCGCACCACCAACAACAACCGCGCCCGCACCGTGCCCTCGTCCACCGTCAAGCCCACGGCCGCCCAGCCCGCGGCGGCTGCTAAGAACTGACCCCTGTTTCTGACCCCATTCAAGGAGCCTCTGGCATGAGAACCCGTTTTGTCCCCGCCGCGATCCCTGCAGTGCTGTGCGCGGCCCTGATGACCCTGGCTGGCAACGCCAGCGCCCAGTTGCACGACCCCGCCACGCCGCTGGCCGTGGCGGCCAAGGTGGCGCTGCGAGGCGAGGCCAACAGCATCGCCGTGCGCGAGATGCGCATCGTGCGCAAGAACGACATCCTGGTGGTGCAGGCCGACATGGCCAACATGGGCCGCACCGACCGCACCGTGTTCTACCGCTTCAAGTGGCTGGACAACGTGGGCAACCAGGTGGGCGATGGCGAGTCCTGGAAGCAGATGAGCGTGCTGGGCCTGGGCCAGCAGACCGTCAAGAGCGTGGCGCCCACCAGCGCTGCCGTGGACCTGCGCCTGGAAATGAATGTGGAGCCGCGCTGATCGCGCCGCGCCAATCCCTGTTTGAGTGAGGAGTAAACCAACATGAACACCAAGAACCGCATCCAGCGCAGCGCGCTGATCCTGGCCTTTGCGGCCAGCACCCTGGCCTTGTCGGCCTGCCAGAACCTGTCGTCCCCCACCGTGCGTTTTGACCGCCAGGTCAACTACGGCGACGCCAAGGCCGTCGAGCTGGTGACCAACGAGTTCGGTTCCACCGACCTGCAGATGATTGCCGAGAAGATGACCGGTGGTTTGCTCGAAACCGGCATCTTCCAGGGCCGCCCCACGGTGACGATCTCCACCGTGAAGAACAAGACCAGCGAGTACATCGACACCACCAACGTGATGAACTCCATCCAGACCGCGCTGGTCAAGTCCGGCAAGGTGCGTTTTGTGCGCTCCATCAACGAGATGCAGGCCGGTGTGGACGAGCTGCAGCGCCAGAACCAGAGCGGCCTGTACAAGCAGGGCACCACCGCCAAGGTCGGTCAGATGACCGCCGCCAAGTACAGCATGGAAGGCGAGCTGACCAGCATCGTCAAGCAGAACAACAGCACCAAGGACGTGTACTACAAGTTCACGCTGAAGCTGTTTGATGTGCAGGAAGGCACGATCGAGTGGCAGGACGAAAAGGAAATCCGGAAGACCAGCAAGCGCTGATCTGCCCCAAGGAGAACACCATGCAACGCAGAATCACCCTCCACACGGCCCTGGCCGTGATCGCGGCCACTACGCTGGCCTGGGGCACGGGCGCGCAGGCGCAGCAGCCCGGCGCCGCGCCCAAGATCGCCGTGACCGACCTGGCCTATGCCCAGCGCGTGTCCGAATACTTCATGGCCGGCACCTACCAGCGCAGCAGCCAGATGAGCGCCCAGGGCAGCCAGGGCGGCAGCCACAGCCATGGCATGTACGGCGGCGGGGGCTCGTACTCCGGCCAGCAGTCCATGCAGGCGTCCGAGCAGGCCAGCGGCACCTATGTGGCCGGGCGCTACAGCTACATCGAGCAGCGCGAGCTGGGCGGCTACACCAACGACATCAAGGGCGCCATCCTGCAGGGCACGTACTTCCGTCTGGTGCAGGGCAAGGGCTTTGACGCGGGCAAGCCCCAGCCCAGCAAGGCCGAGCAGGTGCTCAACCAAGTGCAGGGCGGCAAGATGGCCACGCCCCAGGCACAGCCCCAGGTCAATGACGTGATCACCCGCATCAAGAAGGGCGAGTTCAACGGCGCCGACTACGTGCTGTTCGGCGTGGTCTCCAGCATCGAGTTCACCGACGCGCTCTCGCCCCTGCAGGGCACCACCAGCGCCACGCGCCAGTACGGCCTGCAGCTGCTGGCCGACTTCTCGCTCATCAACACCAAGACCTACGAGATCAAGGCCGCGTTCTCCGCCCAGGGCGAAGGCAACGACACCAAGATCCTGTCGATCCGCGGCGACATTGCGCCCCCCAACCGGGCCAAGGTGATGCGCGAAACCTCGCTGTCGCTGGCGCAGGACGTGTACCAGCAGCTCGCGGTGCAACTGGGCTACACCGACGCCAACCTGGCGCGCGGTGTGCGCCCACCGGTGGTGTACCAGCAAGGCGGCCAGCCCATGCCCGTGCCGCAACCGCAGCAGCCTGAGCAGGTGCTGATCCTCAAGTAAACCGCCGTGCGCCCCACCGTGCACCCGCAGCCCTCGCGGGCCCCGGCCCGTGCGGTGCCTGCCCTGCCCAAGGCCAGCCCTGCGCTGGCCTTTTTTGCGTCTGCCGCCCTGACCTTGACGCTGGCTGGTTGCGTGGCCCCACACGCACATGGGAGTGCGAGTGCAGCACAGCCGAACCCTGCGATGCCCGCCATAGAACAGGGCCCCCCGCCAGGCGCTGGGTTCCTCCAGCGGGCCTTGCCGGGTGCGAGCGGCGCCGTGCTCCAGACCCTGCAGCGCGCGGAGCGCACCGCGCCGCTGCGTTACCGCGTGATCGTCATCCCTGGCTCGGGCTGCGCGGGCATGGGTCCCATCGCGGACCGTTACTTTGCCGGCCTGCTGCACGCGCAGGTGCTGGTGCTGCACAAGCCCGGGGTCGATCCCCAGTCACAGACAAAGCCCGCCGACTGCCCCCACCCATTTGTGCTGCAAGACCGCCACTCCACCTGGTTCGCCCAGGCGCGCGCGGCGCTGCTTGCAGATGCACTGCAGCGCCAGGGCCAGCCCGCCGTGCCGCAGCTGCTCGTGGGTATCTCTGAAGGGGCTGAGCTGCTGCCCGCGCTGGCCCCTGAGGTGCCGCATCTGGCTGGTCTGGTGCTCATTGGGGCCAGCGGCCTGGACCCCCAGGAGGCAGGGGCACTGCAAGCCCGCCGCATGGGTGCAGAGGGCGACTGGACCGCGCTGGGGCAGCTCGTGGCAGGGGCCCCCCACGACAGCGTGGTAGTGCAAGGGCGCAGCCTGGGTTATTGGCGCGACCTGTGGCACTGGCCAGTGGCGCAGCCGCTCATCGACAGCCCCTGGCCAGTGTTACAGGTGTGGGGGGCTGAAGATGTGCTGGTGCCTGCGCAGGCCTACGAACGGTTTGCGAAACGGGCGGCGCCGCGTTCACCTGCCGGTTGGTGCGTACGCCGACTCCCGGGGGCAGACCATGGTCTGCAACAGCGGGTGGCAGACGGCGAGCACCCGGCAGATGGCGTGCAGCGCGTCTGGGCCTGGCTGGAACAATGGGCACGCGCCCCCCAGGGCGGGCTGTGCGCCCCGCTGCAGCGCTGAGCGCCTGGAACTCAACGGGGCCGATACATCCTGAACAGTTGCTCCGGCCCCACGGTGAAATAGTCCGCCGGCCCGCCGCCGCGCAGGATGTGCCCCGCGTTCGCGGTGTCGTACACGCCGTCCTTCAGCAGCGCCTGATCGATGTGCACGGCCACCACCTCGCCCAGCACCAGCCAGGTATCCACCTGGGCCCCGTCCTCCCGCTGCAGCTGCAGGATCTGCGTGCTGCGGCATTCAAAGGTGACCGGGCTTTCGGCCACGCGCGGGGGGCGCACGCGCGTGGAGGGCAGGGGGGTCAGACCGGTCAGGTTGAACTCGCTCACTTCAGGTGGCACGGCGGCGCAGCTCTGGTTCATCACCTCGGCCAGGTCGCGGGTGGCGAGGTTCCACACAAACTCGCCCGTGGCCTGCACGTTGCGTACGGTGTCCTTGTAGCCAATGCTGGCAAAGCCCACGATGGGGGGCACGTAGTTGAAGGCGTTGAAGAAGCTGTAGGGCGCGAGGTTGGTCGCTCCCGTGGCGCTTTGCGTGGAGATCCAGCCGATGGGGCGGGGCCCCACGATGGCGTTGAACGGGTCGTGCGGCAGGCCGTGGCCCAGGCGGGGTTCGTAGCTGTGGAAGGTGTGTGGGGGCTGTGGAGTGGTCATGGGGCTCGGCAGGGTCGGAGCGAACAAGCGGACACCTTAGCGGCAGACGCGGCGCGCTGCAGTCATCGGGGTATCTGCATGCTCACTTTTTCATAGCTGCCTGGGCATATGGTTCTAGCGCACAGGGGCAATAGCAGGCAGATAGGGCTCACCGAGCTCCCGTACACCCTGGCCAAGGCCCCGTAAGGCATGGTCATGCCGTAACGCCCGGCAGCTTCGGCTGCACGCACCGCACGGGGCTACGGGACCGCGGCCGCCGGCTGCTGCTGCCCCAGAAACCGCCCCGGCGGCTGCCCCACCGACTTGCGCACCATGGCGCTGAAGGCGCTGGCGCTGTAGCCCAGCTCGGCGGCGATCTGGCCCATGGGCATGCGGCCGGCGGCCAGCGACACGGCCTTGGCCAGGATCACCTGCTGGCGCCATTGGGTGAAGGTGCTGCCCAGTTCGGAGCGGAACAGGCGTGCCACGGTGCGGGGGCTGGCGCCCGTGTCCTGCGCCCAGTCGGCCAGGGTGTCGTGGCGCGTGGGGTCGGCCAGCACGGCCTCGCACAGGTGGCGCAGGCGCTTGTCCTGCGGCAGGTCCACGCCCAGCTTCACGGCGGCGGCACGGGCCAGTTCGTCGCGCACCAGGGCGCTCAGGTGCTGCTCGCGTCGCAGGTCGGCGGGGCTGATCGCGGCGCCGCCGTCGGGTGCGGTGGGCATCTCGCGCACCAGGGCGCGCAGCAGGTCGGACACCTCCAGCACGCGGCACTGGCGCCATGCGTCTTCCTGGTCGCGCGGCACGCCGGGGCCGCAGCGCCCCCGGGGCTGGTGAAAGTACAGCGTGCGCAGGTCGGCGTCTTCCACCATGGTCACGGCATGTTCCACACCGGGCGGAATCCACAGCGCGCGCGAGGGCGGCACGATGTAGGTGCCGTGGTTCACCGTGAGCCGGATCACGCCCG
This sequence comes from Acidovorax sp. K2F, assembly GCF_025246485.1. Lineage (NCBI taxonomy): Bacteria > Pseudomonadati > Pseudomonadota > Betaproteobacteria > Burkholderiales > Comamonadaceae > Acidovorax > Acidovorax sp. K2F. The sequence continues at coordinate 135,503 of NZ_JAOBSQ010000001.1, forward strand.
TGGTGGAGATCGCCACCTGCGCCCAGGGGTGGCTGTGGGGCATCACCTGCGTGTCGGCGGCCAGCCAGCGCAGCTTGGCGCGCACCGGGCGGGCGGCGGTGGGCACAAACAGCTCGGGCGTGAGCGAGTCCACGTACGACATCCCGCGCGACTTGCCGGCCTGGGCGCGAGGCACGACCTCGGCGGCGAAGTGTTCCACCACCGGTTCGGTAGGGGTGGGGGGCCTGGTGGGTGGGTTTGGCATGTTTGCGATAGAAATTGGCCGTCTATCGTAAACCTGCCGAGGGCATGCTGCCTAAGATTCAACCCATGACTGCTTCCACCTCTGGCGCTACCGCCACCACTGCCAACCCCGTCCCCCTGCGGCAGGACGCCCGCACCATCGGCCTGATCGGTCTGGCCCACGGCAGCTCGCACTTCTTTCACATGCTGCTGCCGCCGCTGTTTCCGTGGCTGATCGGGGAGTTCGGCTTCAGCTATTCCGAGCTGGGCCTGCTGGTGTCGGTGTTCTTCGTGATCTCGGGCGTGGGCCAGGCGCTGTCGGGTTTCCTGGTGGACCGTGTGGGCGCGCGGCCGGTGATGTTTTTTGCGCTGTCGAGCTTTGCCGCGGCGGGGCTGGCGGCGGGCACGGCGCAGGGCTACACGGGCCTGCTGCTCGCGGCGGCTTTGGCCGGGCTGGGCAATGCGCCGTTCCACCCGGTGGACTTCACCATCCTCAACAAGCGCGTGTCGCCCCAGCGCCTGGGGCATGGCTTCTCGGTGCACGGCATCAGCGGCAACCTAGGCTGGGCGACGGCGCCGGTGTTCATGGCGGGCATTGCTACCGCCACGGGCTCGTGGCGCACGGCCTGCCTGTGCGGCGCGCTGCTGGCCCTCACGGTGCTGGCCATCATGGTGTGGAACCGCGATGCCATTGACGACCGCCAGGGCGCCTGGGCGCACCAGGCCAAGGGCGGCGCGGCGGCGGCGAAGCCCGAGCACCCCATGGCCTTCCTCAGGCTGCCTTCGGTGTGGCTGTGTTTCTCGTTCTTCTTCTGGAGCACCTGCGCACTCAGCGCCATCCAGAGCTTTGCCAGCCCGGCGCTGCAGTCCATGTACGGCCTGCCGCTGAGCGTGACGGCCATGGTGGTCACGGGCTACATGCTGTGTGGCGCGGCGGGCATGCTGGTGGGCGGCTTCCTGGTGGGGCGTGTGCAGCGGCTGGAGAAGATCATCTCCGTGTGCCTGCTGGGCTCGGCCGCGCTGCTGGTGGTGGTGGCCTCGGGGCTGCTGCCCGGCATGGCGGCGCTGATGGTGGCCTCGGTGGCAGGGCTGGGCACGGGCCTGGCGGGCCCCTCGCGCGACATGCTGATCAAGCGCGCCGCGCCCCCCGGTGCCACGGGCCGCGTGTATGGCACGGTGTACTCGGGGCTGGACCTGGGCTTTTGCCTGGCGGCACCGGTGTTTGGCGCCATGCTGGACCACGGCATGACGGCGGGCATCTTCTACGGCTCGGCCGTGACGCTGGGCCTGAGCGTGGTGTCGGCCGCGCTCGTGGGGGTGGGCGTGGCAGCGCGGGCGGCACGGCCCGTGCCTGCAGCGGCCTGAAGGGTCCACGGGGCGGGGGCTCTGTACGGCGCCCAGCACGCCGCGCGGGCCTGTGTTGCAATCGCGGTCGGTGGCGCCGGGGCCCTGTTTGGCAGGGTCCGCAACGGCGCCCTTTGTTTTCAACGCACTTCCAGGACACCGCCCATGACGAACCCCATGTACAACGCCAGCATCCCTGTCTTTCGCCAGATGCTGGGCTCGCTCCAGGACATCCTGGCCAAGACCGAGGCCCATGCCGCTGCCCGCAAGATCGAGCCGGACGCATTGCTGCAGGCCCGCCTGTTCCCCGACATGTTTCCCATGGCCCGCCAGGTGCTGATCGCCTGCGACTTTGCCAAGGGCGTTGCCGCGCGCCTGGCCGGTGTGGAGGTGCCTTCGCTGCCCGACGCCGAGCGCCCCGGTTTTTCCGACCTGACCGAGCGCATCCGCACGGTGCTGGCGTTCATCGAAGGCCTGCCGCAGGGCGCGTTTGCCGAGGCCGCCACGCGCCAGATCACCATCCAGCCCGGCACGCCGCGCGAAAAGCAGTTTGTGGGCGAACACTACCTGCTGCACTACGGCCTGCCCCAGTTCTTCTTCCACGTGAACGCGACCTACGCCATCGCCCGCCACAACGGCGTGGAACTGGGCAAGCGCGACTACATGGGCAAGTTCTGACCCTGAGCCCTGTCCCGGGGCGCCAAGGTGCCCCGGGTGCTGCCGTGTGGGTTCAAGCATGCAGATATGGGTCAAAATGGCCCGTAGCGCTAGTGAATCATGCCTGAGGTGCTATCAAACTTGTAGTATCTAACACGACGCCAGCGCGGACAAAAAAGACAACGGAGACCCGACCCATGCCTACCCCCCGTGCCACACCACGCACCCTGCCAGCCCTGGCGCTGGCCGGCGTGACCTGCCTGCTTTCTGCCTGCGCGCCGGTGCCCACACAACCACCAGCTTCGGCGCCGGTGAGTGCCACGGCCGAGGCCGCGCCCACGGCCACCCCGTGCCCCAAGGACCTGGCGCCCATCGCCCGCTGCCTGTCGGGCAAGGACTCGGCCGGTGCGTATTACCTGGTGGCGGTGCCTCGGCAGTGGAACGGTCACTTGGTGCTGCACGCCCACGGCGGCCCGGCGCTGGGCGCGCCGAAGATGGAGCGGTCGGTGGAGGACCTGGAGCGCTGGGCCATCATGGTCCGCGCGGGGTACGCCTGGGCGGGCAGCACCTTCCGCCAGGGCGGTGTGGAGGTGCGTGCCGCGGCCGAGGACACCGAGCGGCTGCGCCAGATTTTCGTGCGCCACGTCGCCCAGCCGCAGCGCACTATCCTGCACGGCCAGTCCTGGGGCGCCAGCGTGGCGGCCAAGGGGGCCGAGATGTTCCAGACCACGGCCGATGGCAAGCGCCCCTACGACGCCGTGCTGCTCACCAGCGGCGTGCTGGCGGGCGGGACGCGCTCTTACGACTTTCGCACCGACCTGCGCGTGGTCTACCAGTACCTGTGCAACAACCACCCCCGGCCCACCGAGGTGCAGTACCCGCTGAACATCGGCCTGCCTGCCGATGCGGCGATGACCCAGGCGGACCTGGCCGCACGCGTGAACGAATGCCTGGCGCTGAACAAGCCTGTGGCCGAGCGCACGCCTGAGCAGCAGCGCAAAGTCAAAACCATCGTGGATGTGGTCCGCATCCCGGCCAGCTCCATCCAGGGCCACTTGAACTGGGCCACCTTCCACTTCCGCGACGTTGTGCAGCACCGCACGGGCGGCGCCAGTCCGTTTGGCAACCGGGGTGTGCAATACCGAGGTTCGCCCGACGATGCCGCGCTGAACGCCGCCGTGCTGCGCTACCGTGCAGACCCTGCCGCCGTGGCCCGCTTTGCGCAGGACACCGACCTGACGGGCCGCATCCCCGTGCCCGTGCTCACCGTCAAGGGCGTGGACGACCCCACGGCCTTTGTCGAGCTGGACGCCGCCTTCCGGGCTACCATGGCGCAAGGCGGCAGCGCGGCGCGCCTGGTGCAGACCTTCACCCAGCACAACACCCACAGCTACCTGAGCGACCCCACCTACCCCACGCTCATGACCGCGCTGCTGCGCTGGGTGGACGCGGGCGACAAGCCCACGCCCGAGGGCATTGCGCAGCAGTGCGCAGGCATGGAGGCCACGTTCGGCAAGGGCTGCGCCTTCCTGCCTGGCTATGTGCCGGCGGCGCTGAACACCCGCGTGGCCGATCGCGAGCGGCCGTAGATTGTTTTCTCTTGCGGTTCCCGCCGCGCCATAAAAAAGGCCCCGCAGAGCGGGGCCTTTTTCATTTGCCGCTGCAGCACAGGGCCGCAGCAGCGGTGGGGCCGGACTCAGGCCGCCACGGCCTTGAGGGCTTCGTTCAGCGTCTTGCTGGGGCGCATCACGGCGTCCAGCTTGGCCACGTCGGGCAGGTAGTAGCCACCGATGTCGGCGGGTGCACCCTGCACGGCAGCCAGTTCGGCCACGATGGTCTGCTCGTTGTCGGCCAGTTGCTTGGCCAGTGGGGCGAACAGTTGGGCCAGTTCGGCATCGGCCGTTTGCGTGGCCAGCTCTTGCGCCCAGTACAGGGCCAGGTAGAACTGGCTGCCACGGTTGTCCAGCTGGCCGGTCTTGGGCGAGGGGTTCTTGTTGTTGTCCAGCAGCTTGCCTGTGGCGGCGTCCAGCGTCTGGGCCAGGATCTTGGCCTTGCCGTTGCCGGTCTTCAGGCCCAGGTCTTCCAGCGACACGGCCAGCGCCAGGAATTCACCCAGCGAATCCCAGCGCAGGTGGTTTTCTTCCACCAGCTGCTGCACGTGCTTGGGGGCCGAGCCGCCTGCACCGGTTTCATACATGCCGCCACCGGCCATCAGCGGCACGATGGACAGCATCTTGGCCGACGTGCCCAGTTCCATGATGGGGAACAGGTCGGTCAGGTAGTCGCGCAGGATGTTGCCGGTGGCGCTGATGGTGTCCAGGCCGCGGATCACGCGCTCCAGCGTGTAGCGCATCGCACGCACCTGGCTCATGATCTGGATGTCCAGGCCGGTGGTGTTGTGCTCGTGCAGGTACATCTTGACCTTGGTGATCAGCTGCGCTTCGTGCGGACGGTACGAGTCGAGCCAGAACACCACGGGCATGCCGGAGTTGCGGGCGCGGTTCACAGCCAGCTTCACCCAGTCGCGGATCGCGGCGTCCTTGACCTGGCACATGCGCCAGATGTCGCCTTGCTCCACGTTCTGGCTCAGCAGCACTTCGCCGGTGGCCAGGTCGGTGATGTTGGCCACGCCGTCTTCGGGGATCTCGAAGGTCTTGTCGTGGCTGCCGTATTCCTCGGCCTGCTGGGCCATCAGGCCCACGTTGGGCACCGTGCCCATGGTCTTGGGGTCGAACGCGCCGTGCCATTTGCAGAAGTTGATGATCTCCTGGTAAATGCGGGCGAAGGTCGATTCGGGCATCACGGCCTTCACGTCCTTCAGGCGGCCGTTGGCGTCCCACATCTTGCCGCCGTTGCGGATCATGGCGGGCATGGAGGCGTCCACGATGATGTCGTTGGGCGAGTGGAAGTTGGTGATGCCCTTGGCCGAGTCCACCATGGCCAGCTCGGGGCGGTGCTCGTGGCAGGCGTGCAGGTCGCGCTTGATCTCGTCGCGCTGGCTTTGCGGCAGGGTCTCGATCTTGGCGTACAGGTCCACCATGCCGTTGTTGACGTTCACGCCCAGCTCTTCAAAGGTCTTGGCGTGCTTGGCGAATGCGTCCTTGTAGAAGATGCGCACGCAGTGGCCGAACACGATGGGGTGGGACACCTTCATCATCGTGGCCTTCACGTGCAGCGAGAACATCACGCCGGTCTTGCGTGCGTCTTCGATTTCCTTCTCGTAGAACTCCAGCAGCGCCTTCTTGCTCATGAACATGCTGTCGATCACTTCGCGGTCGAGCAGGCTGACCTTGGGCTTCAAGACGATGGCCTTGCCGCTCTTGGTGATCAGCTCCATCTTCACGTCACGGGCGCGGTCCAGCGTCATGGACTTTTCGCCGTGGTAGAAGTCGCCGGCGTGCATGTGCGACACATGCGAACGCGAGGCCTGGCTCCACTCGGCCATGCTGTGCGGGTTCTTGCGGGCATATTCCTTCACGGCCTTGGGCGCACGGCGGTCGGAGTTGCCTTCACGCAGCACGGGGTTCACGGCCGAGCCGGTGCACTTGCTGTAGCGGGCCTTGATTTCTTTCTCTTTGTCGTCCTTGGGCTGGTCCGGGTAGTCGGGCAGGGCGTAGCCCTTGGCCTGCAGCTCGGCGATGGCTGCCTTGAGCTGCGACACGGACGCGGAGATGTTGGGCAGCTTGATGATGTTGGCGTCGGGCTGCAGCGTCTTCTTCCCCAGCTCGGCCAGGTTGTTGGGCACGCGCTGTTCTTCGGTCAGGTAGTCGGGGAACTCACCCAGGATACGTGCCGCCACCGAGATGTCGCTCTCCAGCACGTTGATGCCTGCCGGCGCCGCAAACGTGCGGATGATGGGCAGGAAGGAAGCCGTGGCCAGACGGGGTGCCTCGTCGGTCAGGGTGTAGATGATGGAAGGTTGCTGGGTCGTCATGGCTTGTCTCACGAAACAGAGTAGGTAGATGCCCCCGGCTGCGTCGCAGCGGGGCCAAACGCGGATGCTCTCTGATTCTCCTTGCTCGGGGCTGTCACAGCCCGCTGTTTTTGCAATCGAATCTCACAATGCAAAATTATCATAAGCCCAGGGCACTTTTTTTCACCAAATAGGTGGTAATCACCCTGCGGCCTTCTGCAGTTTGACCCCGTTGGCGCTCGCGCGCCACCCCTGGCAGACCCTATGAACTCCCCCCAGGAACCGCCACCACGCGGCCAGGCAGGACGGCATACTGCGTCCAGTGCGCGGGCAGGGTGTCGGGCGCCGTGCCGGTGAAAGCCCCGAAGGCGGGCAGGATCAACTGCCCGTCGCCCCAGCCAAAGCAAGGCGCCCGCAGCGTATCGCGCGCCGGGCCGCGCAGCCGCAGCGTGGGGTGCAGATGCCCGGCGAGCACCGTGTGGCCTGCCACAGCCTGAGGGTGGTGACAGGCCAGCACCGGCGCATCGGCACAGGGCAACCAGGGTTCGCTGACCAGCGCCACTGCCAGCGCGGCCGGCGGGTCGCCCGCATGCAGGTCATGGTTGCCGCGCACCAGGGTCATCGCCACACGGGCATGGCGCTGGCGCCAGGGCAGCAGCTGCCGCCACAGCGCATTGGCCGCGCCGCTGCGCGCGTGCAGGAAGTCACCCAGAAACACCAGGTGATCGGCGCCGGTGGCAGCGAGCACCACATCCAGCCGCTCCAGGTTGTCCGCCGTGGTGCCATGCGGCACCGGCTGGCCCGCGCGGCGGAAGGTGGCTGCCTTGCCGAAATGCACATCCGCCACCAGCACCATGCGGGCAGCGGGCCACCACAGGGCGCGCTGGGGCAGTAGCTGCAGTGCGGTGCCGCAGGGCAGGGCAATGGCGTGCGCACCGATGGGGGGCGTAGGGACAGCCGGCGTGCCGAGGACTGCCGTGTGAAGGGGGAGCGTGGTCATCGTGCTCAGAATCCGTGGCGTCTGCGGGTGCGGCGGGGGGTGTCCCCGCCCGCTGCACGGCGCGCGCGTTGTGTGCGGGCGCCGGAGCTATCGGGCAGGTCCCACGCCATATCTGTGGACTGCACCGCGTGCTGCGCCAGGTGGGTGCCCGTGGTCGCGTCGGCCGCCTGCTCCAGCGCCTGCACCATGCGCGCCAGCCGGTCGGCCAGGGTCTCAGTGCTCAGGCGCTCGCGAAAGCGTTCCACCATCAGCGGCAGGGCAAACGGGGTGGGACGCTCCAGGGCATGAATGGACAGGGTCTGCGCCTGCATGCCGCGCAGCGTGCGGGCCAGTCGCTCCATGTCCAGCTCGTTCGCTAGCAGCTCGGCACGGGCCTGGGCCAGCAGCAGGTTGCCCGGGTCGTACTGGGCAAACACGTCGTAGTACAGCGACGACGAGGCCTGCAACTCGCGGCTGCTGCGCTGCTCGCCCGGGTGGCTCTGAAAGATCAGGCCCGCGATGCGCGCGATCTCGCGAAAGCGCCGGCGCGCCATCTCGGTGGCGTTCAGGCTGGCCAGCACTTCGTCTTCGAGCCCGCGACCGATGGTGGTGTGCGTGCCTTCGCCAATCAGCCGCGGCAGCAGCGTGGCCCAGTCCACCGGCTTGGCCGACAGCAGCTCCAGCCCATAGTCGTTGACCGCGATGGAGAAGGTGTTGGGCACCTGCTGCGATGCGCGCCAGCCCAGCAGCCCGGCCAGGCCCAGGTGCACCAGGCGCCCCGCCAGCGGGTACAGGTACAGGTGCCAGCCCTCGCGCGTGTGCAGGGTTTCGGCCACCAAGCGGCCCGGGGTGGGCAGGGCCGACCAGGCCTGCTGCAGCTCCAGCAATGGCCGGGCGCAGCGCATCTCGGGCGTGGCGAACTGGCCGCGCTCCGCCTGCGCCAGCTGTTCCAGCATCGCATCGGCCAGCGTGTTCGACAGCGGCATGCGCCCGCCGCTCCAGCGCGGCAGCGCAGCGCTGCCCCTGGGGGCGATGCGCACATAGGCCGTCATCTGCTGGGTGCGCACCAGCTCCAGCAGCCGGCCTGCAAACATGAACACATCGCCCTTGCGCAGCCGGGCGATAAAGCTCTCTTCCACCGACCCCAGGCGCCCGCCGCTCACAAACTGCACCTGCATGCTGGCGTCGCTCACGATGGTGCCGATGTTGCTGCGGTGGCGGCGCGCCAGGCGGGCATCGGGCACGCGACAGATACCTTCGTCGTCGGGCACCACGCGGTGAAAGTCCGGGTAGGTGGCCAGCGATGCGCCGCCCTGGCGCACGAACTGCAGCGCCCATTGCCAGTCGTTGTCGGCCAAGGCAGCGTAGGCGGGTGCGCGGCGCACCTCGGCCAGCAGCGCATCGGGCACAAAGCCGCCGCCCAGCGCCACGGTGACCAGGTGCTGCACCAGCACATCGAGCGGCGCACGCGGCGTGTGCCGGTCCTCAATGCGGCCCTGCGCCAGCGCGTGGCGTGCGGCGGCAGCTTCCACCAGCTCCAGGCTGTGCGTCGGCACCAGCGTGATGCTGGAGCTGCGCCCCGGCGCATGGCCCGAGCGGCCCGCACGCTGCACCAGCCGCGCCACGCCCTTGGCCGAACCGATCTGCAGCACCTGCTCCACCGGCAAAAAGTCCACGCCCAGATCCAGGCTCGATGTGCACACCACGGCCTTGAGCTGCCCGGCCTTCAGGCCTTGCTCGACCCAGTCGCGCACCTCATGCCCGAGCGACCCATGGTGCAGCGCAATGGCGCCCGCCCAGTCGGGCCGCGCCTCCAGCAGCGCCTGGTACCAGCGCTCTGCTTGCGACCGGGTGTTGGTGAACACCAAGGTGGACGCTGCCGCTTCGATCGACTGCACCACCTGCGGCAGCAGGCTCAGCCCCATGTGGCCCGCCCACGCAAAGCGGTCGGCCCGCGCGGGCAGCATCACTTGCACCTCCAGCCGCTTGTCGATGCGACCCTGCACCAGCACGGCAGGCGGTGGCTGTGGCGCACCCGCCGCGCTGGGCACGGGCTGCGGCAGCAAGGTGTGCAGGGCCTCGTCTAGGTTGCCCAGCGTGGCCGACATACCCCACACCTGCAGCGCCGGGTTCCAGCCCGACAGGCGCGCCAGCGCCAGCTGCACCTGCACGCCGCGTTTGTTGCCCACCAGTTCATGCCATTCGTCCACCACCACCAGGCGCACGCTGGCCAAGCGCTCACGCGCATCGGCGCGCGCCAGCAGCAGCGAGACGCTTTCGGGCGTGGTCACCAGCAGCGTGGGCAAGCGGCGGTCTTGCGCAGCGCGCTCGCCGCTGGCCGTGTCGCCCGTGCGCAGGCCGCTGGTCCAGGTGGGGGCCAGTTCGGGCAGCGGTGTCTGCAGCGCGCGCAGCGAATCGGCAGCGAGTGCGCGCATGGGCGTGATCCACAGCACGGTGAGGGGTGGTGCCGCAGCGCGGCGCGTGCGCAGGGTGGTGCGGGCGTTGGGTGCTTCTGCAGGCGCAGGTGCAGCATCGGCCTGCGCCAAGTGCTGCAGCGCGCCCAGCCACACCGCATAGGTCTTGCCCGCGCCAGTGGTGGCGTGCAGCAGGCCCGAGCGGCCCTCGCCCATCGCGCGCCACACGTCTTGCTGGAAGCCGAAGGGCTGCCACCCGCGCGCCGCCATCCAGGCGGCTGCGGCACTCGGTGCCACCGGGGGCAGGGGCTTGCGCGGGCGGCGTGTCGTGCTCATGCGGCCGCGTCCTGCCCAGGCAGCAGTGCCATCAGCGTTTGCAAGGTATCGGCCTCGGCCACGGGTTTGTCTTGCCGCCAGCGCAGCATGCGCGGAAAGCGCACCGCAATGCCGCTCTTGTGGCGCGGGCTCTTCGCAATGCCTTCGAAGCCCAGCTCAAACACCAGCGTCGCGTCCACGCTGCGCACGGGCCCGAAGCTCTCGCGCGTGGTCTTGCGGATGATGGCGTCCACCTGCGCAATCTCGGCATCCGTCAGGCCCGAATAGGCCTTGGCAAAGGGCACCAGCTGCCGGTCTGGGTCGTCCTGCGGCCCGGTCCACACGGCAAAGGTGTAGTCGGTGTAGAGGCTTGCGCGGCGGCCATGCCCACGCTGGGCGTAGATGAGCACCGCATCCACGCTCATGGGGTCGATCTTCCACTTCCACCACACGCCCACATCCTTGGTGCGGCCCACGCCATAGTGGGCGCTGCGGTGCTTCAGCATGAAGCCCTCGGTGCCCATGCCGCGTGCGGCTTCGCGCTGGCGCGCCAGGTCTTGCCAATCGGTGCCGTGCAGCAGCGTGCTCAGGCGCAGGGCCTGGTGCGGTGCGGGTGCGATGGTGGCTTCATCAGGCTGTTGCAGCGCGGCCTCCAGCAGCGCGCGGCGGGCCTGCTGCGGCTCTTGGCGCAGGTCCTGCCCGGCGTGTTCGAGCAGGTCGTAGGCCACCAGCACCACGGGCAGCTCGCGCAGCAGTTTGGGGGTCAGCGTCTTGCGGCCCAGGCGCTTTTGCAGGTCGGCAAACGTGCGGGGCTGGGGCTCATCGGGCAGCCACACCAGGATCTCGCCATCGACCACCGTGCCATCGGCCAGCTGCGCCTTCGCGGCCTCGGCCAGTTCGGGGAAGCGGTCGGTCACCAGTTCCTCGCCGCGCGACCAGATCCACACCGCGCCCGCACGCCGCACGATCTGCGCGCGGATACCGTCCCACTTCCATTCCACCAGCCAGTCGCCGGGCGCGCCCAGCAGTGCGGGCATCTCGGCCACAGGCTGGTTGAACGGGTGGGCCAGGAAGAACGGGTAGGGCTGGCCCGCATCGGCAGCATCCTGCGTATTGGCATCGTCGTCCACCGGCGCGATCAGCGCCTGGTAGTCGCTGTCCTGCGGCTGCCGGCCGATCTGCGTGTAGCCCATCAGCCGGTGGGCGATGCGCTTGGGGTCCAGCGCGCTCACCGTGGCCAGCGCCTGCGTCACCTGCAGGCGCGACACCCCCACGCGGAAGTTGCCGGTGATGAGCTTGAAGTACACAAAGCGCTGCTCAGGTGCCAGCCTGTCCCATTGCGTGCGCAGGCGGGCGTCGGCCTCATCGGGCGGCAGGGTGCGCAGGGGCAGCAGCTGGGCCATCCATTCGGCCAGTGTCAGTTCGGTGGGCTGGGCAGGCGGGGGTAGCAGCAGGGCCAACGTTTCGGCCAGGTCGCCCACGGCCTGGTAGCTTTCTTCAAATAGCCACTCGGGCAGGCCAGCGGCCTCTTGAGCCAGCGCTTTCAGGCGCTTGGTGGGCACCATCTGGCGGGGTTTGCCGCCTGCGAGAAAGTACGTGGCCCAGGCCGCATCGGCGGGCGGTGCCACGCGCAGGTAAGCCACCAGTGCCGCGAGTTTGGCCGACTGCGCGGTGGTGGCGTCGAGCGCCTGGAACAGCTGGGCAAAGGCCTTCATGCGGCTGCCTCAGGTGTGGGTGTGCTGCCTGGCACCTCAAGCGCCGCCCCTGCATCGTCCTCGTTGTCATCGGCGCCGTATTCGGTGGCGAACACCTGGGCGTCCAGCCCTTGCTCGCACAGCCAGCGCACCATCACGGCCGTGCTGCCGTGCGTCACGATGACGCGCTCCGCGCCCGTGGCGCCAATGGCTTTTTGCAAGCTGGGCCAGTCGGCGTGGTCGCTCATCACAAAGCCCCGGTCCACCCCCCGGCGTCGGCGTGCGCCGCGCACCAGCATCCAGCCGCTGGCAAACGCGTCGGAGTGTTCGCCAAACCGCTTGAGCCAGAGTGTGCCCGCTGCCGAGGGCGGCGCCAGCACCAGCGCGCGTTTCAGGTCGGCCTTAGTGAGGCCCGGGTCCGTCACGCGCAGCGTGGGTGGCAGGTCCACGCCCGCCGCGCGATACACGGCGTTGAGCGGCTCCACCGCCCCATGCACCACGATGGGCCCGATGCTGGCATCCACCCCGTGCAGCAGCCGCTGCGCCTTGCCGAAGGCGTACGCATACAGCACGCTGGCCTTGCCCGCCGCTGCATTGGCAGCCCACCAGGCATTGATGTCGGCAAACAGCGCGGGCTGCGACGGCCAGCGGTAGATGGGCAGGCCAAAGGTCGATTCGGTGATGAAGGTGTGGCAGCGCACGGGCTCGAAGGGCGGGCAGGTGCCATCGTCTTCGAGCTTGTAGTCGCCCGAGGCCACCCACACCTGGCCGCCATGTTCGACGCGCACCTGGGCCGACCCCAGCACGTGCCCGGCCGGGTGCAGCGAAACGCGCACGCCATGGTGGTTGATGACCTCGCCGTAGGCCAGCGTCTGCAGCGCGATGTCTGCCCCCAGCCGGTTGCGCAGCGTGCCCGCGCTGTCGTGGTGCGCCAGGTAGTGGGCCGAACCCATGCGCGCATGGTCTGAATGGGCGTGCGTGATCACGGCACGCTCCACCGGCCGCCAGGGGTCGATGTAGAAGTCGCCGGGTGGGCAGTACAGGCCTTCGGGGCGGTGGACGATCAATTCGTTGCAGGACATGCGTGTGGCATCGTAGGCGGCAAGGCAAAGCCGGTGGGGCTGCCCGGGTTTGCCCGGTGGGGTGTTGCAGGCACTTTTGACGTCCAATCTGCCACAAGCGCCGGTATTGCATGTCTCATTTGCTATCAATAATGAAGCATATTGACCTGTTGGGCCGTGCCGCTCAAGGCGCGTCCCTGCCCATCATCCCGCCATCGGTTGCGCCGTCTGCAGGACTGCGCCGCGTTCTGCGCGTGGTCGCCTGTCTTTACGGCAGAAAACCACGCCCGTACGATGGCGGTCGCCTGCGGCCCAGACCCGCAGCCAGGGACTCATCCATGCGCATGTATCCGTCGTATCGGTCGCTTTTTGTCGTGCTCTACGGCCCGGTTTTGGGCCTCGTGGCCGCATCAGCCGGCGCCCAGGCCCCTTCGGGCGCCGCGCCGCGCACCAACGCCTTCAACGACCCCTTCGTCCAAGTCACTCAAGCCATCCCGCAATGCCCCGTTCCCGAAGGGCCTCTGTACACCGAGGCCGAGGTGCGCGAACTGGCGCATGTGCGCTCTCAGCATGGCGGCAGCTGCCACCGCGTGGGGCGCTGTCGCCTGCCCAACTCCTACCTCTACGACGCCGAGATCATCCCGCGCGTGCAGCGCTACATCCAGCAGGACGGCCGCTTTGACGACACCAGCGTGTGGGTGCTGGGCGAGCGGCGGCTGGTGACGCTCAAGGGCTGCGCGCAGTCGCAAGCGCAGTCTGATGCGCTGGAGAAGGCTGTGTGGCTGGTAGACGATGTAATGGGGGTGATTAATCTGCTGCAGGTGGGGACGGATGCAGCGGCGGCGCGGTACCCGTTGCTCAGACCTTGACGGCGCCCTGAACAAGGGCAGGCTGCGCTTCAGTCGAAATGTGTGATTGAGAAACGCACACTCGCCTGGCCGTTGTTCTTAGGCAGTGCATGCATGCCCAATACAACCAAGTCTCCTCGTGTCGACCGGTATTGCACTTCACGGAGGGTAGGCACCACCGTACTCAGGTTGGTGCTGTATGCGGGTGTGGGATCCGTGCCGTCATGGGATGCTGTGGAGTGCTGCAGCCCCTGGCCCAAGAGTTGAGCATCCAAGGCATTCCAGACCCGTTCGCCTGCGCCAGCTGCCGTGGTGAAGCCAAGCTGCGATTGCGGCGGCTTGTTGCCATCGCCCACCGATCCGAAGTATTCCTGATCCTCTGCACCCTCCGGTACTCCCAGGCTTCGAATCAATCGCGATATGCCCGCGTAGTAAACAGGAGATCCGGGCTGCGCCACGAAATCCTCCATAGAAAATATGTAGCCGATGGTGATGAGCAGGCCACACAGGGCGGCGAAGGCTACACCCGCCAGGGACAGGATCACGGTTCGGATGGAGGTGCGGCTCATAGGGCAGATCGTTGGGCACCGGATTGTGGTGCTGAGCAACCTGTCCTACCGGGATTTCCATGGTCTCCAGACCCATTCATGTGCTGCAAAGTGTTGCCTTTCATTCACAAGGAGTTATCTGTGCAGCTGCTGTCTTCCCCGCTTTTATCTAGATACCTGCCAGCCGTGTCCATCGTCGCTGTGGCTCTGCTCCCCTGCCTGCTGCCCAACTATGCCTGGGCCAAACCCTTCAAGTGGTCCGGCTCCAGCGACATCCAGACCATGGACATCCATTCGCAGAACAGCGCTCTGGGCAACGGCATCCATGCTGCGGTGTACGAGTCGCTGGTCATGTTCAACAGCCGCACGCTCAGGGTGGAGCCGCTGCTGGCCACGTCGTGGCAGCAGGTCAGCCCCACGCAGATGCGCTTCAAGCTGCGCCAGGGCGTGAAGTTCAGTGATGGCTCTGCCATGGCGGCGGACGACGTCGTGTATTCGCTGCAGCGTGCGATGAGCAAGACGTCCACCTACGCCATCTACACCCAGGGCATGGACCGCATTGCCAAGGTGGATGGCGAGACCATCGACATCTTTCTGAAGAACCCCAACCCCGTGCTGCTCAACCAGCTGACCGAGCTGCGCGTGATGAGCAAGGCCTGGGCCGAGAAAAACAACGCGGTGGAGCCCAAGGACATCAAGGCCAAGGACGAGACCTATTCGCACCGCAACGCCATGGGCACTGGCCCGTTCGTGCTCAAGGAATGGGTGCCCGACCAGAAGATCGTGTTCGCTGCCAACCCGGGCTGGTGGAACGCAGGCAAGGTGGAGGGCAATGTGACCGAGATCACCTACCTGCCCATCAAGTCAGAGGCCACGCGCATTGCCGCGCTGCTGTCCGGCGAGGTGGACATGGTGCGCGACACCAGCATCCAGGATCTGAGCCGCATCAAGGCCAACCCGAACCTCAAGGTCATGGAGATGGTGGAGAACCGCACCGTGTACCTGGCCATGGACCAGTTCCGCGACGAGCTGCCGGGCAGCAACATCAAGGGCAAGAACCCGCTGAAGGACCTGCGTGTGCGCAAGGCGCTGTACCAGGCCATCGATGGCGCAACGCTGCAGCGCGTGACCATGCGCGGCATGTCCAAACCCACCGGTGCCATGGTGTCGCCCCTGGTCAACGGGTGGACCGACGCGGTGGACAAGCGTTTGCCCTACGACCCCAATGCCGCCAAAGACCTGCTGACGCAAGCCGGCTACAGCGACGGCTTTGAGGTGGACTTTGCCTGCAGCAACAACGCCATCGTGCAGGACGAGCAACTGTGCCAGGCGATCACCGCCATGTGGTCGCGCATCGGCATCAAGGCCAAGCTGCGCACCATGCCCGCCGTGAGCTACTACCCCATGGCCCAGCGGCACGAGGCCAGCATCGCGCTGCTGAGCTGGGGCGTGCCCACGTTTGATGCGCTGTACACGCTGCAATCACTCACTCGTACCAAGACCACAGGGGGCGATGGCAACTACAACCTGGGCCGCTACAGCAACGAGCGCATGGACTACATCGTGGACCGCGTGAAGACCGAGACCGACCTGCCCGTGCGCAACCGGCTGCTCACCGAAGGCCTGCAGCTGCAGAACGACACCGTGGCCCATATCCCCCTGCACAACCAGATGCTGGCCTGGGCCATGAAGAAAAACGTGGAACTGGTGCAGCGGCCGGACAACCGCATCGACTGGCGGTTGATCAAGGTGAACTGAGTCGCTTTCTGAGGTGCTGGTCAGCGCCTTGCCCAGGGCGCATGTCGGCGTCAGCGCGCAGGTTGCAGCATGATGATCGCCATGCCTGCCAGCGCCACCAGCACGCCCGCTACATCCCATGGCGTGGGGCGGATGCCATCCACCGCCCACAGCCATACCAGTGCCACCCCGATGTAGACCCCGCCGTAGGCTGCATACACGCGGCCTGCGCCTGCGGTATCGTGCAGCGTCAAGAGCCATGCAAACAGGGCCAGGCTCGCTGCAGCAGGCAACAGGATCCACGCGGGTTTGCCTTGCTTGAGCCAGAGCCAGGGCAGGTAGCAGCCCACGATCTCGGCGAGGGCCGTAGCGATAAAAAGCAGCAGGGTGTTCAGCATGGGGCGGGGCCTTGTGCGGCACTGGTGTTCGGGGCATCCGGGTGGGTGGCCATCCACTGGCGCAGCGCCAGCTCGCCCTTGGGGGTGAAGTGCACCACGCGCGAGTCCTGAGCGCGTTGGGCCCATCCCCCGTCGAAGAGGCGCTGCAGCAGCGCCGCGCCCAGGGCGCCGCCCAGGTGGTGGCGGCGCTCGCTCCAGTCCAGGCAGGGGCGGCACACCATGCGCCGCTGCAGCGCCAGTGTGGACGTGTCGATACCCACGTGCGCAAACCACCGCGCGCCAGCGGGTGTGATGGCCGCCCCTTGGGGCGTGGCCTGCAGCATGCCCTGGCGCACCAGCGCTTCATAAAACTGCACACCCACCTCGCCCGCCAGGTGGTCGTAGCACATGCGCGCGCGGCGCAGTGCTGGCTCCCGGGGGCTGGCGCGCAGCCGCACGGCACCGGCGCGAAACGCCACGTTCATCAGTGATTCCAGCAAGTGCGCCACATCGCGGTCTGCCAGCCGGAAGTAGCGGTGCCGACCCTGGCTCTCCACGGCGATCAGGCCTGCATCCAGCAGCTTGGCGAGGTGGGCGCTGATGGTCTGCTTGGTCACGCCTGCAATGTCGGCCAGCTCGGTGGCCGTGAGCGCGCGGTCCGCCATCAGGGCGGTGAGGACTTCGGCGCGCGCGCTGTCGCCGATGAGCGCGGCAATGCGCGCGATGTGGGGGCCATCTTTCATGGTTCGATCTTGGGCGAACCATTGATGGCCGTCAACCGCCTATCGTGAAGCCCTTGTCCACCAACCTCTCCTGAACGCCATGATCACATGCTTCATTCGCTACGAAATCGATCCCTTTCAGCGCGAGCTGTTCGCCGAATACGCACGCCGCTGGGGCCAGATCATTCCCCGCTGCGGTGGTCATCTGCTGGGCTACTTCCTGCCGCACGAAGGCAGCAACTACGAGGCCTGGGGCCTGATCGGCTTTGAGTCCCTGGCTGCCTACGAGGCCTACCGTGCGCGGCTGCGCGCAGACCCCGAAGGCCTCGCTAACTTTGTGCTGGCGCAGGAAAAGCGCTTCATTCTGCGCGAGGAGCGCACGTTCACGCAGGGGGTGGAAGGCACATTGGGTCTGCCCGCCCACCGGCAGGAGCCTGCCGCATGATGGCCGTGATCTTTGAAGTTCAACCAGCGCCCGGTCAGCAGGACGCTTACCTTCAAGCGGCTGCAGCGTTGCGTCCGCTGCTGGAGCAAGTGGATGGCTTCATTTCCATTGAGCGCTTTCAGAGCCTGACTGAGCCTGGCCGTCTGCTGTCGCTGTCCTTTTGGCGCGACGAGGAGGCCGTGGCCTGTTGGCGGCAGATGGAAGCCCACCGTCACACCCAGCGGCTGGGCCGCGCCAGCATCTTCCGTGACTACCGTTTGCGTGTGGCCGCTGTGGTACGGGACTACGGCATGTACGACCGGGAAGAAGCGCCGCCGGATTCGCGCGCCACGCTGGAAACTGGCATGCCGTAGTTCGTTGCATTCGGCCGAGAGTACGCGACTCGCCTCGTGATCTTCACGTTAGCGCCCCGCACTCATCCAGCAGCGGCAGGCCGGGTGGTCGGTGCAACTCCATGCCCGTTTCTGCGCTTTCTAGATGCGCGGGCACATCTTCTCAGTCACTCTGCGTTCTGATCTCATGACCGCCTTGGCTCGCCATGCTGAAAAAGGGCAACAAACGAACGACGATGTTCACCAGGGACTTGTTGGCGCTACCGCCGTTGATAGCCAGCAGCGCGATCAGTTCATGCAACAGTGCGCTGGCATGTGCGGATGAGATACGGGGATCGTCGTAGTACGCCTCCCATAGCGCTGAAAGTGCCGGGAACTGAGGAGCGTTGGCCTGGGCCAGTGCAAAGATGAACTCTTCCTGGTGCTGGATGGCTTCGTGCTGGCCGTTGGCGTACATGTCAAATGGCATAGGCTTTTTGTGCACTGTGAAAACGCTCTCGGAGGGGCGCAACAACCGTCAGGTGAGGGTTTTGGTGCTATGCACGCGCAGGCTCGGTAGCCATGTGCGCGTTGATTTCTTTGGCAATGCGCCCCAGGGTCAACCACACCGTACGGTCGCGTTGGTAAGGCATGGCGGCGGCCACCGGAATACTGGTGTGCACCAGCCCTGAAAGTATGTTCTTTCTTTCGTCTTTGGGAAGAATGGCGACGTGTTGATAGGGCTGATAAGAGGTCTTTGAAAGCACCAACGTTGTATCGCTCTCGGTGATCTGAGCGGGCATCTCTGATGGCGAGGCAAAGCGCTGGCCGAGGACCGAAAAGACGGGGTCCACGCTGTTCTCCAGCTCCGCAAACCCCACCAGCACCAGCAAGGCCGAGCCTCCCTGGGGCAGGTCCAAGGAGAAAACCGTTCCCACAGGGGCTGAGGTCCGGATCTTCTTTGGTTTTGGTAGTGAAACCTGGATCGGCTTTTCAGGCGGTTGGGGCTTGTGGAGGCGGGCCTCCAGTGCCTGAAGGGTTTTGCGGCGCGACGCGACGTCGTCAGGTGCATCCCGCTCCCACACAGCGACATCCCCACCCGACTGCAGCAGCGAAAGGGCTTTGTCTTTCAGTGCCTGATCCAGTCGCCCATAGCGCCACGCGGTGTCGGCCAGGGCGAGGTATACAAGGCAGGCGATTTCCGTGTTTGCGAGCAGGTCGCCGTAGCGGGCCAGGATCTTCTGGCGAGCTTCCTCGGCAGAGAGCCCGTGCTTCAGGTGACGGACATAGTCGTCGCGAACATCACAGCTTGTGTCGTTGGAAAAGAGACCTGCTCCCCAAGCACCCACGTTGACCTCTCTTGTTGTTCATTGATGGGTACGGAGATGCACCCGGTGGCGCCTCCGCCATCTTTTTGAGGCTCGATCGACCATGGGTCTCCGCCGTCCAGGCGGACGGCGCCATGCCCTCACATCGCAAAAATTTTGCCTGGGTTCAGGATGTTCTTCGGGTCCAGCGCCCGCTTGATGGCGCGCATCATGTCCACCGCGCCCGTGCCGGTCTCGTCCAGCAAAAAACCCATCTTGTGGATGCCCACACCATGTTCGCCGGTGCAGGTGCCGCCCATGCTGAGAGCCCGGGCAACCAGGGTGTGGTTCATGGCTTCGGCTTTGGTGCGTTCTTCGGCGCTGTTCGGGTCGATGAGGTAGCCGAAGTGGAAGTTGCCGTCGCCCACGTGGCCGACGAGGAAGTAGGGGATGCCGCTGGCTTCCACTTCGTCAACCGATTCGAGCAGGCAGTCGGCCAGGCGGCTGATGGGCACGCAGGTGTCGGTGCTGATGGCGCGGCAGCCGGGGCGGCTTTGTACGGCGGCGAAGTAGGCGTTGTGCCGCGCGGTCCACAGGCGCGTGCGCTCTTCGGGCGTGCTGGCCCATTCAAAAGCCTGGCCGCCGAATTCGCTGGCAATGTCCTGCACCATCTCGGCCTGTTCCTTCACGCTGGCGGGTGAGCCGTGGAACTCCATGAGCAGCATGGGTTCTTCGCGCAGATTGAGCTTGCTGTGCGCGTTCACCATGCGCACGGTGTGGTGGTCGATCAGTTCCACGCGGGCGATGGGCACACCCAGCTGGATGGTCTGGATGGTGGTGCGCACGGCAGCCTCGATGCTCGGGAACGAGCAGATGGCCGCGCTCACGGCCTCGGGCAGGGGGTACAGGCGCACGGTGATCTGCGTCATGATGCCCAGCGTGCCTTCGCTGCCCACCAGCAGGCGCGTGAGGTCGTAGCCCGCGCTGCTCTTTTTGGCGCGCGTGCCGGTGTGGATGACCTCGCCGCTGGCGGTCACCACCTCCAGCGCCAGCACGTTCTCGCGCATGGTGCCGTAGCGCACGGCGTTGGTGCCGCTGGCGCGGGTGGCGGCCATGCCGCCAATGCTGGCGTCGGCGCCGGGGTCGATGGGGAAAAACAGGCCGGTGTCCTTGATCGCATCGTTCAGTGCTTTGCGCGTGATGCCGGGCTGCACGGTCACCGTGAGGTCTTCGGCGTTGATGCTGAGCACCTGGTTCATGCGGCTCACGTCGATGCTGATGCCGCCCTGCACGGCCAGCAGGTGGCCTTCGAGCGAGGAGCCCGCGCCGTAGGGGATCACAGGCACTTCGTACTGGCTGGCCAGCTTGACCGCGTCGGCCACGTCCTGCGTGCTTTCGGCAAACACCACGGCGCTGGGCGGTGGGGCCTGTAGCGAACCTTCGTCACGCCCGTGCTGCTCGCGCACAGCCTGGGCCAGCGAGCACTGCGCGCCAAAGCGGGCCTGCAGCGCATCGATGAGTGCTTGCGGAACGTCGCGCAGTTGGATTTCGGGCAGCAGGTGGGCGGCAGCGGTGGGGGCGTTCATGGTGTGTGTCTCCGGTGGGTGCGGTCAGTGAGAAGCATTCTAGGTTCGGCCCCGTGGCCGGGTGCTGGGTGATCCACCTTGGGCCCGGGAGGGGATGCGGGTATTCACGGGCTTGCTGGCCAGCGGGGGTGTAAATACATTACGTTCGAAATGTATATTGTGAAAGCGTCATGAACCACCGTGTTTCCCCCAAGGCCGGGGCGCGCCGCACCCATGCGGAGCGCAGCGCCGCCACCCGCCAGCACCTGATCGCCACGGCCATCGACGTGATCCAGCACCGCAGCCTGGAGGAGATGTCCATCCACGAACTGGCCAAGTCGGCGGGCATGACCTCGGGCGCGGTGCAGCACCACTTCGAGTCGAAGGCGGTGCTGATGATGAACGTGCTGAGCGAGCTGATCGAGTCCACCGTGCGCTCGGGCGAACTCTGGCCCAGCGCGGCACTGCCAGCGCGCGAGCGGGCGGCGAAGTTTGTGCAGGCGGTGTGGCGCCTGGTCTACGCGCAGCCGCGCTTCATCGTGGCCTGGAACATCTACCTGGGCTGCCGCAACCAGCCCGAGGTGCTGGGCCACATTGCCGAGCTGCGCCAGAGCGTGCAGGCGCGCATGCACGAAGGCTTTTTCAGCGCCTTCCCCGAGCTGGCAGCAGAACCCGACCGCGATGGACTGCTGGGCCTGGTGCTGTCGTCGCTGCGCGGGCTGGGGCTGCTGCAGCTGTTTGCGCCTGCACCGCCCACCGTGCCCGATACCGTCCAGCAGGCACAACTGGTTTGCCTGGCCGACTGGATTGCCACCCGGTGCGAAGCGGCTGTGCCATCAACGGCCGCCGCTGTGTCCACCAAGGCACGTACACGCCGTCGCTGACCCCTTTTGTCTGCCTGCTTGTCGTGCGGCATCTCCCGCCTGCACGCCACGCATCGCGGACATCCATCGAAGAAAACATTACCAGGAGACACACCATGACCTCAGCTTTTACGCGCGTTCCAAGCATAGTCGCGCTGGCCGCACTCGCCTGCCTGGCCGGTCGCGCCCAGGCGCAGCAGCCTGCTGCCTACCCGGTCAAACCCATCCAGCTCATCGCCCAGCAGCCGCCCGGCAGTGGCTCGGACGCCATGACGCGGGTGTGGGCCGACTGCGCCGCGCGCGAACTGGGTCAGCCCGTCGTGGTGCAGAACAAGCCCGGGGCCAACGGCATCCTGGCCGTCAACTACCTCAAGGCCCAGCCTGCAGATGGCTATAACCTGCTGAGCATCGGCATGTCGCAGATGACCATCACGCCCTACGTCTACAAGCAGCAGCCTTACGACCCGCTGCGCGACTTTGATGGCGTGGCGGTGCTGGGCACGTCGCCGCTGGTGCTGGCAGTGCCCGCAGGGCAGGGTATTGCCAGCCTGGCGGATCTGCAAAAGCTGGCGCGGTCCACGCCGGGCGGGGTCAACTTCGGGTCGCCGGGCAAGGGCAGCCCAGCGCACCTGCTGACCTCGGCGTTGATAGAAAAGCTGGGTGTGCCCGGCACCCATGTGCCTTTTGTGGGTGAGGGCGCGGGCCTCACCGCGCTCATGGGCCAGCAGATCCACGCGATGACGCTGGTGATTGGCACGGCAGCAGCACAGGTCAAGGCGGGCAAGCTGGTGCCGCTGGCGCTGTTTGGTGCGCAGCGCTCGCCGTTGCTGCCCGATGTGCCGACCATCGCCGAAGCCTTGCCCGCTGCCAGCGACCTGGCGCGGCCCGCGTGGATTGCCGTGGTGGCCAAGGCTGGCACGCCCCCCGAGTTGCTGAACCGGCTCAATGCGGTCACTGAGAAGTGTCGGGGTGGCGATTCGCAGTACAAGGCTCGCCTTGAAGCCATGAACGTCACGCTCACTGCCACCGCACCTGCCGATGCGCGCACCTGGGCGGCGCGTGATGCGGCCGTGTGGCGCCCGCTGATCGACAAGCTGGGCCTGGCCACGGAATGACGACGGGCACTGCAGAGCCTCAGGTCACGCTGGCCCACGGTGGGCAACTGCGCGGCCTGTGGGAAGAGGGCGTGTGTGTGTTCCGTGGCATGCCGTACGCGCAAGCGCCACGCGGCGCGCTGCGGTTTGCGGCGCCGTTGCCTGTTTCGCCGTGGTCCGGCGTGCGCGATGCCACCGCGTTTGCGCCCATGGCACCGCAGCTGGCCCGCAGCGCGCGTGCCGATGCGCCCATGCTGGGGGGCGACGACTGCCTGGCGGTCAATGTGTGGGCGCCAACCGCCGAGCCAGGAGCCCACCTGCCCGTCATGGTCTGGGTGCATGGCGGAGGCTTCTTTCGCGGCGCGGCCAGCGAGCCGCTGTACGACGGGGCGTCGCTGGCGCGACGGGGCGTAGTGGTGGTGTCGGTGCAGTACCGGCTGGGCATTGACGGGTTTTTGCACTTCGAAGGCGAGGAGCACGCTGCGCCCGCCAATCGCGGCCTGATGGATCTGCTGATGGCACTGCAGTGGGTGCGCGACCATATCCACGCCTGGGGCGGAGATGCAGCGCGCACCACGGTGTTCGGCCAGTCGGCCGGTGCCGGGGCCTTGGCCTGTCTGATGGGCATGCCCGCTTCGCGTGGGTTGTTCCAGCGCGCCATTCTGCAAAGCCCCAGCGTCGCCTGCCAGACCTTGCAGGAGGCCGCTGCGGCGCGCCATGCCGTGGCCGTGCTGGCGGGTGTGAAGTCCACCCTGGCTGCACTGGGCGCGGCGCAGCAGGCTGCTGTGCTGCACGCCGTACACCGGCTGGCCTCCGAGCCCGCCCTGCGGCAACAGCACGGGCTGGGCGGACGCAACTTCTTTCCCTTGCGGCCCGTGGTGGATGGCCAGGTGCTCACCGCAACGCCGTTGGAGGCGCTTGCGCAGCAGTGGGCGGCCCAGCCGCCCGACCTGCAGGTGCTGGTGGGCAGCAACGCGCAGGAGATGCGCCTGTACCACGTGCCCGGCGGTGCCATTGACCGGGTGACAGAGGCGCAGGTCCATGCCTTTGCGCAGGACGTGGGCTTGAATGCCTCCGCCGCACAGGCCCTGCGAAACATGCTGCCACCCGCGCAGCAAACGCCTGGCGAGTGGCTGTGCGCTCTGCAGTCCGACTACTACTACCGCGTGCCCGCGCAGCGCATTGCCGCGCTGGCCCACCGCTGGGCCCGCAGCGCCCATGGTTATGAGTTCACCTGGCCCTCGCCGCAGTGGCGTGGGCGCTTGGGCGCAGCGCATGGGCTGGAGCTGCCGTTTGTGTTCGGCAATCTCCACACGCCCACAGGGCAGGAACTCACGGGGCCGACGCCGCCCGCTGTGCTGGCCGAGGCACTTCAGCAGCGCTGGGTGGCGTTTGCGCGGGATGGCAACCCTGGATGGGCGCCGTATGCCGGTGCACAGCCACCGGTCCAGCATGTGGGCGAAACGCTGTTTTGTGCGCCCCTCACGCAGCCGGAGCGGTTTGCGCTGTGGGAGGGAGTTCTGTAGCGACCCTCTCTCAGGGCTCACCGTCAGGGGTACCACAGCGGCCGCTGGCTCGCTACACTGAGCCAGCGCTTGCGCGCGACTGACCAACTACAGAGAGAGGGATTGCCATGGCTTCAGCCAGTGTGGGAGATTGCCTGTCGGGTGCCTGGGGCACCTTCAAGAAAAACGTCCTCACCCATGTGGTGTGCACCTTGCTGGTGATGGTGGTCGCCGGCATCAGCGCGGGCCTGCTGGCCGGACCCATGATGGTGGGCTACATGCGCATGATCGAGCGCGAGACGCGCGGCGAAGCGGTGCAGATCGGCGACGTCTTTCGGGGCTTTGACGACTTTGTGCCCGCCTTTGTGGCGGGGCTCATCAGTTCGCTGGTGGTGTCGCTGGGCTTCATGCTGTGTTTCATCCCCGGCTTGCTGGTCATGGCGCTGCCCCCGGTGGCACTGTTCTTCGTGGCGCGTGGCGAGCGCGATGGCGTCGCGGCATTCAGCCAGGCCTGGACCATCGTGACCAAGAACCTGGGCTCGGCGTTCTTCTGCTCGCTGGTGCTGGGCATCGTGGGCTCGCTGGGTTTCCTGCTGTGCTGGGTGGGTGCGCTGCTGACGCTGCCGCTGTCCACCATCGGTTCCTACTACATGGCACGCCAGCTGGTGGGCGATGAGCCGGTGGCCCTTCCTCCCCTCTGACCCCGGCCCCGCAGTGGTGCCGGTGGGCAGCCCGCCCGCCTGGCAGCCGCTGGGCGGGGGCGATCGGCGGCAGCGGCTGGCGTTGGGCCTGGGCTGGCCACTGGCCATGGCCGCCACGCCCTGGTGGCTGGGGCAGGGCGGGCCGGGTCTGGGTTGCGGGTTTCGTGCGCTGACGGGTATACCCTGCCCGCTGTGCGGCGGCACGCACGCGTGTGCGGCCCTGGTCCAGGGCGATTGGGCGGCAGCCTGGGCAGCCAACCCGGGTGCGATGGTGTTGCTGCTGTGGCTGTTGCTGCTGGCGGGCCAGGCGGTGGTCGAAGGCGCTCAGGGCCGCCGCCGCGTGGCGCGCTGGCCCTGGTGGCACCCGGCAGTGTTTGCCGTGCTGGGCAGCGGGTTGGTGCTGTCCTGGCTCTCGCGCCTGGCCGGGCTGGTGTAGCCGCTCGCTGGGTCCTTGGGTCTTGGTACTTCCTCTTCGTGAGGTGACCGCCTTCTATGGCCGTCTGAGTGCCCTGCGCAGCCGGTGGCCCGCCAACGCCAGCGCCTGCACCACATCCATGCACCAGCATCCCCTTGGGTCAGGCTAGCGCAGCCCCGCGCATCGTTGCGGGGCAGGCTGCCCCATGGTGCACAGCCTCCGTGCGCCAGGCTGGTGCATTCAGCTTGTATACCAGTTGGCACGGAACCTGCGATACCGCAGGCAATGACCACCGCCACCGAGATCAGCAACCGCATCATCGAAGCCGTGATGGCGCAAAAGCTCGCGCCCGGCTCCCGCCTGGGCGAGCAGCAGCTGGCCATGCTGTTCGACTGCAGCCGCACCATCGTGCGCGAGGCGCTCACGCGGCTGGCCACACGGGGCATCGTCACCGTCAGTGCCCGGCGCGGCTGGTATGTGATCGAGCCGTCGCAGGACGAAGCGCGCGAGGCCTTTGAGGCGCGCCGCGTGATCGAGCTGGGCCTGCTGCACCAGCTCAAGGTGGTGGACAAGACGGCGCTGCGCCAGCTCAAGAGCCATCTGCAACGCGAAAAAGCCGCGCTGGCGGGCACCGATGTGGGCATGCGCAGCTTCTTGCTGGGAGACTTCCATGTGTGCCTGGCTGAATGCCTGGGCAACAGCCTGCTGGCCGACACGCTGCGCGACTTCACGGCGCGCACCACGCTCATCGCCATGCTCTACCAGTCATCGCACGATGCGGCTCAGAGCTGTGCCGACCATGTGCGCATCGTCGAGGCGCTGGAAGCGGGAGACATTGCCGGCGCCGAGGCACTCATGTCCGAGCACATCGGCACCGTGCAGTCGGCCCTGCGCCTGCAGGCCAGCAGCGACCCGCTGGCCGGGCTGCGCGACGCGCTGGCACCGGTGCGCAAGAGCCCCGCACCAACCACCGCACCAGCCCGCGCGCGCAAGCCCCGCGCCGCCACCAGTTCCATCCCCCCAGCGTCTGACCCAGACGCACCCGCCGACGCATCCACCTACCTAGGAGCCCTGCTATGACCACCGTCCGCACCGTCACTTCGTCCACCCGCCGCCTGACCCTGGGCGTGCTTGCCGCCACCGGCCTCGCAGCGGCCCTGATGGCACCTGCCGCCCACGCGCAGAACGCGCTGGACAACCTTCTCAAGGCCAAGGAAATCAAGATCGCCATCCCCACCGACTACCCGCCCTACGGCTTTGTCGGCACCGACCTCAAGCCCCAGGGCCTGGACGTGGAGATGGCCAACTACATCGGCGCCAAGCTGGGCGTCAAGGTCGAGCTGATTCCCGTGACCAGCGCCAACCGCATCCCGTACCTGCAGACGCAGAAGGCCGACCTCGTGATCTCCACGCTGGGCAAGAACCCCGAGCGCGAGAAAGTGATCGACTTCACTGCGGCCTACGCACCGTTCTTCCAGGCCGTGTTTGCGAGCAAGAGCCTGAACATCAAGAGCTTTGCCGACCTGGCGGGCAAGACGGTGGCCGTGACGCGCGGCGCCATGGAAGACCAGGAGCTGGCCAAAGTCGCGCCTCCCGGCGTGGATGTGAAGCGCTTTGAAGACCACGCCGCCAGCATTGCGGCCTTTGTGTCGGGCCAGACGCAGGCCATTGCGACCAGCGCATCGACGGCGGGCACCATCATGGTCAAGAACCCCAATCTGGCCACCGAATACAAGCTGCTCCTCAAGGACAGCCCGAACTTCATCGGTGTGGCCAAAGGCGAAGACAAGCTGCGCCTGCGCGTGAACGAAATCATTGCCGAGGCCCGCAAGTCGGGCGACATCGACAAGCTGTCCAACAAGTGGCTGGGTCGTCCTGCGGGTGACCTGCCCCTGTGATGCGGCGCACAGGATGAATTGCTGAAACCCAAGGGCCTGCGGCGCGACAAGCGGCGCAGGGCACAAGCATGCTGATTGCGCTCGATTTTTCTGCCGTCCTCGCGTCGTGGCCGTTGCTGGTGCGCGGCGTGGTCTGGACCATAGCCCTCACCATCGTGGGCACCGTGCTGGGCCTGCTGCTGGGCACGGTCTGCGCCTGGGCGCGTGCGCGCAACCTGGGCCACCGGCCCACTGCGTTGCGCTGGGCCGTGGCCAGCTATGTGGAGCTGGTGCGCAACACGCCTTTCATCGTGCAGCTGTTCTTCCTGTTCTTCGGCCTGCCCGCGCTGGGGCTCAAGCTCTCGCCCGAGTTCGCGTCGGTCTTGGCCATGGTGATCAACCTGGGCGCGTATTCCGCCGAAATCATCCGCGCAGGCATCGAGGCCACGCCACGCGGCCAGATCGAAGCCGCGCACAGCCTGGCGCTGACGCCGGGCCAGACCTTCCGGCGCGTGGTGCTGCCGCCCGCGCTGCAAAAGGTGTGGCCTGCCATGGTCAGCCAGATCATCATCGTGATGCTGGGCTCGGCCGTGTGCGGCCAGATCTCCACGCCCGAGCTGAGCTACGCCGCCAACCTCATCTCCAGCAACACCTTCCGCGCCTTCGAGGCCTTCATCCTGGCCACTGCTGTGTACCTGGTGCTGTCGATGTTGACTCGTCGTCTGCTGATGTGGGTGGGGACCCGATTCTTGGTGGGGAGGTAAATCGAGATGGTTGAATTTTCCCTTTGGGACATCCTGCGCAACCTGCTGCTCGCAGCGCGCTGGACGGTGTCCCTGTCCCTCATCGCCTTCATCGGCGGTGGCCTGGTGGGCCTGGTGCTGCTGGTGTTGCGTCTGTCCAAGCTGCGCGGCGTGGACCGCGCGGTGGGCGCCTATGTGCAGGTGTTCCAGGGCACGCCGCTGCTGATGCAGCTGTTCCTGGCCTACTTCGGCATTGCGCTGTTCGGTATCAAGACCTCGCCGTGGACGGCCGCTGCGGTGGCGCTCACGCTCTACACCAGTGCCTACCTCACAGAGATCTGGCGCGGCTGTGTGGCCTCCATCCCCAAGGGGCAGTGGGAGGCGGCGCAGAGCCTGGCGCTCAACTTCGGCGAACAGCTGCGCCATGTGGTGCTGCCGCAGGCGCTGCGCATCGCGGTGCCGCCCACGGTGGGCTTTCTGGTGCAGGTGATCAAGGGCACGGCGCTGGCTTCGGTCATCGGCTTTGTGGAGCTGACCAAGGCGGGCAGCATGATCTCCAACGCCACCTACAAGCCCTTCCTCGTCTACGCCTGCGTAGCGCTGCTGTATTTTGTTTTGTGCTTCCCGGTGAGCCTGGTGGCGCAGTCCCTTGAAAGGAAACTCCATGGCCATCGCCGCTGAAGCCTCCGCAACCCAACCCACCCCTGCGCACGACGGCATCGTGGTGGGTGAGCCGCCCATTGTGGACATCACTGCGCTGCGCAAGTCCTATGGCAGCAATGAAGTGCTCAAGGGCATCGACCTGAAAGTGCAGCGCGGCGAGGTCATCGCCATCATCGGCAAGAGTGGCTCGGGCAAGAGCACGTTGCTGCGCTGCGTGAATGGGCTGGAGGAGTTCCAGGAAGGCGCCCTCAGCGTCAACGGCCAGAAGCTGCTGCACGACAGCCCTGCCGCCATGCGCGCGCTGCGCCAGCAGGTGGGCATGATCTTCCAGAGCTTCAATCTGTTTCCGCACCTCTCTGTGGGCCGCAACATCATGCTGGCGCCCACGCTGGTGAAGGCGCGCGATGCCAAGGCGGCCGAGGCGCAGGCGCGTCAGCTTTTGGCGCGCGTGGGGTTGGCCGAAAAGTTTGACGCCATGCCCGACCAGCTCTCGGGCGGGCAGCAACAGCGCGTGGCCATTGCTCGCGCACTGGCCATGGAGCCGCAGGTGCTCCTGTGCGACGAGATCACCTCGGCGCTGGACCCTGAACTGGTGGGTGAGGTGCTGCGCGTGGTCGAATCGCTGGCGCAAGAAGGCATGACGCTGATGATGGTCACGCACGAGATGGCGTTCGCCCGCAAGGTGAGCGACCGTGTGATCTTCATGCACCAGGGGCGGGTGCATGAGCAGGGCACGCCTGCCCAGCTGTTTGGAAGTCCGCAGACGCCTGAGCTGCAGCAGTTTTTGTCATCGTTGCACGACTGAAATTCATTTGCCGCTGCTTGTACGCACAAAGGCCTGCCCACGCCCTGGAGTTCCAGCGCGGGCAGGCTTTGCGGTTTGGTAGTTGCGCCTACCCCGGCCTCTGGCTCAGGGCAGTTAAGCGTTGGGCAGGGTCAGGACTGCACCCCCTTGTCGAACTCGGCGCGGGACAGCGATCCGTTCTTGTCGGTATCGAGTTCCTTGAAACGTTGGCTGATGGCTGGCAGCGTGGCGGCCTCTTGCGCGCTCAGCTGACCGTCCTTGTTGGTGTCGGCCTTGTCAAATGCGACGGCCGCTGCGGTGGAGACGCCGCCACTGCTGGGCCCCACAGAAAAAGGCGAGCCTGACTGTGCGGTGCTCTTGCTTGCGGGGCCAAATTGGGGAGGAGAGGAAGAGGAGGACGTCTGTGCCTGCAAGGCACCCACACCACCCAGAGAGAGGGCGGCGAAGAGCATCACGCTGCGTGTGTCGAACGAGTAGTGGCGTCGTTGCAGTGCTTTCATGGTGAGCCTGGCTCCTTTGAAGTTGAACAGGCTTGCATTGCACCGCAGCAAAGCGTGCCGCGCCAGCACTCTTGCCTGCTGTTGCCTCACTCTACATTTGCCAGCGCGGTGTAACGCGGCACGCCGGTTGTGTGTAGATGTCCGCACAGTTTGTAGCCAGACGCAAGCGTCCCCTGGTGCGCATTCACACCCCACCTGCTCAAGCGCTTGGCCTGACCTGCAAGCCCGTGAACGTCCTACAAGCGGGGTCGGGGCGCGGCAAAACAATGCATCCAAGCATTTCGCTTGATCGCACGTTTTTCTGAAGGAGTTCTCCATGCAAAAGCAAACCGTCTTCGCCGCTCTGGCCGCATTGGCATGCACCGCTGCGCTGGCCCAGGCCCCCGCCAACAGCAATGCGCGCCCTCCGTCCGAGGTGAACCCTTCTGCATCCGGTGGTGCGGCGGCGTCCAAGGCACAAAACAAGGTGGACACGCGCAGCGCCAACAGCAGCGCCATGCCTGCCAACCCCGCAGCTGGCGACGGACGTGCGGCTCCGGTGGCCGAGATCAACCCCAGCGCTTCAGGCGGCAAGGCCGCAGCCAAGGCCGATGCACGCGTCAATGCGCGCCTGATGGACACCAACGGTGACGGCATGGTGTCGCGCCAGGAGTGGGACACCTACCACGCACATGCATGGGACACCATGAAGCCCACCAACGCTGGCGTATCCACAGCAGACATCGACAAGCTCAACCGCACCCCCGCTGCGCATTGATCTCGCCGTACGCAGCGCCTTGATAGCGCTGCGCCGTCGCCCTGTGACGCACCAGGCTGTGTGCCACAGGGCGCGGGTTCGCGTAGCGGGCATGCTGCGTGTGGTGGGCAGTCAGTGCTCAGGGCGCAGTGCGTAGGGGATTGGAGGCGAAACGCTTGCAGCC
Organism: Acidovorax sp. K2F; assembly: GCF_025246485.1. Classification (NCBI taxonomy): domain Bacteria; kingdom Pseudomonadati; phylum Pseudomonadota; class Betaproteobacteria; order Burkholderiales; family Comamonadaceae; genus Acidovorax; species Acidovorax sp. K2F. Next base: position 166,048 of record NZ_JAOBSQ010000001.1, read on the forward strand.
GCGTGGCGGTGGCGGAGAATCCGGGGCAGATTCACTGCGGTGGCTTGTGCCCCGCAGAAGCTGGCATCCATCCTCCCGTTTCCTCATCAAGGCACCCCATGGGCAACCGACTCACAGAAATCGCAACCCGCACCGGCGACGCAGGCACCACCGGCCTGGGCAACAACCAGCGTGTCTCCAAGAACAGCTTGCGCATTCACGCCATGGGGGATGTGGATGAACTCAACTCGCACATCGGCCTGTTGCTGTGCGAGCCGCTGCCCGATGAAGTCCGCACCTTGCTGGTCGAGGTGCAGCACCAGTTGTTCAACCTGGGAGGCGAGCTGTCGATCCCGGGCTTCGAGCTGCTCAAGGCCGACGCCGTCTTGGCATTGGACGAAGCTCTGGCCCACCACAACGCCGCGCTGCCGCGCCTGCAGGAGTTCATCCTGCCTGCGGGCACCCGCGCCGCGTCACAGGCCCACGTGTGCCGGACCGTGGCCCGCCGCGCTGAACGCGCCGTGGTCGCCCTGGGCAACGAAGAGGCCCTGAACGACGCGCCGCGCCAGTACCTCAACCGCCTCTCCGACCTGATGTTCGTGCTGGCCCGCGTGCTCAACCGCATGGATGGCGGTGATGACGTGTACTGGAAAAGCGAGCGCCTGGCCCAGCAAAACGCTACAGAATAGATAGCTACCAGCGCATATTCTTCTAGCGCTTGGGGCCGATTTCATCAAAAACACCACCCAGCCTTTGCCACGGGCCCATCCCAGGCCAAGACCGCCGCGCAAGGGCCGCCCCGCCGCGCTGGCGGTGTCCCCCATCCCGGATCGCGCTAGCGATGCGAGAGAAGGGGGAAGGCGCGAAGCGCCTCAGGGGGATGCCCACTAGCGGGGTGCGAGGATCGCCATCGTCAGCCGCGACACACAGGTCAGCTCACCCGCTTCGTTGTGCAGATCGATGTGCCACACGTGCGTGGTGCGGCCGATGTGCACCGGCTTGGCTGTGCCGGTCACCCAGCCGCTGGTGGCAGAGCGCAGGTGGTTGGCGTTGATGTCCAGGCCCACGGCGCGGTAGCCCTCGGGCAGGGTGTAGTAGGCGCCGGTGGAGCCCATGGACTCGGCCAGCACCACGCTGACACCGCCGTGCAGCAGGCCAAAGGGCTGGATGGTGCGGTGGTCTACCGGCACGCGGGCGCGCAGAAAGTCGTCACCCACCTCGACAAACTCAATGCCCAGGTGCTCTACGGCGGTGTTGCGGTTGGCGGCCTTCAGCAGGGCCAGGTCGATGGGTTTTTTCCAGATGGGCATGGTGGTCACGGGACAGGGCCAAGTCAGTGCAAGCCGCTGATTGTGCCAATGCCTGTGGTCCCGCCCTGTGCCGCAGGCGCCTAGGAGCCTGTCCGACTTGGAAGTCGTCGGCTGCGAATCGGCCGCAGCGGTCCATTTTTTACCGTCTTTTTGCCCCATAGCTGGGCTATGGGTCTGCAAGTCCGGCAAAAACTGTCCTCGCTGGGGCCGATTCTCGCTATCGACGCTCCAAGTCCGACAGGCTCCTAGCCTCAGCCCACAAACTTCCCGTTGGCGCCCATCACCCCCAGGTCCAGAAAGCGCGAGCCCACATACGGCGCGCCGCTGGCGTAGTCGATGGACAGGCCACCCAGGTCGTTGCTGCGGATGCCTGCGAGGGCGTTGCGCAGCTTGGCGCGGGTCAGGTCGCGGCCGGCGCGCTCCAGGCCCTCGGCCAGCACGCGGGCGTTCACATAGCCTTCAAAGCTGCGGGCCGAGAACTCCTGGTAGCCCAGTGCGCGCATGGCCTTCTGGTAGTCGCGCACCACGGCAAAGCTGGTGCGGGCTGCGTCGGGCAGCACCATCGACAGCGCAATGCCCGAGGCCTTGCCGCCCAGCTGGCGCAGGTTGTCGCCCGACAGCGCCACGCTGGTGGCGGCCAGCGGCGTGCTGGGCGACACTTTCTTGAACTCGTTGACCAGCGTGGCGGTGATGTCGCCCGCCGTGCCCAGCAGCACGGCGTTGGGCTTGGCAGCCACGGCCTTGCCCACCACATCCGCCACCTGGGCGCCTTGGGCGTCGAGCTTGAAGGCTTTGGGTGCGGGCTGCTTGGCGGCCGCCATGGCCTTGGTCACATCGGCCAGAAACTCGCGGCCAAAGGCGGTGTCCTGGTACACGACGGCCAGCTCGGTGATGCCCATGGACACCAGCTTTTGCGCCAGGCGCTGGGCTTCGTCGGTGTAGCTGGCGCGCACGTGGAACACCGAGCGGTACTCGGCCTTGCGCAGCGAGGTGGCGCCGCTTTGCGGGGCCACGTAGGGGATCTGCGCCTCGTCCACCAGCGGCAGGATGCGCTGGTTGTTGGCCGTGCCCATGCAGGAGATCAGCGACACCACGTTGGCGTCGGCAATCAGCTTGCGCACGTTGTCTTCGGAGCGCGCGGCGTCATAGCCGTCGTCCAGGGCCAGCAGCTTGATCTCGCGGCCGTGGATGCCCTTGGCGTTGGCCTGGGCCAAGCCTGCGTCCAGCCCCTGCTTGAGTTCCTTGCCCAGGCTGGCCAGCGCGCCGGTCGTTCCCAGCGAGCAGCCAATGGTCACGCTCTTGGCGTCCATGGGGTCTTGCACGCCCACGGCGCGCGACGAGGGGGCAAGCAGCAGGCCGGCGCTGGCGGCCACGAGGGATTGGGTGAACTGACGGCGTTGCATGGTCAAAAAACTCGCAGACAAAATGCCACCAGCCCCGCATGGGGGCTGGTGGGGGTGGACAGGGGGAGGTCGAAAGACATAGGGTTAACCCTGATTTTATCTGCGCAGGCTGGCAATTGGCTGTCAAAGGCTCCGGCAGGGTCTGGGGCGCGCGCCGCGTCCCCTTGTGCCGCATTTGCCCTTTATGCCCCTTGCGCCCTTATGCCGCGCTCGCCGGGCCCGCTGGCGCGCGCATGCTGCCCGTCTCCACATACCGCTGGTGCCATGACAAGGCCTCGTTCAGCAGGTGCGGCGTGTGCTGGCCCACGGCGCCCCGTTTGGCGCGGGCCACATAGTCGTGCAGGGCGGGGCGGAAGTCCGGATGCGCGCAGCGGTCGATGATGATTTCGGCGCGCTGCGTGGGCGAGTGGCCGCGCAGGTCGGCCAGGCCTTGTTCGGTGACGAGGATCTGCACATCGTGCTCGGTGTGGTCCACATGCGAGGCCATGGGCACGATGCACGAGATGGCGCCGTTCTTGGCCAGCGACGGCGTCATGAAGATCGACAGGTAGGCATTGCGCGCAAAGTCGCCCGAGCCGCCGATGCCGTTCATGATGGCCGAGCCCATCACATGCGTGGAGTTCACGTTGCCGTAGATGTCGGCCTCAATCATGCCGTTCATCGCGATCAAGCCCATGCGGCGGATCAGCTCGGGGTGGTTGCTGATCTCCTGCGGGCGCAGCACGATGCGCTGCTTGTAGTAGTCGATGCGGTCGTTGAAGTCCTGCATGGCCGCCGGGCTCAGCGACAGCGCTGTGGCCGAGGCGCTGGCCAGCTTGCCCGAGCGCAGCATGTCCAGCATGCCGTCCTGCAGCACTTCGGTGTAGGCCGTGAGGTTGTCGAACGGGCCGTTGTTCAGCCCTGCCAGCACCGCGTTGGCGATGTTGCCCACGCCCGACTGCAGCGGCAGCAGGTCTGCGGGCAGGCGGCCCTTTTTCACCTCGTGCTGCAGGAACTCGATGATGTGGCCCGCGATGCGGTTGGAGGTGTCATCGGGCGCGGCGTACACGCTGTTGCGGTCGGGCTGGTTGGTCATCACCACGGCGATGACCTTGCTCGGGTCGCAGAGCAGGTAGGGCTCGCCAATGCGTTCGTCGGGCCGTGTCATGGGGATGGGCTTGCGGTGCGGCGGCCGGTCGGTGCCGTAGTAGATGTCGTGCATGCCCTCCAGCTGCGGGTTGTGCCAGGCATTCACCTCCAGGATGACCTTGTCGGCCTGGTCCAGCCAGGTCTTGTTGTTGCCCACCGAGGACGAGGGGATCAGGCGCCCGTCGGGCAACACGCCCGCCACCTCGACCACCGCCACATCCAGCTTGCCCAGAAAGCCGAACCACACGAACTGCGCCACGTGCGACAGGTGGATGTCCACATACTGCATCTGCCCCGCATTGATCTGGCGGCGCACCGTGGGGTCGGACTGGTAGGGCAGGCGCATCTCGATACCGTCCACCTGGGCCAGCGCGCCGTCCAGTTCGGGTGCGGTGCTGGCGCCTGTCCACAGCCCGATCTTGAAGCCATGGCCCTGCGCGTTCAGGCTCTCGATGCGGCGCGCCAGCGCGCCGGGCACGGCCTTGGGGTAGCCCGCGCCGGTGAATCCGCTCATGCCCACATGGGCGCCGGCAGGAATCAGGGCGGCCGCCTCATCGGCGGTCATGGTGCGGGAGAGAAAGTCGGGGTACAGCACCCGATCGGCCAGGGACATGAACAAACTCCGCAAAAAGAAAAAGGCCACCCGCCCGGTGAGCGGATGGCCCTGTGGACAAAACCCAGGATGCTAGCCTTCGTTCCTTACAAATTAAGGGTTAACCCTTACAAATGCGGTTCGGCCTGGCCACATCCACAGATTACGCCGCTTTGCGGTTGAGCAGCGCGTACAGCAGGATCGCCCCGAACGTGGCGGTGCCGATGCCGCCCAGCGCGAACTGGCCGAACTTGAGTGTGAAGTCGCCCGTGCCCAGGATGAGGGTGATGGCCGCCACGATGAGGTTCTTGTTCTGCGAAAAATCCACCTTGTTGTCCACCCAGATCTTGGCGCCCGCCACCGCGATCAGGCCAAACACCACGATGGACACGCCGCCCATTACCGGCAGCGGAATGGTCTGGATCAGTGCGCCGAACTTGGGGGAAAAGCCCAGCACCAGCGCAAACACACCCGCCAGCAGGAACACGGCGGTGGAATAGATCTTGGTCGCCGCCATCACGCCGATGTTCTCGGCATAGGTGGTCACGCCCGTGCCGCCTGCGCTGCCACTGACCATGGTGGCAATGCCGTCACCGATGAACGCGCGGCCCATGTAGCGGTCCAGGTTCTGGCCGGTCATGGCCGTCACGGCCTTCACGTGGCCCAGGTTCTCGGCCACCAGGATGATGGCCACGGGAGCAATCAGCAGCATGGCATTGCCGCTGAACTGCGGGGCCGCAAAGTTCGGCAGGCCAAACCACGCAGCGTTGGCCAGTGCGGTCAGGTCCATGGGCTTGCCCAGGCCCAGGCCGTTGGTCAGTACTGCATAGATGATGCTGGCCACGATCAGCCCGACCAGGATCAACAGGCGCTGCACCATGCCGCGCGTGAGCACGGCCACCAGGCCCACGCTCACAAAGGTCACCACCTGCATCCAGCTGTCAAAGTTGCTGGCCGCCATGTTCTTGATGGGAATGCCCGCGAGGTTCAGCCCGATCACCGCCACCACCGAGCCCGTGACCACGGGCGGCATGAAGCGCTCGATCCAGCCCGTGCCAATCGCCTGCACCAGCGCTCCGATGAGCGTGTAGACCAGGCCACACGCAATGATGCCGCCCAGCGCCACGCCGATGTTGGCATTGGCCCCTTGGCCCGCATAGCCCGTGGCCGCAATCACCACGCCAATGAACGCAAAGCTCGAGCCCAGGTAGCTGGGCACCTTGCCGCCGGTGACGAGGAAGAAGATCAGCGTGCCGATGCCGCTCATCAGGATGGCCACGTTCGGGTCAAAGCCCATCAGGATGGGCGCCAGCACCGTGGCGCCAAACATCGCAATCACGTGCTGCACGCCCATCACCGCCGTCTGCGGCCAGGGCAGCCGCTCGTCCGGCGCGATCACGCCGCCTTGTTGCAACACATCAGCGCTTTTCACACGCCAGTTCATGAATCCCATGTGGTTGTTCCTTGTGGTTGAGGCGCGAATGCTAGTGGATGCGGCCAGGGTGGGGGACGAGCATCCCGGGCGGGTTACGATGCCCCCGCCCCCGCGAGGCACCCCGCACCGCTGCCCAGACCCTCACTGCCATGTTTCCTGCACCCACTTGCCCCTCGTGCCGCCAACCCATGCAGGCACACCGCTTTGCCAGCAACCTGGGCGATTCGCTGGAGCTGGACATCTGCTTTGCCTGCCAGGGCCTGTGGTTTGACCGGCACGAGAACCTGAAGCTCACGCCCCAGTCCGTGGTCGAGCTGTTTCGGCTGCTGCACGAGCACCGTGTGGACCAGCACCAGGCCCTGGCCGAGAGCATGGCCTGCCCGCGCTGCAACACCAGCCTGGCCAAGGGTTACGACGTGGTGCGCAGCGGCCGCTACATGGTGTACCGCTGCGGGCGACAGCATGGGCGCTTCAGCACCTTCTCGTCCTTCATGGTCGAAAAAGGCTTTGTGCGCCACATGACGCGCCCCGAGATCGACGACCTCGCCAAGCGCGTGGGCGCCATCTACTGCACCAGTTGCGGCGCGCCCGTGGACATCCGCAAGGACCACGCCTGCCCCTATTGCCGTGCCGCGTTCTCCCTCATCGACCCCGAGGCCGTGTTGCGCGCCATGGAGGGCTATGCCGCCGCGAGCTCCAAGGCACCGGCGGCGCCGGTATCGCCCGTGGACATTGGCGACGCCCTGGTGGCCCTGGAGCGCGACCGCACCCGGGCCGAGCGCGAGCGCCAGAAGCGCGCATTCACCACGGCCAGCAGCGATGCCAATGACAGCTCGTTCACCGGAGATCTGCTGGCGGCCGGGGTGGCGCTGGTGTGGGCGCTGGTGAAGGACTAGGGATTCAGCGTCGCGCTGGCCGCAAGCCCCGCCAGTGCATTGACATACCGCAGCACGCGCTGCGGTCATTCACGACAGACTGGGGCAGACCGTTCAGAATGGTTCAAGAACCTGTTCTGAGGCCCCGAGGCCCCGAGGCCCTTGCCCTGGGCCACCCACGCAACCGTGGCGCCCGCAGCCACTGGAGGAGCGCCCCGTGCCGCAGTCCCCCACCAGACGCCCTGCCCGATCGCCGCGCAGCCCTGCGCCACCGGCGCGTGCGCTCCACTGCACCGGCAGCCTGCTGCAGCGCGCGCAGCTGCCCCCCGTGCCCAGCACCCTGCTCATCCCTTTGGCCGCGCGTGCCCACGGCGGGCGCTATTTCCCCTGGCTCGACTGCCACGATGCCGTGGCCCAGGCCTTGCTGACCCAGTTGGGTGCCGATGTGAGCAGCACCCTGGACGACCTGCCCACGGTGCTGCATGTGCTGTGGCGCACCCGCGCCATCAAGGAGGCGGGGCGCGCCTTTTTTGCCGAGCACCCGCAGGCCCTGGGCGTCAACCTGGGGTGTGGCCTCACGCACCACTTTCAGTGGCTGGACACGGGGGCCAACCAGTGGCTTGATGCGGACCTGCCTGCGGTGATGGCGCTGCGCAAGCCCCTGTTGCCGCCGCAGTGCCCGCGCATGCGCCATGCCGATCTGGACCTGTCGCAAACCGGCTGGTGGCAGCGGCTCGGGCTGCCCGCGCAGCGCACCGCACCCCCGGTGCTGCTGGTGTGTGAGGGCGTGTTGATGTACCTGCCACCCGCGCAGGTGCACGCCGTGCTGGCCGAGTTTGCGCAGCACGCGCCACCGGGCTCGCGCATGGTGCTGGACGTGATGACGCGCCAGGCCGTGGGTTGCGCGGCCCGCCACGCCAGCGTGGGGCCTACGGGCGCGGAGTTTCGGTGGGGTGTCGGCCGCATGACAGAGCTGGCGGCCGTGCACCCGCGCCTGCACCTGCTGCGCGAGCAAAGCGTGGCGGAGGGCTACGGCTGGGCCGGTATTGCCATGGACATGTGGTGGCGCCCCTGGCTCGGTGCGCCGCTGTATGGCCTGGCCACGCTGGGGGTAAGGGACAGCCTCCCCTGAGCCGCTTCGCGTCTTCCCCCTGAGGGGGACGCCACCGGTGGCCTGGCAAAGCCAGTTGCACGGTGGCGCTGGCGTGGGGCGCGCCCGTTGCAGAGGTTGGCTACGGCCTGAGCGTCAGTGCGCGCATCCATTGGGGTGCCTTGCCCGTCAGCTGCCCCACGATGGCCGCCTGCAGCGGTGGCAGGCGCCGCGCGCCCTGCAGCACCAGTTGCCGCAGCAGGCGGGGCACCGGGCGGGCGTCGGTGTACAGGCGCACGATGGCGTTGGTGCCCTGGTAGATGGGCCAGGCGTGGCGGTGGTGGCCCTGGGCGTAGGGGGCCAGGGCGTCGGCGCTGCCAATGTCCTGCCCGCGCTGGCGGGCGCTGACCAGCGCGGCCGTGAGCCGCTCCACCCCCGCCAGCCCCAGGTTGTAGCCATGCGCCGTGACCGGGTGCATGCCCACGGCGGCGTCGCCCAGCAGCGCGCAGCGGTGGCCCGCAAAGCGCTGGGCATACACGGCCACCAGCGGGTAGGCATGGCGCTCGCCCACCAGCGCCATGGGTCCCAGCCGGTCGTTGAACTGGGCCTGCACCTGGGTGGCAAAAGCCTCGGGGCTTTGGGCCATCAGCGCGGCGGCGTCGGCCGCGCCCGCCGTGACCACCACCGAGCACAGCGCCTGTCCCGTCTGTGGGTCATCGGGCAGGGGCAGCACGGCCAGTGTGCGGTCGTAGCCAAAACATTCGTGCGCCACGTTGCCGTGGGGCAGGGCGTGGCGCATGCGGCAGACGATGACGGTGCGGCCAAAGTCGGTCATGTCTGCGCCAAGGCCCAGTTGGCGGCGCGTGGCCGAGAAGCGGCTGTCGGCGGCCACCAGCAACGGGGCGGTGAGGCGCTGGGGCGTGGCGTGGTCGCCAGGGCCCGTGTGGGAGGGCACGCAGTCCAGCTCGGCATGGCCGGGCAGCGCGGCCACGCGGGTGACCTGGGTGCCGGTGAGCAGGCGCACGCCCGGGGTGCTCGCAGCCACCGCGTGGGCTGTGCGCCGCAGCGCGTGGTTGGGCACGATGAAGCCCAGGGCGCCGGGAGCTGACACATCGCCGTGGGTGCCGCTGGCCGCGTTCAGTTGCAGCGCGCTATGGCGGCCCAGCGGGCCGTCGTGCACCTGGGCCTCGGCAATCTGGCCCACCTCGTGGTCGGCCAGGTGCGCCCAGCTGCCCAGCCGCTGCAACGTTGCCCGGCTGGGGTGGGTGAGGGCGATTTCGCGGCCGTCAGGTGCGGGCTGGGCCAGCGCGCGGTCGCCCTGCTGCTCCACCACGGTGGCGGTGAACCCGGCCTGCGCCAGGGAGATGGCCAGCGACAGGCCCGCCGGGCCTGCGCCGACGATGAGCACGTCGCTGTGGTGGGTGGTCATGGCGGGATGAATACAGGGTGACAAGGTGCCCGCCCCGGGTCGGGGAGGCCGCGCGCCATTGTGGGCGGGCGGGTTGGGGCACGCTTTGCCCTGCGTCAAGCCATGGCGTGGTGGCGCTATCCAATTGATAGCTGCTCAGGCATATGTTTCTAGCGCCTGGGGGCTAAAACAATCGAAACTCAGTCTCTGGCTGCCTTGCGCGGGGTTCTGCTGGACTTCTTTTTGGCCGGGCCTGCCTTCTTGCCGCGCAGGTGCAGCACCCAGGTGACCAGCAGCCACAGGTAGCCCGCCGGGATGCTGTACGCCGCAAAAGCCGCCAGCGACAGCGGTGGTGCGGTGATGGAGCGCGGGTTGGCAATGGTCTCCAGCAACTGGCGCGTGCCGGTGCCCAGCGTGGGCGTGGCGTGCTGGCTGCCCGAGCGGGCCATGAGGGCGCCCATGAAGGTGAAGAACTCCATCAGCAGCGCGCCGATCAGAAAACAGGCCAGCAGGGCCATCAGCTGTGCGAACGCCCGCCGGTTGCCCTTGGCCAGGAACACGATGGCCGACACCAGCCACAGCGCGGGCAACAACAGGACCAGGGCGGGCCAGGCGGACAGGAGAGTGGACATGGGAGACACGGCAGGTAGCAACAGGCAGCAGGGGCCGCTGGTGCGGGCACCAGCGATTCATCGGCAGGGCGCCTCCAGGAAGGCGGTCGAGTGCGGATGATAGAGGCTGCCTGTCACCGGCTGATTCCGGCGGGTCGCGCGACCCGTCTGCCACCGCCGGCCGGCGCTTACGCCGCCACAAAGTCGGCCACGGCCTGCAGCACCTCGGCCTGCTGCAGGATCTTGCGGTGGCCCAGGCCCTCGGTGGCCAGCAGCGTGGCGCCGGGGATGTGGTCGCGGTAGGCCTCGCCGTCGGCAAAGCGGTTGATGCGGTCGCCCCGGTCGTGCACCACCAGCGTGGGCAGGGCAATGCGCGGGCCCACGGCCGGGGGCTCGAACTGGCGCATCAGGATGCCTTCGCGCGCCTCGATGCGCCGCTGCATGGCCGCGCGCGTGCGTTCCGACAGGCCGAACACCTGTGCGAACAGGCGCGTGTACTCGTGCGGCGAGGCGGGCGGCGCCAGCAGCACCAGGCGCCCGGTGGCCAGACCCCGGCTGGCCGCGTGGGCCGCTGCGTTGGCCGCCAGCGAATGGGCCACCACGGCGTGGGGCGCCGAGTCCTGCGCGTGCAGGCGGGCGGTGGCGTATTCGATGGCACGGGCGAACTGCGGCAGGTTGCTCACGCGGCCCCGGCTGCCGCCGTGTGCGGGCAGGTCCACCAGCACCGGGCGCAGGCCGCGCGCGACCAGGGCGTCGGCCAGCGGCAGCATCTGGCGCGCATGCCCGCCCCAGCCGTGCAGCAGCAGCACCGTGGGGCCGTGTGGCTGGGCCTGGGGCAGGTACAGCGTGATCTCGGCGTCTTCAAACGCCAGGCGCTCCGTGCGCCAGTGGCCCGGTGGCACGGCGCTGCGGCCCGGTTTGCGCAGGGGCAGGGGCGTGCCAAACAAGCGGTAGGCCGCGCGCACGGCCAAGGTGGGCCACAGGCGTTCGGCCGTGCCCAGCGCCACACGCAGCAGGCGCATGCCGGGGTGCTCGCCGTAGAAGCTGGACGTGGCCTGCAGCGCGGCGGATGGAGAGGTGTTCATGGTGGGACTCCAGGAGGGAGATGGGGTAGATGGGGGAGGTGGACCGGGCGGACGGTCAGTAAAAGATCCAGTCCCGGTTGCTGCGCGGGAGGCTGGTGAGGGTGCTGCGCAGCGACCGGATGGCGCCCACTGCGGCCGCGATGGCGGCGATGCCCAGGATGATCAACATGGTGGTTCCTTTCTTCGCACGGTTGTGCGAAATTGGGGCATAAAAAAACAAGAGCACTCCCTGGCACACCACCGCGTATCAAGCGGGGGAGGGGAGGTAACTCTTGACGAGGCGCGCCCAGGACGCCTCGGTGCGTGCCGCTGCCTGCGGATCACGCAGGAAGCGAACGTCGTGCAACAAGCCCATGATCAGGCCATAGATCTCGCCCACCAGCTGGTCGGGGGATGTGTCGGCCGCCAGGTGCCCGGCCTCGATGGACTGGATCACGGTGCGGCGCAATGCGGCGCGCCAGCGGGTGATTTCAGCGTGCAGGAGGTCGCGCAGCTCGCCCTCGCGGTCGTCCAGCTCGAAGGCGCCTGCGGTGTAGATGCAGCCCGTGAAGGCCTCCACGTCGCGCGTGCGGGCAATCCAGCGGCGCAGGATCTCCTGCAGGCGCGGCAGGCCCTTGGGCTGCTGCATGGCGGGTACGAACACGTCGGCCAGAAAGCGGCGTCCAAACTCCTCGATCACCGCTTTTTGCAGCGCCTCGCGCGAGCCGGCCCGCGAGAACACGCCGCTCTTGGAAAGGCCCACGCGGTCCGCCACGGCCTGCAGCGTGATCGACTCCAGCCCCTCGGCCGCAGCCAGGTCCAGCGCCGCGCCGACGATGGCGGCGCGGGTGAGTTCGGCTTTCTGGGTTTTGGCGTCCATGGGCGCAATTTAGCACGATTGTGCGAAATAACGCAATCCCCGCGCTGTCAACCGGGCGACGGGTGTGGCTGGCCTCTGCCGGGCGCCGCTGGTACGCTGCGTCGCCATGGAGACAACACACAACACCCCGCCCTACATTCCCCAGATCCGCCTGTACCAGAACTGGCTGCGCGACCAGCGCGGTCTGCAGTTCGACAGCTACGACGCGCTGTGGCGCTGGTCCACCACCGACCTCGACGCCTTCTGGCAAAGCATCTGGGACTACTTCCAGTTGCAGTCGCCCACGCCCCACACGGCCGTGCTGGCAAAGAACACCATGCCCGGCGCGTTGTGGTTCCCCGGTGCGCAGGTCAACTACGCACGCCAGGCGCTGCGGCATGTGGATGCCGCCCACGCGGCGGGCCTGCCCGCCATCATCAGCCGCAACGAAAAGGGCCAGCACCGCGAACTGAGCTGGCCCGAGTTGCGCCGCCAGGTCGCGTCGCTGGCGCTGCACCTCAAGGCCCAGGGCATCCAGCCCGGCGACCGCGTGGCTGCCTACCTGCCCAACGTGCCCGAGGCCATGGTTGCCTTCCTGGCCACGGTGAGCATCGGCGGCGTGTGGAGCATCTGCGCGCCGGACATGGGCACGCATGCGGTGCTCGACCGCTTTCGGCAGATCGAGCCCAAGGTGCTGATCGGCGTGGACGGCGTGAGCTATGGCGGCCGCGACCACGACCGCCGCCCCGTGCTGGCCGAGCTGCGCGAGGCCCTGCCCAGCGTGCAGCACGCGGTGCTGCTGGGCAATCTGGATGCTTCTGTTTCGATAGCTGGCTGGGCAAGCTGGACTAGCGCTACCGCTAAAAATGATGCAGAAACGGCAGCATTCGAGCCGATGTGGCTGCCGTTTGACCACCCGCTGTGGATCGTCTACTCCAGCGGCACCACCGGCCTGCCCAAGCCCATCGTGCACGGCCACGGCGGCACGGTGCTGGTGGCGCTGCAGCTCAAGGTGCTGCACAACGACATCGGCTGCAGCTACGAGCCCAACAGCTTTGGCGAGCGCTACCACTGGTACAGCTCCACCGGCTGGGTGATGTGGAACGCGCAGCTCAGCGGCCTGCTGTCGGGCACCACCTGCGTGATCTACGACGGCAACCCCGGTGGCAGCAAGGAGCACCCGGACTGGGGCGTGCTGTGGCGCTTTGCGGCCGAGACGGGCGTGACTTTCTTCGGCGCGGGCGCGGCGTTCTTTGCCAACTGCATGAAGGCGGGCATCAAGCTCACCGACTACGGCGACCTCACGCGCATCCGCGCGCTGGGCACCACGGGCTCGCCGCTGTCGCCCGAGGTGCAGCAGTGGGGCTCGGCGCAATTCGAGGCGCTGGGCACGCACGATATCTGGTGGAACAACATCTCCGGGGGCACGGATTTCTGCGGCGCCTTCATCGGCGGCAACCGCGAGATGCCCCAGGTGCCCGGCGAGATGCAATGCCGCATGCTGGGCGCGGCCGTGGAGTCCTGGGACGCCGAGGGCCGCCCCGTGCAGGACGCGGTGGGGGAGCTGGTTTGCGCGCAGCCCATTCCGTCGATGCCGCTCTACCTGTGGGGCGACCAGGACGGCAGCCGCTACCTGTCGAGCTACTTCGACATGTACCCCGCAGGCCACGGCCGCCAGCCCGGCGGCGGCGATGGCCCCGCGAGCATGGGCGCAGTCTGGCGGCATGGCGACTGGCTCAAGATCGGCGCCAACGGCGGCTGCGTGATCTATGGCCGCTCTGATGCCACCATCAACCGCCACGGCCTGCGCATGGGCACGAGCGAGATCTACAGCGCGGTCGAATCGCTGCCCGAGGTGCTCGACAGCCTGGTGGTGGACCTGGAGTACCTGGGCCGCGAGAGCTACATGCCGTTGTTTGTGGTGTTGCGCCCCGGCTACGCGCTGGACGATGCCCTGCGCGCGCGCATCAATGGCGCGGTGCGCACGGCGCTGAGCCCGCGTTTTGTGCCCGACGACATCTTTGCCGTGGCCGAGGTGCCGCGCACGCTGAGCGGCAAGAAGCAGGAGCTGCCCATCAAGAAACTGCTGCTGGGCCAGCCCATCGAAAAGGTGGTCAACAAGGACGCGATGGCCAACCCGGGGTGTCTGGACTGGTATGTGGCGTTTGCGGCGCAGCGGGCGAGTACGCTCCAAAAATAATAGCTGCTAGCGCTTATTGAATAAGCGCTAGCGCCTTGTTTGGATGCAAGAGTGAGTGCGGCGCTGAGGCGTGCTGCACCCCATGGAGTCAGTCCAGCTTCGCGCCAGATGCCTTGATCAGCCGCTCCCACACCGGGCGCTCCTTGTTCATGGCCGCGGTGAACAAGGCCGGTGAGCTCTTTTGCACGTCAAAGCCCATGGCCGTGATGCGCTGGGCCACATCGGGATGCTCGGTGGCTTTGCGCACCTCGGCCGCAACGCGCTCCAGGATGGCGGGCGGTGTGCCTGCGGGGGCTCCAAACGCCAGCCAGCCCGCCACGCGGTAGGCCTCGTCGTTCAGGCCCTGCTCGCCCAGTGTGGGCACGTTGGGCAGCGTGCCCATGCGGCGCTCGCCGCTCACGCCAATGGCCTTGAGCTTGCCGGCGTCGATGTGCGCCTTGACTTGCAGTGCACTCGCAAAAGCAATCTGGATCTGCCCGCCCAGCAGGTCCTGCACCATGGGCGCCTCGCCCCGGTAGGCCACGTGGCTCATGTCGGCGTTTTGCGACTGGCTCATGTACGCGCCGGCCAGGTGCGGGTAGGCACCCGTGCCGTACGAACCGTAGGCCACCTTGCCTTTGTTGGCGGCGATGTATTTCAGCAGCTCAGGCCCCGTGGCCACCGGCACGCTGGGGTGGGCCACCAGCACCAGGGGTGCGATGGCGATCTGGTAGATGGGCGCGATGTCCTTCTCGGGGCTGTAGGGCAGCTTGGTGTACAGGAACTGGTTGGTGAGCATGGAGTTGCTCAGCGCCAGCAGCAGGGTGTAGCCGTCCGGTGCGGCCTTGGCCACCGCGTCGGTGCCAATGATGCCGGCCGCGCCGGGCTTGTTGTCGATGACCATGGGCTGGCCCAGGCCCACGGCCATCTTCTCGGCCAGCACGCGCGCCAGCACGTCGGTGGCGCCGCCGGGGGCGAAGGGCACCACCACCTTGATGGGCTTGCTGGGGTAGGCGGCCTGGGCCCAGGCGGCAGTGCCGGTGCAGGCGGTGGCAGCGGCCAGCGCGGCGGCGCCGAGCCATGAACGGCGGGTCAGGGCGTGGAAGGGCATGGGTTTGTCTCCTGTCATGGTTATAAAAATCACTCAGCGGGCTCCGCGATGCATGGTGGCGGGCCGGGGCCTGGCTGTCACGCCATGGGCTTATGCGGTCTGGGGGCTCCCTGGGGCGGGGCCGGTGGTGACGCGCACGGTGAGGGGCAGGGGCGCGAGCACTTCGCGCAGGCGGGCCTGCAGCGCGTCGGCGTCGGGGCCCGGGGCCACGGTCACGCGCACGGCGTTGTCGCCCTCGGGCTGTACCTGGGGACGGAGGCCGCCCGTGGCTTGTCCGCACACCCCATCGACCAGCGCCTGCACCGTGTGGCAGGCCGCGCGCTGGCGCAGATCGGGCTTGTAGATCTTGCCCACGTTGGTCACGGGCATGGTCCGCAGCACCTGCACCCAGCGCGGGCGGGCCACGGCCTCGTCCACGCGGTCGGCGGTGAAGGCCAGCAGTTCGGCCTCGGTCACAGCCGGTGCACCGGGCACCAGCGTGGCGTAGACCACGGGCAGCTCGCCCGCATAAGCATCGGGCGCGCCCACGGCGGCGCACAGCTGCACGGCGGGGTGGGCGCCCAGCGCGTCCTCGATCACCTTGGGGTCGATGTTGTGGCCGCTGCGGATGATGAGGTCCTTGGAGCGACCACTCAGGTGCAGGCGGCCCTGCTCATCCACAAAGCCCAGGTCGCCCGTGGCCAGCCAGCCATCGGGCGTGAAGGCCTTGGCCGTGTCGGCTGCATCGAGAAAGCCGGAGAACAGGTTGGGCGACTGGAACAGCACCATGCCCGGCTGGCCGGGCGGCAGGTCCTGGTCGGACGCATTGCCCTGCGCATCCAGCGCCACCACGCGCAGCTGGGTGTACGGCAGCCGCCAGCCCACGCAGCCTGCGGGCGCGTTGACGCCGGGCGGGGTGATGGTGGAGATGCCCGCCATCTCCGTCATGCCCAGGCTTTCGTGGATGTGCAGGCCAAACAGGCGCTCAAACCGCGCCGCCAGCTCGGGGGCCAGGATGGCCGCGCCGGTGCGGCAGTAGCGCAGCGTGGCAATGTCGGCCCCGTCCAGCGGCACGTTGGCCAGCGCCGCCAGCACCGTGGGCACAGCCGACAGGTAGGTGCAGCGGTAGCGCTCCACCAGCCGCCAGTAGTTCGCAATCACCTCGCGGTTGCGGAACAGGCCGGTGGTGGGGATGATGGTCTCCACTCCCGCAGACAGCGCCGCCAGCGAGCCGGGCAGCACTCCCGCCACATGGAACAACGGGTAGCCGTTGATGCCCACGTCCTCGGGCCGTATGCCCTGCATCTGCACGCTGCCCCAGGCGGTGAACACCTGCGCGCCGTGGCTGTGGCGCGCCAGCTTGGGCGCACCCGTGGTGCCGCCGGTGTGGAAGTACGCGGCAATGTCGCTGGCCACAATGCGGCGGCCGCTCACCAGGTGGTCGCCAGGGTGCTGGTGGCGCGCGGCCAGGTCGAGCACGCCTGGGGGTAGGGCGGGCGTGGTACCCGTTGCCTCATCGTGCGGCGCTACGCGCAGCACCGTGGTCAGGCTGGGCACCAGGGCGCGCAGGCGCAGGGCCTTGCTCCAGTAGCCCAGGTCGCCCTCGCCGCCGTAGGCGATCAGCACCTTGGCACGGGCCAAGGTCATCATGGCCGCGATCTTCTCGTCGGTGAGCATGGGGTTGAGCGGCTGCACGATGCCCGCCGCCTCGCCACCCCACAGGGCCAAGTGGTATTCCAGGCAGCCGGGCAGCAGCACGGCCACGGCGTCCTGCGGGCCCACGCCCAGGTGGTGCAGCAGGTTGGCCGTCTGGTGGATGCCGGTGAGCAGCTGCGCATACGACCAGCGGATGGGCTCGGCAGCCGGGTCGGCGGTGGGCAAAAGGGCCAGCGCCGTCTTGTCGCCAAACGCCGCTGCCGAATTCACAAAAATTTCGTAGGTGCTTTGCACCGGCAGCGCCTCGGCCAAGGGGCGGGCTTCGAGCCGTTCCACATCCTGCAGGCTGCGCACCGGGGCACCCGGGGCAAAAGGACTGTGCAGGGGGGGCAACGAGGGGTGGCGCATGGGGTTGTCTCGGGTCTTGTGGGGAATCAGGTCGGTCACCGACGGTGCACATATGCGGCGTCGTCCTACCTGGCGGCGACCGCCGCTTGCCCACAGTCTGTCCGTGTACCAGCGCAAAAGCAGTCACTCAGATGTCAGGGCAGGTTTTCAGGGCATACAGGCGATCCGCTGCGCAATGGACAACAGGCTCTTGACGCGCCGGTGGCGCTGCAGCACACCCATAATGGACCTTGTTGATTGCCACTGCGCGCCCCGCTGCGCGCCTTTACTTCATGAACACACCGCAGCCGCCCAAACGTTTTTCGATGATCCGTGAGTTCCACCTGGCCGACTGGTTCACGCTGGGCAACGCGGTCTGCGGCGTGGGCGCGCTGTTCTCGGTCATGTCGTACCTGGAGACCAGCAATGTGGTGCATGTGTACTTTGCATGTGCCCTGGTGCTGGCCGCGCTGATCTTTGATGTGCTGGACGGCCGCATCGCGCGCTGGCGCCAGAAAAGCTCGGCCATGGGCCGCGAGCTGGACTCGCTGGCGGATGTAATCTCGTTCGGCGTGGCCCCGGCCATCATTGCCTATGGCTGCGGCATGCAGGGCCTGTACGACCGCATCGTGCTGGCCTACTTTGTGGCCTGCGGCGTGTCGCGCCTGGCGCGCTACAACGTCACCGCCGAAACCCTGTCGGGCGACGATGGCAAGGTCAAATACTTCGAGGGCACCCCCATCCCCACCTCCATCGTGCTGGTGGGCCTGCTGGCCCTGGCCGCCTGGCTGGGCGCAGTGCGCGAGAACCTGTGGTTTGGCAAGCTGCTGATCGGCGGCTTCACGCTGCACCCGCTGGTGCTGCTGTTTGCGGTGTCGGGGTCGCTGATGATCAGCCGGATTCGGATTCCGAAGCTCTGAGCCGCTGGCTAGCGCGTCCTTTCTTTGTGGATGTTGAACACCATGGCACTCCAAAAAATCGCCGCGTTCTCCGACGGCACCCAGGGCGGCAACCCCGCCGGTGTATGGATCGGTGACGCGCTGCCCAGCCCCGCAGACATGCAGCGCATCGCCGCTGAGGTCGGTTTTTCTGAAACCGCATTCGCCGCCCCGCTGGGCGATGGCCGCTGGCGGGTGCGCTACTTTGCGCCCGAGAGCGAGGTGCCCTTCTGTGGCCACGCCACCATTGCCCTGGGCGCCGCGCTCGCGCAACGCGAGGGCGACGGCGTGTTTGCGCTGTCGCTGAGCCAGGCCGAGATCACGGTCGAAGGCCGCCGCGCGGGCGATCTGGTGCAGGCGGCGCTGCAGTCGCCCCCTACGCGCAGCGGGCCTGTGCCTGCGGCGCTGCTGGCCGATGCGCTGGCCCTGTTTGGCCTCAGCGCGGTCGATCTGGACCCGCGCATTCCGCCCGCGCTCATCCACGGCGGTGCGGACCACCTGGCGCTGGCGCTGCGCAGTCGCGAGGCACTGGCGGCCATGCACTACGCGCTGGACGTTGGCCGCACGCTGATGGTGAACGCCAAGCTGGTCACCATTGTGCTGGTGTGGGTGGAGTCCGACCGGCTGCTGCACACCCGCAATGCCTTTGCGTCGGGCGGCGTGCTGGAAGACCCGGCCACGGGTGCCGCCACGGCCGCGCTGGCGGGCTACCTGCGCGACCTGGGCTGGCCGCACGGCGGTGCCATTGACGTGGTGCAGGGCGAAGACATGGGCATGCGCTCGCGCCTGCGGGCCGAGATCGGGCCGGTGGCTGGCAGCTCCATCCGCGTGTCGGGAACGGCGCGGTGGATGGGCGATGGCGAATGATTTTTGCTATTGAAAATATAGCTACTGGCACATGATTCACTAGCGCTACCGTCCGATTTGTGCAGAAAGCGGGCCAGCCGAGCACGTGGGGCTCTGTGCGCCCCGCCCGGTCTTCCGCTCAGGCGCTGATCTCGTCCTGGAGCCACTGCACAAAACGCAGCGTCTCCGGTGACGGGTCCGGCGCCATGCCCAGGTAGTGCCGCGTGAGCGGCAGCCGCAAGGTGGGCAGGGGCGACACCAGCCGCCCCGAGGCCAGGTCGTGGGTGATCAGCGACACCGGGGCCACCGCAAAACCCAGCCCATCCACGGCGGCCTGCAGCACAAAGTGCAGGTGGTCAAACTGCAGGCAGCTGGCGGGCTGGAGCCTTGGCGCGTTCACCAGCTTCTTCCAGCTTTCCCAGTCCTTGCTGCGCGATTTGGACAGCAGCAGCACATGGGCCGACAGCGCCTCGGGCTGCGCCACCGGGCGCTGGGCGAACAGGGCAGGAGCGCCCACCACCAGCGCCTCGTCCTCCAGAAACGGCTGCACCTGCATGCCCGGCGGCCAACCGCGTGGGCCGCGCCGCAGGGCCAGGTCGAAGGTCGCGGTGGCATGGTCCGGCGCCAGCGTGCTGGTGATGACCTGGGGCTCAATGTCCGGATGCTGGGCCACAAAACCCGGCAGCCGGGGGATCAGCCACCGCACCGCAAAGCTGGGCCGCACATTGATCTTCACGCTGCGCAGCCCGGCATCGCCCCGCAGCGACTGGGCGGCAGCGCCGATCTGCGCGAGCGCCGGCCCGACCTGTGCGTGGAACTGGTGGCCCGCCGCCGTGAGCAGCACCTGCCGCGTCTTGCGCTCGAACAGGTCCACGCCCAGGTGGGCCTCCAGCGTCTTGATCTGGCGGCTGATGGCGCTGTGGGTGACGTGCAGCTCCAGCGCGGCGTGGGTAAAGCTCTGGTGCCGCGCCGCCGCCACAAAGGCACGGACCGCGTTCAGCGGGGGCAGGCGGGGTGGCATGCGTGCAATTTTGTCACGCATGGCGCGCAGCAATATCGTTTGTCGCGCCCGGCACTGCCGCGCACCATGCGGGCCATGCCACAGCCTTCAGACCACACCTTGGCCTCAGACAACCACTCGCGCCGCGCTGCCTTGGCGCTCGGCCTTGCACTGCCTGGGGACACGGTGCTCTACCTGCTGCTGCCGATGTTTGCCCCGGCGTTTGGCGTCACCCTGTTCGAGGCGGGCATTCTGCTGGCCGCAAACCGCCTCGTGCGCATTGCGGGCTACGGGGCGGTGGCGCGGTTCTATGCCCGCCATGGCGAGCGTCTCACCTGCTCGCTGGCCGTGCTGGCCGCCGCCGCGTGTGCGCTGGGGTACGCCACCCTCAGCGGCTTCGTCGCCTTGTTGGGCCTGCGGCTGCTGTGGGGCCTGGCCTTTGCGGCGCTGAACCTCGCGACGCAGGCGCTGGCCACAGCCGAGCCTCTGGGCGCAGCGCGACGCGCCGGGCAGTCGCGCGCCTTTGCAGCGCTGGGGCCCATGCTGGCCCTGCCTGCGGGGGGTGTCTGCGCGCTGTGGTGGGAGCCCCGGGCGATCTTCTGGGTGTTTGCCGCCGTCGCGTTGTGCGCCTTGCTGGCCACGCGGCATTTGCCCGCCCAGTCGCATGCCGTGCCGCCCCCGGAGAAGCGCTGGGGCAGGCTCCCCGGTAGCCTGGACCGTTTTTCATTCGTCGAGGGGCTGGTGCTGGACGGCCTGTTCATCATCGGCTTGTCGTACCTGGGCCGCGATGTGCTGCCGGGCCATCCGGTGATCGTGGCGGGGCTGTTGCTGTCGGTCCGCTATCTGGCCGAGATCGTGCTGAGCGCGTTGGGCGGCGACCTGGCCGAGCGCTACGGCGCCGAAGTGCTGCTGGTGGGTTTTGCGGTGCTGACGTCGGTGGCCCTGGTGGGTTTTGGCCTGGGGTGGCTGTGGTCCAGCGCACTGGCCATCGTGATCTTGCGGGCCCTGCTGCTGCCGCTGTTGCCACCGCTGGTGGCGCGCCGCACGCCGGGGCCGGGGCGCATCCAGGCGCTGGCGACGCGGTCGGTGTGGCGGGACCTGGGCGCCGGTGCGGGCCCGGTGCTGGCGGGTGTGCTGCTGCCCATTGCGCCCTCTGCCTGGGTGTATGGCGTTGCAGCCTTGCTGCTGTCGGCCACGGCCATCGCCTGCTGGGCGCCTCGCGGCGATTGATCGTCTGCGCATCGACCATCGCTCTTTCTCACAAATCCTCTTTTTTTGGAGAACTCCCCTTGGACATCCACACCACCCTGATCCGCTGTGCCGGTGGCACGGTCGACCTGCCCGTGCGGCCCATGAACCACCGCAGCGATGGCGGGCATGTGCTGGTCCACCCGCCGCGCCCCGTCTGGGAACGCAGCGAGCTGACGCCCGAAGAGCTGGCGCATTGGTCGTGCCTGGTGGCCGCAACGGGCCGGGCCATGCTCGACACCTTGCCGCAGCTCGCCGGAGGCTGCCTGAACTACTGGGAGGCGGGCAACAACGCGCTGAACCCGCTGGCCCACCCGCAGGGGCCGAAAACCCCCGCGCTGCACCGCAAGATGCACCTGCATGTATTTGGGCGAAGCCCCCGGGCCACCCACCCGGACTGGCTGTGGGGCGAACCGCCCCGGTTTCCGAATTTTGCGCAGTCTGAGGCTTGGACCCAGCAGTTCACACGACTGGAGGACGATGAGGGCGCCGCGCTGGGTGTGCGCATTCAGGCGTTGCTGGATACACGGTATGCACTGAGTCGGGTTGGCTGACGACACCCACCAGCACACGAATTGCTATAAAAATTGAAGCAGTAAGCGCTTGTTGGTCAGGCGCTAAGCGGTGTTTTTATGAATCTCTTTTGTTGCGGTTACTACGCGACCACAGGCCGCCGGTTCACCAGCACGATGCCCGCCGCCACCAGCACCAGCGCAGCCACCAGCCCGGGCGTCACAGGTTCACCCAGCCACAGCGCGCCAAACAGCAGCGCAAACACGGGCGTGAGAAACACGAACACCGAGATCTTGGTGGCCGGGTAGTGCGCCAGCATCCACATCCAGGCGAGGTAGCTCACAAACGCGCCCACCAGCGCCTGCACCAGCAGCGATCCCCAGGCAAAGCCGCTGAACTGCCAGACCCACGCCTCGCCCAGGCCCAGCGATAGCACTGGCAATACCGCCGTGCTCACCGCCACTTGATAGAAAAGCTGCTTGGCAGGCGCCACGCGTGCCAGGGGCGTGGTGCGGATCACCACCGTGGTCAGTGCCCACATCAGGCCTGCGGCCAGTCCTAGCAAATCTCCCAGCCAGCCTTTGGGCAGCGCTGTGCTGGCATGGCCCAGCAGCCCGTCGCCCAGCGCCAGCCCCACGCCCACAAACGCAGCGGCCAGTCCCAGCCATTGCCAGCCCTGCAGGCGCTCACCGGGGATGAAACGCGGCAGCAGCAATGCCACCCAGAAGGGCGATGCATACAAAAACACCGTGAGCCGCGAGGCGGTGGTGTACTGCAGCCCCAGGTAGATGCACGCAAACTCGCCCGCAAAAAGCGCCCCCGCCAACAGCCCGGCACGCGTGGCCCCGGCGGGCTCGCCCGCGCCGGAAAGGCCTACACCACGCCACAAACACCAGGCCGCTACCGCGACCGTGGCCAGCGCAAAGCGCACAAAGGCCTGGAACACGGGCGCCACCTCAGCCACTGTGGCCTTGACCAGCACCTGCTGGAAGCCCCAGAACATGCAGCAGGCGAGCAGCAGGGAGATAGCCAGGGCGTCGATGTGTGTTTTGCGGGTGGAAGGCATCGGCGCATTATCAAAGGGCGCGGTGGGTCTGCCGGTCGCCTGGGTGCATCCGCTGGCCTTCTTGCAGTCCGCTGTGAATGCCGAAAAAGCGCATACGGACGCTTACACAGGCCCACGGTACACTTTGCGCCTTCTGAAACAGGTTACCGCGCTCCTTTTTCCTATCCCCCCTCATGGCCCTTACGACGGCGGCGCAGTCCCGCTCCAGCTTTGACCTCAAGAGCGCCTCGCTGCCAGTGGTGGCGGTGTTGCTCAAGACCACCGACGCCGCCCAGTTCGTAGCCGATCTGGCCGAGCGCGTGGCCGACGCCCCGGGATTTTTTGACAACGACCCCGTATTGATCGACCTGGCGCCCGTGCGTGAGGCCGAAGCACCCATCGACTTTGCTGCCATCGCAGCCGCGCTGCGCCAGCACAACACCCTGCCCGTGGCCGTGCGCGGCGGCAGCACTGCCCAGATGGAGGCCGCGCGCGCCGCGGGGCTGGCCGCCGCACCCGACGCGCCTCCCGCGCGTGCAGAGGCGCCAGCGCCGGTGCAGGAGGTGGTGCGTGAAGTGATCCGCGAGGTTGAGGTGGAAGTGGTACGCGAAGTGCCCATGCCCGGCCCCGGCACCGTGGTGGTGGACAAGCCCTTGCGTTCTGGCCAGCAGGTCTATGCGCGCGGCGCCGATCTGGTGGTGATGGCCGTGGTGAGCTTTGGCGCCGAGGTGATTGCCGACGGCAACATCCACGTTTATGCCCCGCTGCGTGGCCGCGCAATTGCCGGTGCGCGGGGCAACACGGAAGCCCGCATCTTTTCGACCTGCCTGGAGCCCCAGCTGGTCTCCATCGCAGGCATCTACCGCACCACCGAGACCGAGCTGCCTGCCGATGTGCGCGGCAAGCCGGCCCAGGTGCGGCTGGAAGGCGAGAAGCTCCTCATCGAGCCGCTGGCCTGACCCCTTCATTCCCCATTCGTACCAACCCCACAGAGAATCAGCAACACATGGCCAAAATCGTCGTCGTGACCTCCGGCAAAGGTGGCGTGGGCAAGACCACCACCAGCGCCAGCTTTGCCACCGGCCTCGCCCTGCGCGGCCACAAGACCGCCGTGATCGACTTTGACGTCGGCTTGCGCAACCTGGACCTCATCATGGGCTGCGAACGCCGCGTGGTGTACGACCTCATCAACGTCATCCATGGCGAGGCCAACCTGAACCAGGCGCTCATCAAGGACAAGCAGTGCGACAACCTGTTTGTGCTGGCCGCCAGCCAGACACGCGACAAGGATGCGCTCACGCAAGATGGCGTCGAGAAGGTCCTCAAGGACCTGGCCGCGATGGACTTTGAATACATCGTCTGCGACTCGCCTGCCGGCATTGAAAGCGGCGCCCTGATGGCCATGCACTTCGCCGACGAGGCGCTGCTGGTGACCAACCCCGAGGTGTCTTCGGTGCGCGACTCCGACCGTATCCTGGGCATGCTGGGCAGCAAGACCAAGCGTGCGATTGACGGCGGCGAGCCCATCAAGGAACATCTGCTCATCACGCGCTACAACCCCAGCCGTGTGCAGGACGGCCAGATGCTGAGCCTGGAAGACATCCAGGACATCCTGCGCATCAAGCTGATCGGCGTGATTCCCGAGTCGGAAGTGGTGTTGCAGTCGTCCAACCAGGGCACGCCCGCCATCCATGCGCAGGGCAGCGATGTGAGCGAGGCATACAAGGACGTGATCGACCGCTTCCTGGGGCAGGACAAGCCGCTGCGTTTCATTGACGCCGAAAAGCCCGGCTTCTTCAAACGCCTGTTCGGGAGCAAATAGCCATGGCTTCTTTTCTGTCCTTCCTGCTCGGCGAGAAGAAAAAAACCGCCAGCGTTGCCAAGGAGCGGCTGCAGATCATCCTGGCGCACGAGCGCAACGGCCGCAATGCGTCCGAGCCCGATTACCTGCCCGCGCTGCAGCGCGAGCTGGTGGCGGTGATCTCCAAGTACGTCAAGATCAACCCCGACGAC
This sequence comes from Acidovorax sp. K2F, assembly GCF_025246485.1. Taxonomy (NCBI): domain Bacteria; kingdom Pseudomonadati; phylum Pseudomonadota; class Betaproteobacteria; order Burkholderiales; family Comamonadaceae; genus Acidovorax; species Acidovorax sp. K2F. The sequence goes on from NZ_JAOBSQ010000001.1 coordinate 190,717, forward strand.
CTCAAGGTGCACCTGGAACGCCAGGACAACCTGGAAGTGCTGGAAGTCAAGATCGAGCTGCCCGATACCGTGCGATAGGCAGCCACTGCCACTGGGCCACGCACTCCCATCGTGCCCCGGTATCGCCCCAGACCCTGCCCCGCAACCCTGCGCGGCAGGGTTTCTTTTTGGGCCGGCGTGGCCTGATTTGGCCTGACAATTGCTAGATGTACTAGGGTAATCCCTAATTTCTCGGCAACAAGGCTCCTGTGGACACAACCTGGAAACTCAGCTGGCAGCGTGCACGCAACCATGAGGGCGTCACGCGCGGCGCGCGTGCCTTGGTGGCCTTGGCCGCCGTGCTGGCCTATGGCTGGTGGGCCGACTGGCAGGCCGAGTTGATGCCGGTGCTGCTGGGCGTGATCGCCAGCGCGCTCACCGAAACCGACGACAGCTGGCGCGGGCGCCTGCGTGCTCAGTGCCTGGCGCTGGCGTGTTTTGGCCTCATGGCGGGGGCAGTCTGGGCGGCGGTGTCCTGGCCCTGGGTGCTGATGGGGGTGATGGCGCTGCTGGCCTTCGGCATCACCATGCTGGGGGCGTTGAGCGAGCGCTACCGCGCCATTGCCTTTGGTTCGCTCATCCTGTTCATCTATGCGGGGCTGGCCGCCCACAGCAGCCGTGCGGGTGCGGGTGACGCCATCCCCCGCATGCTGGCGGGTGCGGCCTGGTACGGCGTGGTGTCGGTGCTGTGGCATGCCGTGCTGCCGCGTGCACCGGTGCGCTACCGCCTGGCCAAGCTCTACGCCATGCTGGGCGAATACCTGCGCCTGAAGGCGCTGTTGCTGGAGCCGGTGCGGGATGTGGATCTGGAGCGCCGCCGCATGGCGCTGGCACTGCACAACGGCCGCGTGGTGGACGCCCTCAACGCCACCAAGGAGAGCCTGATCAGCCGCATGGGTGCGAGCGCCCCCCCGCTGTGGCTGCAAACGGCCATGCACCAGTACCTGGCGGCGCAGGACGTGCATGAGCGCGTGAGTTCGTCCCACGAGCATTACGACCTGCTTGCCCAGTCGTTCTTTCACAGCGATGTGCTGTACCGCTGCCAGCGCGTGCTCACGCTGCTGGGCGAACAGGCGCTCAAGCTGTCGGTGGCCATCGAGGCGCAGTCGGTGCCCCAGCACTGGGGCGTGACGACCCGTGCCATCGAGGACATGCAGGCCGCCGTGGCGCACCTGCAGTCCCAGGCGCAGCCCGCCGGTGCCGCGTCCCTTCCCGCCCAGTCCCGGGCGTTGCGGTCGCTGCATGCGTTGGCCGACAACCTGACCGCGCTGGCCGGGGTGTTTGCCGGTGCGCTGGCGCTGCCAGCTGGCAACGCCGAAGTGGCGGTGGACCACGCACTGTTTGACCGCGAGCCCCGCAGCCTGCGCGATGCCTGGACACGCCTGCGATCGCACTGGCAGCTGCAGTCTCCCTGGCTGCGCCACAGCCTGCGGCTGAGCCTGTCCCTCATGGTGGGCTTTGCCCTCATGCAGGCCACGGCCGATCCGCACGGGTACTGGATCTTGCTGACCATCGTGTTCGTGAGCCAGCCGCAGTACGCGGCCACGCAGACGCGGCTGATGGAGCGCGCCAAGGGCACTGCCATGGGGCTTGCGCTGGGGTGGGCGGTGATCCAGCTGTTTCCGGGCGAGCTGGTGCAGGCCGCCTTGCTGGTGCTGGGGGGCGCGGTATTTTTTGGGGCGCGGCACACCCGCTATACCCTGGCTACTGCGGCTGTCACCACCTTGTTGCTGCTCAGCTTTCACCAGATGGGCGCGGCCAGCGGCGTGATCTCCGCGCGCCTGCTCGATACCGTGGTCGGCTGCGTGATCGCCGCCGTCGCCTCATGGCTGGTGCTGCCGTCGTGGCAGTCGCGCCACTGGCCCCGGCTGGCCGCCCAGGTGCTGCAGACCCAGGCGTTGTACCTGCGGGAGATTCTGGCGCAGTACCAGGGCGGCAAGTGCGACCACCTGGCCTACCGTCTGGCCCGGCGCAATGCCCACAATGCGGATGCCGCACTGTCCAACTCGTACAGCGCCATGCTCAAGGAGCCCTTGCATGTACGTGGCAACGCCGAGGTGGTGGGGCATTTCCTGTGCCTGTCGCACACCCAGCTCAACTACCTGTCGGCCCTGGGTGCCCAGCGCGGTGGTGCGGCGGCCCAGCCCATGGACGAGGCCACGCGTGAACTGGCGCAAAGCCTGCTGGCGTCCCTGCAGCAACTGGCGCTGGAGCTGGAGCGCGCGCAGCAGTCAGGCCGGGTGCGCAAGTCCCACAGCGCCCCGGCAGTGGCCCAGGTGCTGCGCGAGTGGGGCACGGTACCGGCAGCGCCCAGCGCGCACAGCCTCATGGCGGCGCAGCTGCAGCTGGTGGGCAAGGTGTTCCCACAGTTGCAGGCGCAGGCACGCCAGCTGGTGATCACGGAATAACGTGGGTGGAGTGCGGCGCGCGAATGCTGCCGCAGCCGGGTCAGCGTGCGTGCTTGGCGAACTTGCCCGCAAATGCCTGGGCAATGCTCAGCCCGCGTTGCCCCGCGACCAGCGTGGCGGTCTGCCCGGCGGCGATGGTGCCGGGCCGGTCCACCGCCAGGTAGTAGCCGCAGCAGCCCGCCACCGCCATGGCGCGGCCGGCCTGGGCAAAACCCATCACGGCATTGAACTTGAAGCAGGGCTCGCGGGGGGCCGTCACGCGCAGCACGCAGTCCGGGAAATGCCACTCATCGCCCACAAACACCTCATGCTCCAGCGGTCCGTCAATGGTGAGGTTCTCGCCCATGAAGCCTGGTGGCAGCGCCTCGTCGAACAGGCTCACGCCCCGCTCGCGGCGTTGGGCCTGCCAGAACGCATAGTGCGCAGCGGGGTAGGCATACACCGCCTTGGCCAGACCGCCGTGCACGCTCAGGTCGGCCTGCTCGTCACCCGCCAGCCCCAGTGGGCCCACCGCCACGGGGTCGGTGACGGATGTTTTGCCGATGGCGGTAAGCACCGACCGCTCGCCCACCTTCAGGCGGCGGGCGGAGCCGACGTTCAGGTGGCGTACGACGATGACGGGCGCCGTCACAGCGGGTGCTCGGTGTAGAACTTGCCGCCGTGGTACAGCAGGGGCGACGCGCCCTCGCGGTGCTCGCAGCGCTCCACCTCGCCCACGAAGATGGTGTGGTCACCCTCCTTGTACTGGCTGCGGTTGAAGCACTCGAACGTGGCGGCGGCACCGACCAGCAGCGGCGCGCCGCTGATACCGGGGCGGTGCTCCAGGCCGGCCCAGCGGTCGATGCCGCGGGTGGCGAACCGTTCGGCCAGGTCTTTCTGGTCCGCTGCCAGCACATGGATGGCGTAGTGTGAGCCGTTGGCAAACGCCGGCATGGTGCTGGCGCCATGCGACAGGCTCCACAGCACCAGCGGGGGCTCCAGCGACACCGAATTGAACGAGCTGGCCGTGAGCCCCACCAGTTCGCCCGCGGCATTGCGGGCGGTCACGATGGTCACACCCGTGGCGAACATGCCCAGCGCATTGCGGAATTCGCGGGTCGAAAAGCTCGGCGGCAGGGCGAGGGCGGGGCGGGGGAGCGATGGGTTCACAAAAGCGGCGCCAGCGGTGGCGGCGTGGGGCAAGCAACAGGACCTATTATCAGGCGCCACCCTCCGCTGCGCTGTTGCGGGGTTTACTTCTGCTTTTCACCGCATGGCTGCACTGCTCCCTACCTTCACCACCCTCGGCTCCGGCCCCACCGTGCTCATGCTGCACGATGCCGACGGCGACCACCTTACCTTTGCGCCCCAGGTGGAGACCCTGGCCACCTCGGGCTACCGGGCCGTGGCCTGGGACATGCCAGGTTATGGCCGCAGCGCGCCCGTGGAGCCCTACACCTTCAAGGCACTGGCACAAAGCTGCCTGGCGCTGATCGAGGCGCTGCGCTGTGGCCCTGTCACGCTGGTCGGCCACGGCATGGGCGCCATGGTGGCGCTGGAGGCTGCGGTGCGCGATGCGTCCAAGGTGCGCCGCTTGGTGCTGTGCGCAGGCGGCCCGGCGCTGGATGCCCAGGCCGTGCAGGACTGGGTGGCACCGCGCGAGCAGGCCCTCAAGGCCCTGGACGCGGGCGGCAGCATGGAACAACTGGCACAGACCCTGGTGCCGCAGTGGATCGGCACCGGCGCCCTGCCCGAAGGCGTGCGGCTGGCGGGCCATGCATTGGGCCAGGTGTTCCCGGGCGCTTACCGCCGCGCCCTGGAGGCCCTGCCCACGTTTGACCGGGGTGCCGCCGCGCTGGCGCACTTGGCCATGCCGGTGCTGCTGGTGGGCGGTGATCAGGACCGGTGCACTCCCCCCGCAGCCTTGCAGGCGCTGGCCCAGGTGTTGCCCGATGCGCAGACGGTGCTGCTGCCGCATGTGGGGCATTGGCCCCAGCTGGAAGACCCCGAGGGGTTTGACGCTGCGCTGCTCGATTTTCTGGCCCACCGGCGCACGCTGCACTGACCCTTTTGATCTTGGCTCGCCCGGCCGCCGCGCCCGGGCATGAAAGCTGCCTTCTTTCTCCATGTTGTTTGCCCTCAAGAAAATTCTGTCTGCGCTGCTGTTGCCGCCGGTGTCCAGCATCGTGCTGGCGCTGTTTGGTCTGTGGCTGGCGCGGTACCACCGTCGCACTGGCAACACGCTGGTGGTGCTGTCGCTGTTGTCGGTGCTGGTGTTGTCCTGGCCGCCGGTGTCGGACGCGCTGGTGCGCAGCCTCGAGCGCTACCCCGCCGTCACGCCGCGCCAGTTGCCCGAGGCGAAGGTGCAGGCTATCGTGGTGCTGGGCGGCGGCGCCGACACCGTGGCGCCCGAATACGGGGTGGACGTGCTCAGCCGGGGCGCACGCGAGCGGGTTCGCTATGCCGCCTACCTGCAGCAGCAGACCGGCCTTCCTATTCTGGCCACAGGGGGCTCGACGGGCGGCACACGGGCCGAGGCCCTGGTGATGAAGGACGTGGTGGAGCGGGAGTTCAAGGGCCGCGTGCGCTGGACCGAAGTGGAGTCCCTCGACACCCGCAACAACGCCGAAAAATCGGCTGTCCTGCTCAAGACCTCGGGCATCGAGCGCATTGCGCTCGTCACCCACGGCTGGCACATGGTTCGGGCGGCGAAGGACTTTGAACATGCCGGGCTGCAGGTGCTGCCTGCGCCCATGGGCTTCAAAGGGGGGCAGTCACGCAAGCTCTATCGCGTGCTGCCCCGCGCCTCGGCCCTGTCCGACAGCAGCCTGGCGCTGCACGAGTGGCTGGGCATAGTGGCCCAGCGTGCTTCGCTGGACCGGTGAGAGCTCGTTGACGATCCCCTGCGAGATCGTCCACAGGCTCTCAGATCAGCCTGCGGCGGGTGTGACCAGGAAGCGGCTGGCGGCTTCCACCGCCTGCGCATCGGCCTGCACGGCGCCCGGGGGGCCGCCCTTGCCCCACAGCGCACCGCCCCAGGTCATGGACAGGAACTGCGCGCACAGCGCCACCGAATCGATCATGGGCTGGGCCTTGGTGCGGTCGCCGCTGGTGGTGATGAGCGACAGCGTCTTGCGGCCCATGGCGTCCTTGAAGTCCAAGCCGGGCACGCGCATCCAGGCGCTCCAGTGGTCGAGGTAGGTTTTGAGCGGCGAGGGGATGCTGTACCAATACACCGGCGCCACCCAAACGATGTGGCTGGCGGCCAGCGTGGCGTCCAGCAGGGTTTTCATGTCGCCCTCAGGCGGTGCGTAGGTGCCGGTGGTGTGGCGCTGGTCCACAAAGGGCGGCAACTGCATGCGCGCGAGGTGGTGCCAGGTTTGCTCCGTGCCCGCAGGCAGGGCGGCGGCGGCCTGCCGCGCCAACCATTCGGTGTTGCCGAGGTGGCCGGGTTCGCGGGTGGAGGTGGTGAGGAAGAGGTAATGGGGTGCAGACATGGCCGGCATCGTAGCGGCACCGGCCCGTGTCTGCAGGCGCAGGGTGCGCGCCGTCCCTCAGGCCGGGACCACAGCGCGCGGCGCGCGCACGGCTTCGGCACCCAGAAAACCAAAGTTCATCGCGGGCTGCTCGCCGCTGATCAACTCCGCCAGGGCCTTGCCCGAGCCCGCACCGTGCGTCCAGCCCAGCGTGCCGTGGCCCGCGTTGACCCAGAGCTTGCCCACGCGGGTGCGACCGATGAACGGGATGTTGGTGGGCGTGGCGGGGCGCAGGCCGGTCCAGTACTGCGGGTTGCCGCCTTCCTCGGGCGTGCGGGTGTCGCACACGCCGGGCAGGATGGCCTCGATGCGGCGCGAGAGCATGTGGCAGCGCGCGCGGGCCAGGGAGCTGTCGAGTGTCAGGTCCCAGCCGTTGAGCTCGATGGTGCCCGCCACGCGCAGGTGGTTGCCCAGCCGGCTCATGGCAATCTTCTTGCCGTCGTCGATGGTGGAGACCATGGGAGCGCCCTGGGGCTTGAGCAGCGGGAAGGTCGCGCTGTAGCCCTTGCCAGGGTAGATCGGCAGGTCCACGCCCACACTGCGCAGCAGCGGAGCGCTGTACGAGCCGCAGGCCACCACGATGGCGTCCGCCTTCAATATGAAGTCTTTTTTGCCGCTTGCGCTAGTGGAATTTGGCATAACCGCTACTGAATCAATAGCATTGCCAATCTTGTTCAGCCGCAGCACATCGTGGCCGTACAGGAACTGCACGCCGCGCGCTGCGCAGCGGCGGGCCAGTTCCTGGGTGAAGACCCGTGCATCGCCGCTCTCGTCAGTGCTGGTGTAGGTGCCGCCGGTGATCTTGTCGCCGTAGGCCTTGAAGGCCGGTTCGATCTGCAGCAGCTCGTCGCGGCTGACCAGGCGGCGCTGTACGCCGTGCTTGCGCATCAGTTCGACCGCATGGCCTGCGGCGTCGAAGGATTTCTGGTCGGTGTAGAAGTGGGCAATGCCGCGTTCGAGCCGGTTGTATTCGATGCCCGTGGTTTTCACCAGGTCCTTCAGAGCCGCATGGCTGTAGGCGCCCAGCGCCACAATCTGCGCCACGTTCCGCTCGAACGCCGCATCGTTGCACTGCGCGAGGAACTGCAGGCCCCAGCGCCATTGCTGCCAGTCCATCTGCGGGCGAAACAGCAGCGGCGCTTCCTTGTCGAACATCCACTTGAGCGCCTTGAGCGGCGCCTCGCGGTTGGCCCAGGGCTCGCAGTAGCTCACCGAGATCTGCGCCGCGTTGGCAAAACTGGTTTCGAGTGCTGCATCGGGCTGGCGGTCGATCACGATGACTTCGTGACCGCGTTCCAGCAGGTGCCACGCCGTGCTGATGCCGATGATGCCGGCGCCGAGAACAATGGTTTTCATATGCGGAATGCCTTGTGAGCCTTTGCGTGCCACACGCCCCAGTGCGGGACACGATGGGGCGCAGTGTGCGCGACATTGCATTCAACTAAAAGCAAAATTAAACTTACTCCAAAAACATCAGCGCACCTAATGAATAGCGCTGCGGAGACAACCCTCTTTTGTTCGAGTCCGAGACCATGAGCACCTACGATCCCGCCGCCCTGGAATGCCTTGCCGCCATCGTTGAAGAGGGCGGCTTCGAGCGCGCCGCGCAGCGCCTGAACGTCACGCAGTCGGCCGTCTCGCAGCGCCTGCGCGCGCTGGAGGCGCAGGTGGGCTCGGTGCTCATCGTGCGCAGCCGCCCGCTGCGGCCCACGTCGGCCGGGCAGCTGCTGCTCAAGCACACCAAGCAAATGCGCCTGTTGCGCGCCGACCTGGAGCGCGACCTGCAGGAGCTGGCGCCCAGCGCGCCGGGGGGCTCGCGCGAAGATGAGCGCATCTCGATCGCCATCAACGCCGACAGCATCGCCACCTGGGCCATGGGTGCGCTGCACGATCTGGTGCGCCAGCGCCTGCCGCTCGAAATCATCGTGGACGACCAGGACTTCACGCAGGAATGGCTGCGCTCGGGCCAGGTGCTGGGCTGTGTGACCACGCTCAAGCAGGCACTGCGCGGTTGCAAGATGGTGCCGCTCGGGGCCATGCCCTATGTCGCGGTGGCGTCGGCCAGTTACGCGCAGCAGTACCTGCCGCAGGGACTGACGCCCCACAACTTCCGCGACGTGTCGTTTCTGTCGTTCAACCGCAAGGACGACATGGCGGCCGAGTTTGTGGCCCGTGCGTTCGGGCTCAAGCGCGTGGCGCTCAACCACCTGTTTGTGCCGGGCTCTGAGGCGCAGATGCGTGCGGTGGCCGCTGGCTGGGCCGTGGGGGTGATGCCCGAGCTGATGGCGCGGCAGGCGCTGGCCGACGGCAGCATGGTGGACCTGGCCCCCGGCCGGTCGCTGCCGATCCAGCTGTACTGGCATTGCTGGAACCTGGAGTCCGAGCTGCTGGATGCATTGTCGGCAGCGCTGACGGGCGCCGCTGCCCAGGCGCTGGTGTCCTGACACGGCCTTGCTGTTCGCCACATGCGGGGCGCAAGGCACGGTTTGTGCTGTCAAAAACGTGAACGACGTAGTTGCATTGCAACTTAGTCATTTATTTTTTTACTGCAATGTATAAAATGGACGCCATGCAAACGCCGCAACCCAAAGTCTCTTTCAAGGAGCAGATGCATCAGGCCCGCGAGGATGCCATCCTCCAGTCCGCCTGCCGCCTGCTGGGCGAAAAAGCCTTCGACGCCATGACCATGGACGACGTGGCCAACGCCGTCGGTATCGCCAAGGCCAGCCTGTACAAGCATTTCTGCAGCAAGGAAGAGCTGTGCAGCGCTGCAATGGTGCAGATCCTGGGGCGCGTACAGGCTTATCTGGCAGGGTTGCCGGCCGACATGCCCCCGCTGGAAAAGCTGCATGCGCTGGTGCGCTGGTCGCTGGAGCGCCTGCTGACCAACGAGATGCCCCTGCTGCCGAGCCGCAACTCCACGCTGCGTGCGGTGCTCATGGCCAACAAGGACTACCTGAACGGACTGGTGGCCGTGAGCGACCAGATCGGCGAATGGATCACCGAGGCCCAGGCCCAAGGGGTGATCAGCCCCACGCTGCCGCCGCTGGTGGTGCTGTACACCCTGTATGCGCGCGCGTGTGACCCGGTGGTGAGCTTCCTCAAGGAAGGCGGGCAGTATTCGGACGCCGAAATCGTGGACTTGGTGGTGCGCACCTGTTTTGACGGGCTGGCAGCGCGTTGACATGGCGGCACGATAAGCCGCATCGATAAAAAAAGCCCGGCACGCCGGGCTTTTTGCTGTATGGGTGCTGCGCCGGTGGAGCCGCGCAGCACCTGGGGCCCTGTCACTTCGGCAGGATCACCTTGTCCACCACGTGGATCACGCCGTTGCTGGTGAATACGTCGGTCGCCACAATATTGCTGGTGCGCATGTTCTGGTCGGTGATCACCAAGCTGGCGTTGATGGTGAAGGTCTGGCCCTGCACTGTGGTGATGGCGGTATTGACGGGCACTTCGGCCTTGAGCACGCGCGCGGGCACCACGTGGTAGGTCAGCACCTGGGTCAGCAGGGTCTTGTTGGCCAGCAGCGCGTCCTTGGTCACGCCCAGCTCGGTCAGCAGCGCCGCGAACGCGGCGTTGGTGGGGGCAAACACAGTGAAAGGGCCAGCGCCCTGCAGTGTGCTCACCAGGCCCGCGGCCACTACGGCCTCGACGAGGATGCTGAAGTCAGGCAGGGCCGAGGCCGTGGCCACGATGTCCTTGTCGGCGGGCAGCAGCACCTTGTCCACCAGATGCACCACGCCGTTGCTGGCCTGGATGTCGGTGCTGGTGATGGTGCTCACCCGGTTGCGGCCGTCGGTGATCTTCAGGCCGTTGTTCGACTCGATCTTGAAGAAGCCGCCCGACACCGGCGTGATCGCCTTGCCCAGAGGCACATCAGCCCGCATCACCTTGCTGCCCAGCACGTGGTAGGTCAGCACGGCGGTCAACAGGGGCTTGTTGGCCAGCAGCGCTTCCTTGGTCACGCCCAGTTCGGTCAGCAACGCCGCAAACGCCGCGTTGGTGGGCGCGAACACGGTGAGCGTGCCTGCGCTCAGCGTGGGCGCCAAGCCGGCTGCGACCACGGCTTCGACCAGGATGCTCAGCTCGGGGGTGTTTTGCGCCAGTTCGACGATGTTGCGCTGGGGTTCGTCGTCGCTGCCCCCGCAGGCCTGCAACAGGGTGGTGCTGGCGCCCAGGGCGGCGGCCATCAGGACGGTGCGGCGATTGAATACGGTGTTCATGGCGGCTTCTCCTCGTGAATGGATGGTGGGTGAAAAGAGCGGTGGTGCCTGTGGCTTACTTGGGCATCAGCACCGTGTCGATCGCATGGATCACGCCGTTGCTGGCGGCCACGTCGGTGGCAATGACCTTGGACTGGTCGACCGTCACGCCCATGCTGGTGCTGACGGTGAGTTCCTGGCCTTGCACGGTCTTGACCTTGCCCGCCTTCACATCCTTGGCCATGACCTTGCCGGGCACCACGTGGTAAGTCAGCACCTTGGTCAGTGCGGCCTTGTCAGCCAGCAGGCCGTCCAGCGTGGCCTTGGGGATCTTGGCGAACGCTTCGTCGGTGGGGGCAAACACCGTGAACGGGCCGGGGCCCTTGAGGGTGTCCACCAGACCGGCGGCCTGCACGGCGGCCACCAGGGTCTTGAAGTTGCCCGCCTTCACGGCGGTATCGACGATGTCTTGCGCCATGGCGCTGAAGGTGGCGCCAGCGGTCAAAGCGAGTGCAATCAGGGTCTTCTTCATGGGTCGTTCCTCTCGGTTTCGATGGAAATGACACGCCAAGATGGGCGTGGCGCGAATGTATAACCATTTGGTACGAAAGTAAACTGATTGGTTATTCAATAACCATTTAGTCGTAACGAGATGAAAAAAAGCCCTGCAAGGCAGGGCTTTGGGGTGGGCGTTGCGCCGTTGCGCCGTCGTGCGCTGTGGACCTGTGCGTTCAGCGAACGATCAGAAGCGGCACCTTGCTGTGGGCCAGCACCTGGGTGGTCACCGAGCCCATCACCAGCGTGGCGATGGCGCCATGGCCGTGCGAGCCCATGACCAGCAGGTCGAACTTGCCGGTGTCTGCCACCTTGGCAATGGTCTCGCCCACCGCGCCGACCTTGACGCTGCGCTTGGCATCCACCCCGTGGCGGCCCAGGAACTTGCACACCGGGGCGAGGATTTTTTCGGCTTCTTCTGCGTGGTAGTTGTCGACCACTTCCTTGCCCAGCGCGGCGCGTGCACGGGGAGGCAGCGGGGCCTGCACCGTCAGCACGGTGTAGGTGTGGGTGCCGCCCAGCAGTTCTTCGTGGGTGGCCAGGTAGGCCAGCATTTTCTTGGTGTAGGCGCTGCCATCGACAGCAAGCAGGATGTTCATGGTGTTCTCCGAAAAAGGATGAAGCAGACTACTCTGCGCGGGTGCCTGTTGTCTTGACCTGGGTCATGTTGTTCTGTTCGGCGCGTGGCGGATTCGTACGAACCGCGCACCGATCATACGGTGACCATGCAGCGCGGCTGAAACGCGATCTGCTCGCCCTTGCGCGCATAACCCAGCGGGTTGGCCACCACCCGGCACTGCCAGGCGGAGCCATCGCTGTGCGTGCCCTGGGCGGTGTAGTCGCTGGGCGCATGCAGGTGGCCGTGCAGCCACAACGGGGTGTACATCAGCAGGTCGTCCAGCGCGTTGCAAAACCCCGCCGTGCCAGGCACCAGGCCGTAGCGGGGGTCGGCGCTGCGCAGGCTGGGCGCAAAGTGGGTGACGACCACGGTGGCACCGTCAAATGGCTGCTGCAGCACATCGCGCAGCCACTGCTGGCAAACCAGCGCCTGATCGCGCATGGGTTCGGCCAGAAACGGCTCCGCGTGGCGCGTGCCACCGGTCTTGCGCAGGTAGAAGTTGGCCGCACGAAAAGCCTTGTCGCGCAGCTGGAGCCGGCGCGTGAGGTCGGTGGTGCCTTCATGGTCGGCCAGCGCGTCGAAATCGCTCCAGAGTGTCGTGCCGACAAAGCGCACGCCTTGCAGCACCAGGGTTTCACGTTCGAGCCACGCAATGCCCAAGCGGTCACAGGTCCGGCGCAGCCGCAGGTGCGCGGCATCGAAGTCCTGGGCGTCGTACTCATGGTTGCCGGGCACAAACAGCACGGGGGTCGGCCAGCCTGCATATTGGGACAACGGCGAAAACCGGGCCAGGCCGAAGTCGTCGTCGTCCAGTTGAGAGCCCTGCTGGTAGGAGCCCACGTCCCCCGCCAGCACCAACACATCCGTGCCAAGGGCGGGCTCGGGCACAAAGTGGGGGTGTGCCTCCAGATGGAGGTCGGACAAAAGCTGGATATTCATCAGCCGTACAGTCTAAGGCGTGCCGTGCAGGTCCTGCCCCGGAAAGGTGCGCCGTGCTGACCGTGCAAGCGCCTGCAGCAGCCAGGTCATTGCAGCCTGCTGGGGGCCGCGCCGGCGCCACAGGGCATCCACGTGCACGGCGGGCACGTCCAGGGGCAAAGCCCGTTGCACCAAGGCGTCGGCGATGCCGGTCACTGGCACAAAGTGGCGCGGCAGCACGGTCAGCAGGTCCGAGCCCGACACCACCCGACCGGCCGTGAAGAATTGGTTGACCGTGATCACAACCTTGCGCTCGCGGCCCAGCGACGCCAGGGCTTCGTCGATGAAACCAAAGGGCCGGCCCGAAAAACTCACCAGCATGTGCCGCGCTGCGCAGTAGGTGTCCAGCGTCAGCGGCGCGTCGGCCAGAGGGTGGCCCTGGCGCATCACGCACACGTATTCGCCGTCGTACAGCCGGCGGCTTTCAAAGGCGACCACGCCACCGGACTGTGCCCGCGCCGTGAGGTCGGCCAGTGCCGCTGGAAAGTAACCCACAGCCATGTCGGCCGCCTCTTCTTCGAGCAGACGCCGGGGGTCGCGCGTGGTCAGCGGCAGCACGCGGATGGAGATGCCGGGGGCTTCGCGCTCGATGATCTCCACCAGGGCCGGCACCAGTGTCGCCGCCGTGGCATCGGCCATGGCCAGCACAAAGGTGGACTCCGCCGTTGCCGGGTCAAAGTGCCCCGGCGCCAGGGACTCCTGCAAATGGGCCAGGGCCTCGCGCACTGGGGGCCACAGGGCCAGTGCACGTGGCGTGGGCTCCACCCCCTGGCCGCTGCGCACCACCAGTTCATCGCCCACCACATCGCGCAGGCGCCGCATGGCATTGCTGACTGCCGGCTGGGTGATAGACAGCTTGTGCGCAGCCCGGGTGAGGCTGCGCTCGGCCATCACCTCGTCAAAGACGCGCAGCAGGTTCAGGTCCAGGGAGCGGAAGTTCAGGGGAGTCATGGTCACCCAAGAGCATATTCATCACTGACATGAATATCAATGATTCAAAATATAAACTTGAATATGCAAAGGGTAAACCCTAATATCACCCCATCGCCCGGCAATCTCGCCACAAGCGTTAGAAAAGGGAAACCGAAATGACCGCCTTTGCACACGTTGAGTACCCCACCGAACACCCCGGCGTTGTCCGCGCCGAAAACGCCGCTGCCGCTCTGAAGAGCGCTGCCGCCCATTTTGACGGCGCGCGTGGCGCAGCCTCCCTGCTGTTGGCCGCCGTGGTCTCCGCGCTGCTGGTGGTGGCCAACCAAGTCATCGACACCTGGACCGAAGGCCACCTGCTGGCTGCCTGGATGGTGCTGTGGCTCGTGGCCTTTGCGGCCCTGGCGCTCCTGACCAGCCCCGCCCGCCGCGCCGGTGTTGCGCTGCGCGGCACTGCGCTGGCATGGGCTGAAAGCCGACGCCGCGCTGCTGAAGATCAGCGCACCTGGCAAGTCGCCCTGAAGGACCCACGGATCATGGCTGAACTGAACCATGCCATGGGCATTCCCACTGTGAACAGCATCCGCAAGTACTACTGAAGCATTTGCGCGGCGCACGCTGCGCAGAGACTCCCATTCAAAGCCGTGGCCAACGCCACGGCTTTTTTTATGCCCCGTTGCGCCCCGCGTGCAGTCTGTTCTTGCAGTGTCCGCACGAAAAAAAGCCGCCCCGCAAGGGCGGGACGGCTTTGAATGGTCAGCTTCCTTGACTGAATGTCGCAGCGTCAGGCTGCCAAACGCTTTTGCAGTTGCGCCTTGGTATCGAGCAGCGCCTTTGGCAGGTGGTAGGCCAGCTGTTCGAAGTGTGCATCGTGCAGCTTGAACTCTTCGGCCCAGGCCGCCTTGTCGATGCTGGTCACTGCGTCAAACTTGTGGGCGCTGAAGTCCAGGCCCGTCCAGTTGATCTCTGCGTACTGCGGGGCCACGCCGAACATGGTTTCCTGGCCTTGGGCCTGGCCTTCGATGCGGTCAATCATCCACTTGAGTACGCGCATGTTGTCGCCATAACCGGGCCAGACGAACTTGCTGGCCTCGTCCTTGCGGAACCAGTTCACGCAGAACACCTTGGGCAGCGCCTTGCCGGTGGCGGCAATCTTGCCTTCCATGTTGAGCCAGTGCTGGAAGTAGTCGCTCATGTTGTAGCCGCAGAACGGCAGCATGGCAAACGGATCGCGGCGCACCACGCCCTGGGCGCCAAACGCAGCGGCAGTGGTCTCGGAGCCCATGGTGGCAGCCATGTACACACCTTCGGTCCAGCTACGGGCTTCGGTCACCAGGGGCACCGTGGTCGAGCGACGGCCGCCGAAGATGAAGGCATCGATGGCCACGCCATTGGCGTCATCCCACTGGGCGTCCAGTGCGGGGTTGTTGGTGGCAGCCACCGTGAAGCGCGAGTTGGGGTGGGCGGCCTTGGCGCCAGTTTCCTTGGCGATCTGGGGCGTCCAGTCCTTGCCTTGCCAGTCGATCAGGTGGTCTGGCAGCTTGCCCGTGTCCTTTTCCATGCCTTCCCACCACACGTCGCCGTCGTCCGTCAGGGCCACGTTGGTGAAGATCACGTCCTTGTCCAGGCTGCGCATGCAGTTGGGGTTGGTGTGCATGTTGGTGCCGGGAGCCACGCCGAAGTAGCCAGCCTCGGGGTTGATGGCGTACATCTTGCCGTCGGCATGGGGCTTGATCCAGGCGATGTCATCACCGATGGTGGTGACCTTCCAGCCGGCAAAGCCCGCCTCGGGAGGCACCAGCATCGAGAAGTTGGTCTTGCCGCAGGCGCTGGGGAAGGCCGCTGCCACGTGGTACTTCTTGCCGGCGGGGTTGGTCACACCCAGGATGAGCATGTGCTCGGCCAGCCAGCCCTGGTCGCGGCCCATGGTGGAAGCGATGCGCAGGGCCAGGCACTTCTTGCCCAGCAGCGCGTTGCCACCGTAGCCCGAGCCGTAGGACCAGATCTCGCGCGTTTCGGGATAGTGCACGATGTACTTGACCTTGGGGTTGCAAGGCCAGCTGGTCGTGTCCTTCTCGCCTTCGGCCAGGGGCGCGCCCACGGTGTGCATGCAAGGCACGAACTCGCCTTCCACACCCAGCACGTCGTACCCGGCCTTGCCCATGCGGGTCATCAGGCGCTGGTTCACGGCCACGTAGGCGCTGTCGGTCAGCTCCACGCCGATGTGGGCGATGTGGCTGCCCAGTGGGCCCATGCTGAACGGCACCACGTACATGGTGCGGCCCTTCATGCAGCCGTCAAACAGTGGCTGCAGCGTGGCGCGCATTTCAGCGGGAGCCATCCAGTTGTTAGTGGGGCCGGCGTCTTCCTTGGCGGCCGAGCAAATGTAGGTGCGGTCTTCCACACGGGCCACGTCCGATGGATCGGACCAGGCCAGGAAGCTGCCGGGGCGCTTGGCGGGGTTCAGCTTCTTGAAGGTGCCGGCATCGACCAGCTGCTGGCACAGGCGGTCGTACTCTTCTTTGGAGCCATCGCACCAGTAGATGCTGTCGGGTTTGCACAGGGCGGCCATGTCGGCCACCCAGGCGAGCAGCCGGGCGTTTTTGACGTAAGCGGGGGCGTTGAGATTCAGGCCCTGCATCGTGGGTGCGTTCATCGGGGAGCTTCCTAAGTTGAAAAAACGTTTTTTCAAAGGAAGCGGACCGGGCGGGTCACGGCGAGGCCTGGCGCAGTTGCGGTGCTGAGCGCTGCCTTTGAAAAAACGGCTTTCGTGCTCAGTCGGCGGGCGGGAGCGTGTGTCAGCCCCACGGGTGGAGGCTAGTTCCACGGATTCCGCGGGTCGGCTGGGGTGTCAATTTTATGAATCTGCCGCCGGTTTGTCTGTCAGACAGGGGTCAAAACCATGCAAAAATAACATAGGTTTATGCATGGTTCTTGCCCCCATCTTCGTGGACTTTGGGACTAGGCGGTCGTGGCACCGCTCCAGCGCTCATAGCCGCTTTTGCGCAGCGCGCAGGCCGGGCAGGTACCGCAGCCGTAGCCCCACGCATGCAGCGTGTCGCGCACGCCGTGGTAGCAGGTGTGCGAGTCGTTCACGATCAGATCGACCAGTGCTTGCCCACCGAGGGCCCGGGCCAGTTCCCAGGTCTCGGCCTTGTCCAGCCACATCAGCGGGGTATCGAAGGTGAAACGCTGTCCCATGCCCAGCGATACCGCGACCTGCAGCGCCTTGAGCGTGTCGTCACGGCAGTCGGGGTAGCCCGAAAAATCGGTTTCGCACATGCCGCCCACCAGGGTGTGCAGGCCCCGCCGGTAGCCCACGGCGGCCGCCAGCTGGAAGAACAGGAGGTTGCGCCCTGGCACAAAAGTGTTGGGCAGGCCTGCGGCGGTCATCTGGATCTCGGTATCGCTCGTCAACGCCGTGTCGCTGATGTGGCCCAGCACGGCCAGGTCCAGCATGTGGTCATCGCCCAGCCGCGCGTTCCACTGCGGAAACTGCGCGCGCAGCGATGACAGCACCGTCTGCCGCGCCTGCAGTTCGATATGGTGGCGTTGGCCATAGTCAAAGCCGACGGTTTCGACATGGGCAAAGTTCTCCAGGGCCCAGGCCAGGCAGGTGGTGGAGTCTTGGCCTCCGGAAAAGAGGACGAGTGCGTGTCCGGGTCTCATGGGGGTTCTCCAGGTCAAACGAGGATGGGAGTGGGGGCTGGACGAAAAAAAGCCCCGCACTGCGGGGCTGTGGTGGAGGCCTGCCGGAGCGGTCAGGCCATCATCACGGCGATGAATGCCAGCAGGAACATCATGATGCCGCCCACCACCGGCAGCACCACGGGGACCACGTGAACGACGTTTTCCACAGGGTCGTTCGATGGTGTTGCGGGGGCGTGCGAGGTGTTGTGGTCAGACATGGTGGGCTCCAGATGCTTAAAACTTGCGCAATTCTAGCCGCGAGAACCTGTGCAGGGGCAAAACCCTGTGGTCTCTATGAACAGGCTCTCAGATCAGGTCGGCCTGCATGCCCGCCGTGCGGAGCTGTCCCAGCACCTCATCCACATGGGGCTTGCCCCGGGTCTGCAGCACCAGTTCGATCTCCACGTTCTGCGCGGCCAGCATGGTGAAGGCGCGCTGGTGGTGCACTTCCTCGATATTGGCGCCCGCGTCGGCCACGGTGGCGGTGATGCGCGCCAGCACGCCGGGCACATCGCGTGCGCTGACCTTGATGCGCGCCAGGCGCCCCGAGCGCACCATGCCGCGCTCGATGATGGCCGCCAGCAGCAGCGGGTCGATGTTGCCGCCACACAGCACCAGGCCCACGCGCTTGCCCTGGAAGCGTTCGGGGTAGCGCACCAGCGCCGCCAGGCCGGCGGCGCCTGCGCCTTCGACCAGGGTCTTTTCGATCTCCAGCAGCATCAGCACCGCCTGCTCGATGTCGCCCTCGTCCACCAGCACCAGGTCGTCTACCAGGCGCTTGACGATCTCCTGCGTGATCTTGCCCGGCGTGCCCACGGCAATGCCCTCGGCGATGGTTGATGTGCCCTGCGGGTGGTGCGTGCCCTTGACCGCGTTGACCATGGCCGGGAAGCGCATGGTCTGCACGCCAATGACCTCGATGCCGGGCTTGATCGCCTTGGCCGCCGTCGCCACACCCGAGATCAGCCCGCCGCCGCCCACGGCAATCACCAGCGTGTCCAGGTCGGGCACGGCCTGCAGCATCTCCAGGCCCAGCGTGCCCTGGCCCGCAGCTACGCCCTCGTCGTCGTAGGGGTGGACAAAGGTCAGGCCTTGCGCATCGGCCAGCGCGTAGGCGTGGGCGCGGGCTTCTTCCAGCGTGTCGCCATGCAACACCACCTCGGCACCAAACCCGCGCGTGCGCTCCACCTTCACGCCGGGCGTGAAGCGCGGCATCACGATGACTGCGCGCAGGCCCAGTCGCTGCGCGTGGTAGGCCACGCCCTGCGCATGGTTGCCCGCACTCATGGCCACCACGCCGCGTGCGCGCTCGGCGTCCGTCAGCAGCGTGAGCCGGTTGCAGGCGCCGCGCTCTTTGAAGGACGCGGTGAACTGCAGGTTCTCGAACTTGAGGAAGACCTGCGCGCCCACGATCTGCGAGAGCGTCTTGGATTCCACACAGGGGGTGTCCAGCACCTGGCCTTGTAGGCGGGTGGCGGCGTCGCGGATGTCTTGGAGGGTCAGCATGGCGCCATTGTGTCGCAGCGCGGGGCTCTGTGGCGGGCGTCCGCTGCGTCCCGGCACACAAACTGCCTAGCTACTGCCCGCCGTAGTACGCACCACCTCCAGGGCATCCGCTGCGCTGCGGTCCGGTGGCCTGGTTTACTCAGGGAGGCCGTCGAGGGAGATCTTCTCGATGTGCTGGACCAAAGCGGATGCGTGGCTCGTGCCCGCCTCCGCATTCTTGTACAGCAGACCGGTGCCGACACCCTTGGGCGTGGTCAGGCGGCGGATATACAACGACTGCTGGGCGCTGTTGGCAGACGCTACAGAGTAGCCTTCGCCTTCATTCACGCTGTAGACGAAAACATAGGTGCGAACGACTTGGTTGCTGGAGTTGATCTTGACGCACAGCACATTACCGCTCAGGGCGCCACGCACCTGATGTTCGCACCCGAAGCTCTGGGCGGTGTTGGCCATCAGGCCGTTGCCGTTGGTGGTTGCGCCCAGGTTGGTGTTGAATTCCACTAGGTCCGACTGCAGGCCTTCGCTGCCGATGGAGTTCAGTGTCCAGAAGCCGCGCAGACTCTCCGCCACGGCGCCGTAACCGAAGTTGAAACGTGCAATCGCCACCTCAGGCTCGTTCGGAAAGGTGATGAACCCCGTGGTGCCTGTCGTGAAGCGCACGGTCACGTTGCCCGGGCTTCCTGCCGCCGTGCCCGAACGGGCCCCACTGCCAAAGAACCGGCCGCCGGTATACTTGGTCAGCGGTGCGGTCACCTTGTTGTCCACCATATCGCCCACCGCGAGGTAAAAGGTCGACTGGCCGCTGTTCTCGTACGCATACATCTGCATCACCAGCGTGGTGTTCTGCACGTCGATGCCGAAGCCCCGACCAGGCTTACCGTCCATCTCCGAGGTCACGATCCAGGTACCCACTTGGGGGGAGAACGCCTGCGCCAGACCTGCGCCCAACAATGCCGCCACCCCCAGAATTTTCTTGAACATCCGCGTCTTTCTCATTGGTTGAACCTCCCTTCGAGGCGAAGAAGGTTATAGCCTATCCGCACAAGACGGTCCCAGCCTCCAACAACAGGATAAGCATGTCGAATGCCCAGCACTGGGCGATAGAGCGAAACGCGGAGTCAGTGCAGCAACTCCAAACGGTCAGGCATTCGTGCACACCCTCAGCACCTCAGCCCCATAAGCCTCCAGCTTCTTCGCCCCCATGCCGCTGATCCCCTGCAGGTCGTCCAGGGACGCGGGATTGCGCTCGGCAATCGCAGCCAGTGTGGCGTCGTGAAAGATCACATAAGCGGGCAGGTTGTGCTCGCGTGCCACCTCGGCGCGCCAGGCCTTGAGGTTGATGAAGCGCGCCTGGGCATCGGGCCCCAGGTTGGCGGCAGCGGCCGGCGGTGCCGTGCTGCGCCGCGTGCGCTTGGCGGGTGCGCTGGCCGTGGATTCGCGCAGCAGCACGGGCACGTCTCCCTTGAGCACAGGGCGGGAGCCGTCGGTGAGACTCAGCGTGTCGAAGCTGTGGCCGCTCTCCAGCATCACCTTTTGCAGCCCCACGGCCCCGGTGGCCAGCAGCTGGCGCAGCACGCCGCGCAATTGCGCTTCGGAATAGTCCTTGCCCACGCCGAAGGTGGAGAGCTTGTCGTGCCCGAACTGCTTCACCTTCTCGGTGTCCTTGCCGCGCACGATGTCCATGATGTGGCCGGTGCCAAAGCTGAGGCCGCTGGCCTGCTGCACGCGGTAGATGGTGGACAGCAGCTTGCGGGCCGCATCCGTGCCGTCCCACACGGCGGGCGGGTTCAGGCAGTTGTCGCAGTTGCCGCAGGGCGTGGACTGCTCGCCAAAGTAGCCCAGCAGCCGCACGCGCCGGCAATCGGTGGCCTCCGCCAGGGCCAGCAGCGCGTCGAGCTTGCCGCGCATCACCTGCTTGAACTCCTCGCTTGCCGGGCTCTCGTCGATCATGCGGCGCTGGTTCATCACGTCCTGCAGGCCGTAGGCCATCCACGCGTCGGCGTTCAGCCCGTCGCGGCCTGCGCGGCCCGTCTCCTGGTAGTAGCCCTCGATGTTCTTGGGCATGTCCACATGCGCCACAAAGCGCACGTCGGGCTTGTCGATGCCCATGCCAAACGCAATGGTGGCCACCATCACGATGCCTTCCTCGCGCAGGAAGCGGTCCTGGTTCTGCTGGCGCACCTCGGCGGGCAGGCCTGCGTGGTAGGGCAGGGACTTGATGCCCGCGTCCACGAGTGCAGCCGACATTTCCTCGACGCGTTTGCGCGACTGGCAGTAGACCACGCCTGCGTCGTCCGGGTGCTCACGCTCGATGAAGCGCAGCAGCTGCGCCAGCGGCTCCTTCTTTTCCTCAATGCGGTAGCGGATGTTCGGCCGATCAAAGCTGCTCACGAAATGCTGCGCGCCTTCCAGCTGCAGCCGCTCCACGATGTCGGCGCGCGTCAGCGCATCGGCCGTGGCCGTGAGTGCAATGCGGGGCACGCCCGCATAACGCTCGTGCAGCACGGTAAGCGCGCGGTATTCGGGGCGGAAGTCGTGGCCCCACTGGCTCACGCAGTGCGCCTCGTCGATGGCAAATAGCGACAGGTGACCGCCGTGGTACAGACTGTCGAGCAGGCCGAGGAACCGGGGTGTGTTCAGCCGCTCGGGCGCGGCATACAGCAGCGTGATGTCGCCGGTCTGCAGCCGCAGCTCCACGTCCTGCGTCTCGTCATAGCTCAGCGTGGAGTTGAGAAACGCGGCAGACACCCCCGCCTCGTGCAGCGCGCCCACCTGGTCGTGCATCAGCGCAATCAGCGGCGACACCACGATGGTGACCCCACGCCCCTGCCGCTGGCGCACGATGGCCGGCACCTGGTAACACAGGCTCTTGCCGCCGCCGGTGGGCATGAGCACCAGCGCATCGCCACCGGCGATCACATGCTCAACAATGGCCTGCTGCGGGCCGCGAAACTGCTCGTAGCCAAAAACGTCCTGCAAAACGGCATGGGCAGGGGACAGCGCGGGAGACGGGCGAGAGGACAAGCGGATACTCTGAAATAGATAGCTACAAGCGCATATAAATCAAGCGCTTGGTGCCGATACGGCCAGTATTTTCTGGCGCGCCAGGGCTTGGCCCTGAGCGCGGCAGGCGCATATTGTGCGCTGCAAGGGCGCAGGGGCCGCACTTTCTACAATAGGGGCCTATGCAAGCCCTCCACTACACGCGCGCCGCGCAACTCCCCGATATCCTTGCCCAACGCATCGTCATCCTCGACGGCGCCATGGGCACCATGATCCAGCGCTTCAAGCTGGGCGAGGCGCAGTACCGGGGCGAGGGCTACACCGGGCCGGATGGCGCGGGGGACCGGTTCAAGGACTTTGCGTACGACGTGAAGGGCAACAACGAGCTGCTCAGCATCACCCGGCCCGACGTGATCCGCGACATCCACGAGCGCTACCTGGCCGCTGGCGCCGACCTCATCGAGACCAACACCTTCGGCGCAACCACCGTGGCGCAGGAGGACTACCACATGGCCGAGCTGGCGCGTGAGATGAACCTGCGCTCGGCCCAGCTGGCGCGCGCGGCTTGCGACAAATACAGCACGCCCGACAAGCCCCGCTTCGTGGCCGGCGCCCTCGGCCCCACGCCCAAGACGGCCAGCATCAGCCCCGACGTGAACGACCCCGGCGCCCGCAACATCGACTTTGAAACCCTGCGCGCTGCCTACTACGAGCAGACCGAGGCGCTGGTCGAAGGCGGCGCCGACGTGCTGCTGGTCGAGACCATCTTCGACACCCTGAACGCCAAGGCCGCGCTGTTCGCGATTGACGAATTCTTTGAGAAGAGCGGCGAGCGCCTGCCGCTCATCATCAGCGGCACCGTGACCGACGCCTCGGGCCGCATCCTGTCGGGCCAGACCGTCACCGCCTTCTGGCACAGCGTGCGCCACTCGCGCCCGCTGGCCATTGGTCTGAACTGCGCCCTGGGCGCCACGCTGATGCGCCCCTACATCCAGGAGCTGAACCGGGTGGCCGAGGACACCTTCATCAGCTGCTACCCCAACGCCGGCCTGCCCAACCCCATGAGCGACACCGGCTTTGACGAAACGCCCGAGATCACCAGCCGCCTGGTGCACGAGTTTGCGGCCGAGGGGCTGGTCAATATCCTGGGCGGCTGCTGCGGCACCACGCCAGACCACATTGGCGCCATTGCCAAGGCGGTGGCCGATGTGCCCACTCGCAAGATGTTCTACCCCGCAGAAGCCTGAATTTGAGTCGAATTGGCTGCTAGCGCCTGTTCCATATGCGCTGGTAGCTATAAAAATAGTAGTCAATGCCGTACCAGCGCAGTGCGGCAGCCCATTGCAAGGCGCCGCTGGGTGCGGCAACCTTGCAATCCCCCCTTCATTGCGCCTTCCCGTTTCGCCGTCTGGTCCGTCCATTCCATGCTTGATACCGCTACCCCGCCCGCCTCTTCCTTTGTGGAGGGCGACGACGACGCTGCCGCAGCGGCTGCCAAGGCTGCCGCCCACGCCGCGCTCAAGCTCGAAAAGCGCCTGGTGCGCCAGGTGGCCCAGGCCATCACCGACTTTGGTCTGATCGAAGACGGCGACAAGGTCATGGTCTGCGTCTCGGGCGGCAAGGACAGCTACGCCATGCTCGACGTGCTGCGCATGCTGCAGCAGCGCAACGGCCACAAGTTCGAGCTGATCGCCGTCAACCTCGACCAGAAGCAGCCCGGCTTTCCGGCCCACGTGCTGCCGGAGTATCTGACGCAGGTCGGCGTGCCCTTTCACATCGAAACGCAGGACACCTACAGCGTCGTCAAGGAGCACATCCCCGAAGGCAAGACCATGTGCAGCCTGTGCAGCCGACTGCGCCGGGGCATCCTGTACCGCGTGGCCGACGAGCTGGGGTGCACCAAGATCGCGTTGGGCCACCACCGCGACGACATGCTGCAGACGTTCTTCCTCAACATGTTCTTCGGCGGCAAGCTCAAGGGCATGCCGCCCAAGGTGCAGAGCGACCGGGGCGACCACCTCATCATACGCCCCCTGGCCTATGTAGCCGAGGACGACCTTACGCGCTGGGCCGAACACCGCCAGTTCCCCATCATCCCCTGCACCCTGTGCGGCAGCCAGGAGAACCTGCAGCGCAAGCAGATCGGCCAGATGCTGCGCGACTGGCAGCAGCTCTACCCCGGCCGCATCGAGAACATGGCCGTGGCGCTGCGCAACCTCGTGCCCTCGCACTTCATGGACCCGCGACAGTTCGACTTCAAGGGCCTGGTGCCCAACGGCGTGCAGGATGCCGATGGGGACAAGGCGTTTGATGCCGAAGCGTTTCCAGCGCAGGCCGTGGGCATGCTCGCGGGCCTGCCACTGATGCCGCGCTGACCTGATACCGACGATTTTTAGATTGGGCCACCCCATGACCACGCTCAAAGCCCCCGAACTGCTCCTGCCCGCCGGCTCGCTCGACAAGATGCGCGCCGCCTATGACTTTGGCGCCGACGCCGTGTACGCAGGCCAGCCGCGCTACAGCCTGCGCGCGCGCAACAACGAGTTCCGCCTGGAGCAGATCAAGCAAGGCATTGACGAGGCGCACGCACGCGGCAAGAAGTTTTTTGTGACCAGCAACCTGATTGCGCACAACGACAAGATCCGCACCTACCTGCGCGACATCGAGCCCGTGATCGACTGCCAGCCCGACGCCCTCATCATGGCCGACGCGGGCCTGATCATGATGGTCAAGGAGAAGTGGCCCGAGCAGGTGGTGCACCTCTCGGTGCAGGCCAACACAACCAACTGGGCGGCCGTGAAGTTCTGGCAGAAGATGGGCGTGGAGCGCGTCATCCTCTCGCGCGAATTGAGCCTGGACGAGATCGAGAAAATCCGCCAGGAATGCCCTGACATGGAGCTGGAAGTCTTCGTGCACGGCGCGCTGTGCATTGCGTACTCGGGCCGCTGTTTGCTCAGCGGCTACTTCAACCACCGCGACCCCAACCAGGGCACCTGCACCAACGCCTGCCGCTGGAACTACGCCACGCACGACGCCGACATCGACCCCACCACGGGCGAAGCCATTGCGCAGAAGATGGAAGGCGACTTCAACTTCGAGGCCGCGCAGCAAAAGGCCGAGCAGTCGTTCTCCACCACCGGCAACGGCGAGCGTCATCCCAAGGCCGACAAGGTCTACCTGATCGAAGAAGCGGGCCGCCCAGGGCAGATGATGCCCATCATGGAAGACGAGCACGGCACGTACATCATGAACAGCAAGGACCTGCGTGCGGTGGAGCACGTGGCGCGCCTGGCGCAGATCGGCGTCGATTCGCTCAAAATCGAGGGCCGCACCAAGAGCCTGTACTACGTGGCCCGCACCGCCCAGGTGTACCGCCGGGCCATCGACGATGCCGTGGCGGGCCGGCCCTTCAACCCCGAGCTGCTGATCGAGCTCGAAGGCCTGTCCAACCGCGGCTACACCGGCGGCCTGCTGGAGCGCCGCCCCAGCAACGACTACCAAAACTACATCAGCGGCCACTCGGCCACGCAGCGCAGCCAGTATGTGGGCGAGGTGCTGGGTGCCGAAGGACAGGCAGATGTGGGCCTGTCAGGAGATTGGGTTCAGGTCGAAACCAAGAACCACTTTGCCGTGGGCGACCTGGTCGAGGTCGTGCACCCCAGCGGCAACATCACCGTGCGCCTGCAAGAGATGCGCAATGTGGAAGGCCAGCCCGTGCAGGTCGCCCAGGGCAGCCCGGTGCGCGTTTGGATCCCGCTGCCCGCGCGCTACAGCGGCGCGCTGCTGGCGCGGGTGATTGAATCGCAACCGCCTGCTGCAGCGGCAGAGCCTGCATTGGCGGTGTAACTCTTTTGCAGGGGCTGGAGCATGAAGACCTTGGTGCACGCCACACGGCCTCGCCACTGGACCATGGCTGCTTTGCTGGGCGCAGCACTCATCGGCCCGGCCAATGCCCAGACACCGGCTGTCGCGCCCGCCAAGCAGCGTTATGTGCAGGGCTCGTGGGTCAACCTGCGCGATGCTGCCCAGTCGCAGGCCCGCATCGTGGCCCAGGTGCCTGCCAACACCGTGCTGCAACAGCTCACCGAGCGCGACGGCTGGTGCGCCGTGCTCTACACGGGCGATGCGCGCCTAGGCCCGCCTTTGCCTGAGCCCCTGCAAGCCCATGTGGCCTGCAACCTGCTGGCCGACCAGCCCCTCACCCTGGCCCAGGCGGGCAAGGACGCCGCCCGCGCCTTCTGGGTGGCGCCGTCCGCCAACCGCATGCGGGCCTATGGCAACGCCCTGCCGCGCCCCGCTGCATTGCAGTTGCCCGCGTTGACTCAAAGCCACACGCCCCGGATGCCCGTGCAGTACCCCCTGCGCCCCGAATGGGAGGCTGCCAAAAAGCTCATGCGCGGCGGCGTGTTGCTGCGACCCGAGCAGGAGATCGACCGGGGCCGCCCCGTCAACCCGCTGGACAACCTGAAGCTGGCCACCCGCGCCGTGGACCATATCCCGGCCGTGGCGCCCCTGGCATCCGCCCCCACGCTGCCTGCCATTGCCCCGTCGTACTTCCGCAGCCACACCAGCGTGGCCCTGCTGCACGAGACCGAGGCCGACGGCATCGCGGCCGTGGCGGGCAGCCGCATTGCCGTGGAGCCCACCGCTGTGCCCTATGGCAGCTTCAACCGCCACAGCGGACCCGAGATCGAGTTCGTGACTGGCTTCTGGGACGTGGGCGGTGCCGATCTGGCCTTTGCCCCGGCGCTCACGCTGTACGCCATCACGCACCAGGGCCTGGTGGGCGCCCGCACCTTGGGCCGGCGGTATTGGGACATCAGCAATGCAGACCACTATTGCGGCGGCCACTACCCGGGCAAGGGCTTTGACGACCCGCGCAACGACGAGACCACTGCCGTGCGCGGCTATGCCAAGGTGTCAGATTCCGCTGAAGTGCTGGTGCGCCTGGTGGTGCCCGGCAAGCTGCCGCCCGATGCGGTGAAGGTGCGCTCCCGGCGCTACGCCACCAGCTGGATGATGCCCGCCGACCCGCCCTACCGGCCCCAGCCCGAGCTCAAGAAAACGGCGGTGACGGTGCACGAGATTGACCTGGACCGCGACGGTGTGGCGGACATCCTGCGCATCGACACCCCTTCGCCAGGGGGCATGAGCTTTGAGCCCATTTTTGAATGGCGCTGGTATCTCAATATCAACGGTCAATGGTTTCCGGCGGGGTATTGGGTGGATCAGGAGTGCACGTGAGGGGAGGCTGCTGGACAACGTTCGGCTGGGAGCAGCAGTCGGCGAGCCAGTGTCACCGTCCAATTCAATGCTTGAATGTTATTTTTCTCTTCAATTGAAGTTTGCCGCGCACTATGCGGTGAAAGCGGCGGTTCCAATTGACGTGGCCATTGACCGTTGTACTAACCTGCGACGCAGGCTGAACCTTTGGGGCAACGCCGGCGAGACTCAATGGCATCGCTTCTTGGCCAGAGTTCAAAGCACAGGCAGTGACCATGCTGCCCAACTCGCCTTGTACGCCGAGTACCAGCGGCCCCACTCCTACCCCGAACTCGAACGGTCGTTTGGCTGCTTCTCGTACGACCCGCCCGATGCCACCGGTACCTTGCGCATCCACTTTCTACCGCCAAGTGGACTCAAGTCCAGTCCATTGGCCGTTGAGAACGTCGGCGCGAGGATGTCAGACCTGCGCGACTTGTTTGCACATGTTCAGCGAAGTGCGCCAATGGCTACAACAGTGCGTGGCGTTTCGTGGCTCTACAACCTTCACGCCTACAGGCGGCTCTTTCCTCTGGCCTATAGCGCATCAGTGCAAGCTGTGCGGTTTCCATTGCATTTGAATGGGAGTTCAACCTGGGGCCAGGTCTTGAACTGGCGACAGGAAGTGAAAGCGGCTGTGCGGGATCAATTGTTGGCTCGCCTTGATGACATGAGCGTTGAAAATTCCTGGGAGATTTTTCCGCTCCAGGCCAAGGTCGCCACGAGCCCGATTGATGTGTTTTATGAGCAGTTCAGCTGAGTACTGCTGAACGTCGGGCATGGCTCTCATCCGTCTGCCAGCGGATCTGCACGGCGTCTCCCTCTTATCGCTGCCCCGGTTGCCGCAACAACGCCCCCAGCACCAGCGCCTCGGCCACCACTTCCAGCCCTTCTTCCAGCGTGGCCAGCGGCGATGGAAGCTCGGGCAGGCGGGGCCAGCGCGCTTGCACTTCGGGCCATTGGTCCACACCTATCGCCAGCCAGCCCACCGCCAGGCCCGCCCACAGCAGCGCGCGGGTGCCGGGGTGCCACAAGGCGTGGTGCAGCCAAGCCATGGTGAGCAGGCCCACCACCGCCACGGCGAGCATGGGGGCTTCGCGCACGGGGGCCCAGCGGCAGGCGTCCGTCCATTCATGGCAGCGGAATTTCCACAGCTCGTGCAGCATGAACTGCTCGTCCAGCGCCAGCACAAAAAACGAGAGCGCCAGCCAGGCGCCCAGCTGCCGGGGCAGGGCGCGGTCCCCCACCATCCGCAGGGCCGTGATGCTGAGCGCCAGCAGCAGCGCGCTCGACAGCCACGACACCGGCGAGCCGTCCGAGCGGAAGGCTCGCTCCCACTGCGGCGCATACATCCACCCACTGAACAGCAGGAAGCCCAGCACGGCCATCAGCAGTGCGGGCGCAACCCCGGTGTGGGGCGTGGGGTGGCGATCAACAAGGCGCGAGCGGGCGGTGGTGTGCGGTTGCATGGCGGGGAGGTGGCTGCGCGCTGAGAGGCAAGGCGGCGGGCGGTGGAACCGGATTGTGGGCAAAAAGTGCCGGTAGCGCCGGACTTTATTGCACCTTTTGCTATGTAGTTGATAGCTGATGCGCGCGGCAGGCCTGCCCGCACCATGGCCTGTTCACGCTGGACGAATCGCTACAGAATCGGACATCCCTTCCCCAGGCAACCCGGCATGACCCTCCCGATCGATCCGTCCCGCACGGCACTGCCGCCGGTGGCCCAGTTCCTGGCCGAGGCGGCGCTGCAGCGGCAGACGGCGTTGCTGGGGCTGGACAAACCCAAATCTGCTGCACCCGCACCGCTGCCCACCGCAGACCCTAGCGCGCCGCCGCCCTCGGTCACATCACCCAGCCCGCCCGGCGGGCCGCTGCCTACGCCGGCGGACCAGGCCAGCATCTCGCCCCAGGCGCGCGAACAGTTGGCGGCGGGCTTCGACCCGCGCCGGGCGGGCGGGGCCGATGGCCGATTGCAGGGCGCAAGGGGTGAGGGGGCCGCGCGGGCTGCGCCCCCGGGGGCATCGGCGCTGCCCCGTGGCGCAACCCCGGGTACGTCTGGCAATGTCGCGGCGTCCGCTGCCTCCGCCACAAGTGGCACGGCCTGGCCCGCGTCGGGCCTCAGCGCACCGTTGCTGCGGATGGTGAGTGCCCTGGTGGCACAGGTCACCGCCCAGGCCGGAGTGCCGCAGCGCGTGGTGGCCGCGCAGCCCTGGCCGATTGGCATGGCGCAGGCGCTGGAGAGCGGCGCGCTGGATGCCGACCAGCCGCCGCTGCAAACCTGGCTGGTGCGCCAGGGCGTGGTGTCGACCCCCGAGGGGCCGCGCGGGCTGGCGCTCACCTTGCGTGCCCCGGTGCCGTGGCTGGCGGCCCAGGCTTCACCTGCCGCTGCGGGCGCGGCGGCGGCGCAAGTCAGCGCAAGCCTGGGCGCGGGCGCCACCGCTGCGGGCGGCGCGCTGCAGGTGCCTTTTGCGGGCGGCGGCCAGGCGTTGCAATCGGGGGTCATGGCCTTGGTGTTGCAGGGCATGGATGCTGCCGCGCCGCGCACCAGCGCGCTGCTGGTGCTGGACCTGCAACCGCAACTGGCCGCCACCGTGTATGGCCGCGACATGCTGCAGCAGGCCACAGGGCGCCTGGACCCCTGGACCCAGATGGCCGTGCTGCAGGCCAGCGGCCAGGTGCCGCGCGAGGACGCGCGGGCGCGCAACGGGGATTCGGGCCTGTGCGAGACCGTGGGCTGCCCGTATGCAGCGCGCGCAGAGTGTGCGCAGCCCTTCTGTCTGGCGCTGCGCGGCGTGTTGCCGCCCGAACCGGTCGGGCCAGCGCCGTCTGCCTGAGGGCGCTCCCGGATGTTCTCTAACGACTGTGTGCGAAGTCGTGCCCACCACCGGGCAGTGTGCGTGAGGGCTCCCACGCAGGGCGGGTGGTGTGTTCGCTCTGGCGTACAGGGGTTGCGGCCACTGCTGCCGCACTGGCCGTCTCCGCCGGGGCGGCAGCGCCCACGCTGCGCACCAGGTCTGCATGGCGGGCGCGGGTGATGGGGTAGGCCATCAGCAGCGGGATGGCCAGCACCAGGCACAGCGCCGGCAGCAGGCCCGTCATGGCCGTGATGCCTTGCAGCGCCTGGGCAGACTGGGCCACGTTGGGCACATAACCGGTCAGCTCCAGCATGCCGGCCACCAGCACCGTGGCCAGGGTGCGAGCCAGCTTGTCGACCAGGCCATACAGGCCGTAGTACATGCCGGTCTGCCGCTCGCCCGCTTGCATGTGGCCGTGGTCGATGGTGTCGGGCACCATGGCAAACGGCACGATCCAGTGCGCGCCCATGCCAATGCCCACCACCACCAGGATGCCCGTCACCAGGGCCTGCTGGCCTGGGCCCACCCAGTACAGCGCCACCAGCCCCGCACAGCAGAACACCAGCCCGAGGATGTAGGCCCGGTTTTTCTCCCAGCGGTCCACCACGCGCTTCCAGACGAACAGCGAGACGCCCACCACCGCGAGCAGGATGCCCATGAAGCGTGGCAAATCGCCCTTGTCGCCCTGCAGCTGGTAGATGACGAAATAAGCGAGCGAGGCCTGCACCAGCGTGAGGCCGAGCCGCACCAGCCCGGCTGCGCTCACCAGCATCACAAACGGGCGGTTGCGCAGCGTGGCCAGCAGGGTGCTGCGTACCGATGCCCAGCCGGGTGTGGCTGCTGGAGGGGTTGGGGCCGTAGGCGATAAGTCGCCGGTGGCGGCGGGCTCGCGCACGCGCCAGGCCACCACGGCCACAGCAACCCCGGCGGCCAGCCCGAAACAGGCGCCTGCCAGTGCGTAGCCCGTGCGTGCATCGGGCGCGGCCCGCACCAGCAGGGGCATGAACACGCTGCCCGCAAAAAACCCCAGCAGGGCACCCATGGATGCAAAAGCCGTGAGGCTGGTGCGCTCGTCGTAGTCTTGCGTCATGTTGGCGGCCATGGCCTGGTAGGGCAGCTGCACCAGCGTCATCGCGGTGTCGAACAGCGTGTAGGTGACGGCGATCCATACAAACGCTGCCCAGGGGCTCAGGCCCGGGGGCACCATCCACACGGCGGCAGCCACTACCGCCAGGGGCAGGGCGCCGTAGATCAGGTACACGCGGTGGCGGCCGTGGCGCGAGCGCGTGCGGTCGGTCAGCCAGCCAAACAGCGGGTCGTTGATGGTGTCCCACACCTTGCCCACCAGCAGCGCCGCACCGGCCACGGCCGGAGGCACCAGGGCCACATCGGTGTAGAAGATCATGAGCAGGAAGCTCATGGCCGCAATCAGCATCTGCAGGCCGACGTTGCCCACGGCGTAGCCGAGCTTGGTGCCCAGGCTCAGCCGGATGTGTGGGGTGTACTGCATGTTCATGGGGGCTGTCATGGGTGCGCGGATGCCATTGCTTCGGCCCGGGCAGCCGTCACCATCGAGCCCGCCACAGGCTCTGCGCGCGCCGTGTGCGCCGCGCTGCTGCGCGGCGGCATGGCTTCCAGCATCAGGCGCACCTCGCGCCGCAGCATCTTGTTGAGGAAGCTGCGCGGAATCTCGGTGACCAGGCGCACATCGTCGGGCCGCATCTCGGGCGGCAGGTGTTGCACCAGAAACTCTGCCAGATCGTGCTCCAGGGCCTGGGTGCCCCGGTCGTTGCGCCAGCTTTGCCGCAGGCTGGCCACCAGCACGGCGGCGGTGCCATGCTGCACCAGGCAGGCCTCCTTGACGGCCGGGTGGGAGTGCGCCACTTCTTCGATCTCACGCGGGTTCAGCGCCTGGCCATTGCGCACCACGCGGTCGGCGCTGCGGCCCAACACATGCAGGTAACCGGCGGCGTCGAAGTAGCCCAGGTCTCCCATCACCACCCAGCCGTCGCGCAGGGTTTCGCTGGTCTTTTCCGGGTCCAGCCAGTAGCCGTCAAACCGCACCGGTGTCTGCACGGTGATCAGGCCCATCTGGCCCAGCGGCAGCGGCGCAAACTGCTCGTCGCGGATGACCACGTCCACGCCCGGCATCACGCGGCCCACGGTGGAGAGGATGTCGTTGCCCAGCGGGTTGCCTTGCGCGTCCACATGCTCGTGGGGCAGCAACCAGGTGATGGGGGGCAGGGCCTCCAGGCAACCGTAGCCCTGCTGGAAGATGGGCCCGAAGCGGCGGATGGCCTCGGCGATCTTGGGCGCGGGCATCATCTCCGAGCCGTAGGGCACATGGGTCAGCGACGACAGGTCGTACTGGCCCAGCGTGGGCTCGTCCAGCAGGTCGATGATGGCCGAGGGCGACAGGAAAGCGCGCGACACGCGGTGCTTCTGGATCAGCCCGGCCAGCGTGGTGGCGCGGAAGTCCTCGGGCATCACCAACGCCGCACCCGCCAGCAGCGTAGGCAGCACCAGGCCCGAGCCCGGGCCGGTGAGCGGCAGGCCCAGCATGTTCACGTCCGGCCCGTTGGCGGGCGGCTTGAAGTCGATGGCGCGCGAGATCAGGCGCACGCTGTCCAGGTACTTGCGGTTGCTGTAGCCGATGGACTTGGGCAGGCCCGTGGTGCCCGAGGTCATGTGCAGCGCAAACACATCGTCTTCGTGCACATCGGCCGTTCCCGCAGAGGGGGTCTGCTGCGCCAGGGCGCGCTCGTATTCATCCCCCAGCGCCAGCACGCGCAAGCCGGGCAGCTGCTCGCGCACGGCCTGCAGGATGGGCGTGCTCAGCAGCGGGTCGTGGATGAAGACGGTGGGCTTGACGCGGCCCATGGTCGTGAGCGCTGCCTCGGCCGGCAGGTGCTTGTGAAAGCTGGCAAAGATGGTGCCATTCTCAAACGTTGCCAGGCGGGTTTCGTACTGCTCACCGGTCTCGGGCAGCCAGGTGAAGACCACATCGCCTTTCTTCACGCCCTGGGCCTGCATCCAGGCCTGCAGGCGGTACACGCGATCCTGCAACTGCGCATAGGTGAGGGTGCCGCGCCGGTCGATGAGCGCGGGTTTGTGGGGGTGCAGGCGGTACGCCAGACGGGCCACGGAGCGCGCGGTGCGCAGGCGGCTGAGCAGAAAGCGCGCGAGCAGGCTGCGCAGGGATGGAAGGGCCACCAGAATCTCCCGAAGACGGCGTGAATGCGAAGTCCAGGCAGTTTTTCACGCAAGGTCCGGGGGAAAGATCACCATTTGTATGTGTGCGTATCTTTTGGTTTCTGCGGCGGCTGCGCGGTCGTTCTGGGGCCTTGAACGGCCGTTGTGCGCGCTTGCTGCGTCGCCACGGCGCAACAGCCACGGTGGCTGCGCAAGGCCTGGGCAAAGAAAAACCGCCAGGGCTGGATCGCAGCGGCTGGCGGTGGTGTGACGGCCCGTCCCGGGTAAGGGGCGGGCCGGTGGGGCGGGCGTGGGCTTATGGATACAGGCCGCGCATTTCGCGGGCGTGCAGGATGCGCTGGCAGGCCACGATGAAAGTGGCAGTGCGCAGGCTCACCTTGTGCTCTTGCGCCACTTGCCAGATGCCCGCAAAGGCCTCTTGCATGATGCGCACCAGGCGGGCGTTGATCTCGTCCTCGCTCCAGAAGAAGCTGGAAAAATCCTGCACCCACTCAAAGTAGCTCACTGTCACGCCACCGGCGTTGGCGATCACATCGGGCAGCACCAGCACGCCCTTGTCGTGCAGGATGTCGTCGGCCTCGGTGGTCGTGGGGCCGTTGGCGCCTTCGATCACGAGCTTGGCCTTGATCTGGCCCGCGTTGTCCTTGGTGATCTGCCCTTCCAGCGCGGCAGGGATCAGGATCTCGCAATCCACGCCCCAGAACTCTTCGGCCTTCATCACATCGGCGCCGGCAAAGCCGCCCACGCCACCACGGGTCTTCACATGCGCCAGCAGGGCGGGCACATCCACGCCCTTGCTGTTGAAGATGGTGCCGGTGTGGTCTTGCACCGCCACCACCTTGGCACCCGCTTCGGCAAACAGCTTGGCGGCAATGCCGCCCACATTGCCAAAGCCCTGCACGGCCACGCGGGCACCGTCGAGCGCCAGGCCGGTCAGCTTGGCGGCTTCCACGCCCACGGTGAACACGCCACGGCCGGTGGCTTCCACACGGCCCAGCGAGCCGCCCAGGTCCACGGGCTTGCCGGTGACCACGCCGGTGGCGGTGGCGCCCACGTTCATGGAATAGGTGTCCATCATCCAGGCCATGATCTGGCCGTTGGTGTTCACGTCGGGTGCAGGGATGTCTTTGGACGGGCCGATCAGCAGGCCGATTTCGCTGGTGTAGCGACGCGTCAGGCGCTCCAGCTCACCCATCGACAGCTTCTTGGGGTCCACGCGGATGCCGCCCTTGGCACCGCCGTAGGGCACGTTCACCGCCGCGTTCTTCACCGACATCCAGGCCGACAGGGCCATCACTTCCGACAGCGTCACGTCCTGGTGGAAGCGCACGCCACCCTTGCCGGGGCCGCGGCTCAGGTTGTGCTGCACGCGGTAGCCTTCGTAGTGGGCGATGGTGCCGTTGTCCAGCTCGATCGGCACGTCCACGATCAGGATGCGCTTGGGGCGCTTGAGCGTTTCCACCCAACGCGCCAGGCTGCCCAGGTAAGGGGTGACGCGGTCCACCTGCTGCAGGTAGTTGCCCCAGGGGCCGAGGTGGTCGGCCTGCAGGTACGAGGGCAGGGGGTGGGATTGTGCGGCGGGGGCGCCGACGGGGTTTGACATGGTGAATTTCCTTGTGGGATCAGTTCAGGCTGCGAAGCTTATGCCTCGGCCCGGGCACTGTCCAAGGCCGGTGTGTTTGTGGGTTATGCATTTGATGCATAGTTGTGCGCAACCCTGTCCCATGCTGCAGTGCGGCAATCTACCGGCCGGGTAGCGACCCGTGGGCCTGGACCTTGCCGGGCGGCCCGTTGCGCCTAGACTCGGCCAGCCCGGCACAGAACCAGGCGCTGCACCGGGCACACACCGGACCGCCGGGCCAATGAAAAAAGAGAGGGAAATCCCATGAGCGTGACCTACACCGCCTGCCCGCAGTGCCAAGCGCCCAACCACCCTACGGCGCGTTGGCGCGTGAAGTGCGCCCACCCCCTGGAGGCAGAGGCCAACCTCGCCACCCCCGCTGCACCGGCGCCGATGGAGTTTGTGTTCGATGACGACGAGCATCCTGCTGCGGGCCCGGCGCGCCAGCGACCGACCATGGCCTACGCAGGCGCCGCAGTGGCCCTGCTGGTGGTGGCGGGCGTTGCGGCCTGGTACCTGCTGGGTCGGCCCGATGCCGTGCCGCCCCCGCAGCAGGCCCCGGCCGTCGCAGCCCCCGCCGCAGTGCCCGGCACCGCAGGCACTGCGGAGTCTGCACCTTCCCGCCCCGAGCCGGTGGAGGAAATCATTGAATCCGAACGCGCACGCCCGGCAGCCGCTGCGTCCGCACCAGACAGTGCCGCTGCTGCACCGTCGTCTGCATCTGCGGCCTCTGCGCCGCCTTTCACGCCTGTCACCGCGCCCCGCGTGGCCGATGCGGCATCGCTGCCTGCCACCGGCAAGCCACGCACAGTGGCACCGGCCGACAACGCACCGTGGCCGCCGCCCGCAGCGCCCGCGCCGTCGCCCGGCGACAGCCTGGCCCGCTTGCGCGGTGCGCTGGCCCAGTGCGCGGCCATGAGCAACGAGCTGTCGCGCGCGAGCTGCCTCACCCGCACACGGCAGAACTTCTGCGGCGACGCCTGGGGCCGCATCCCCGAATGCCCGTCGGGCCAGTGATGGCATGCGCAGCCTGGCTCCGCGCCGCCCGCTGCCGCGTCCGCAGCGGTGTGGGGCCTATTCGATGCGGATCTTCTGCAGCGCTGGGTCGCCCGGCGGGTAGCGCAGGTCTAGGCCGGTGAGCACCTCGCGCACCAGAGTGGCGATCATCAGGTTGCGGTGGGTCTTGGAGTTGGCAGGCACGATGGTCCACGGCGCCCAGGGCGTGTGCGTGGCGGCCAGCAGCATTTCGTAGGCCTTCTGGTACTGGCTCCACTGCTTGCGTGCCTCGATATCGCTCATCGAGAACTTCCAGTGCTTGGCCGGGTCGTCCAGGCGTTCCTGCAGGCGTTCACGCTGCTCGTCAGCGCTGATGTGCAGCATGAACTTGAGCACGATGGTGCCGGTGTGCGTGAGCATGCGCTCGAAGTCGTTGATGTGGCCAAAGCGCTGGTGGTGCTGCTCGGGGGTGATCCATCCGTTCACGGCGGGCACCAGCACGTCCTCGTAGTGGCTGCGGTTGAACACCGTGATCTCGCCCGCGCCGGGCACCTTCTGGTGGATGCGCCACAGGTAGTCGTGGGCACGTTCGGCCTCGGTGGGGGCGCTCCAGCCCACGGCGTGCACGCCCAGCGCGCTCATGCGGCCAAACACGCCCCGGATGGTGCCGTCCTTGCCGGCCGTGTCCGTGCCCTGCAGGATCACCAGCAGCTTGTAGCGCTTGTCGGCGTAGAACAGGTTCTGCAGCGTGTCCAGCTCCTGCGCAATCGACTCGGTGGCGGCCTTGTCCTTGAGCTTGTCGCCCAGCGAAAACGGCTTGGCCGACGGATCAAAGTCCTTGAGCGCCACCGTGCGGCGGTGTTTGCCGGCCTTGCGCCGCTCGGGCTGGCCGTCGGTCCGCTTCTCGTCGTCGTGCTGCGGCGCGTCCGGCTGCCACTGCGACCAGCGCTGGGCCACGTCTTTGTTGCTGCTGTGAAACGGGTGGTTCATGCGGGCTCCTCGATGGGCCATCGTACGTCAGCAGCGCGGGCGCGGTCTCCTCTTCTACGAAAACATGATGCTATCAAGTTCATAGCTGATTGCGCATGATTCACTAGCGCTTGGGGCAGATTGGGCTTGAAAATTGGCGCAGGAGCCGTTGAGGGACCCTCTGCACAAATCACCGCGCCGTGTGCAGCTGCGGTCTCGGGCCGTCTGCGGCGTTGCAAATACTCGCAATAGCTGCGGCTATTGCTGCGTTTTGCGACTTGCAGCCCATCCCGATCCGCAGCGCCCACTTGCCGCTCGATTCGTGCAGAGGATCCCTTAGCGCGCGCCATGTGCCATGCGGTAGGCCAGCGGCGTCTGCCCCGTGGCCTGGCGGAACGCGCGGTGCAGCCCTGCCTCGCTGGCAAAGCCCAGGTCTTCGGCAATGCGCTTGAGCGGCAGCGGCGTGTCGCACAGCGCCTCGCTGGCCTGGCGCAACTTGATGCGGCGCATCCATAAGGCTGCTGTCAGGCCCGTGTGGGCCTGCACCCGCCGCGCGAGCGTGCGGGGCGAGAGGCCCAGCGCCTGGGCCAGCGCAGACAGTCGCAGATCGGTGGCGGGGCTGCGCTGCACCCACAGCATGGCGCGGCGCAGGTCGGCGTCGGCCAGCGTCATCAGGTCATGCCCGGCAAATGCGGGGTGCGCCGTGCGGGGGCGGGGCAGCATCAGCAGCTCCTGCAGGTCGGTCAATGCCTGGGGCGGCAGGCGCGCGGCCAGCGCGTGCAGCATCAGCGGCAAATAGCCGTTGGCCCCGGCGGCGGTGGTGGCGGTGGGGCCAGCCACCAGCGGCTCGTCAAAGCGCCAGTCCACCGGCGCAAACTGCTGCTCCAGCGCCGCACGCAACCACCAGGTGGCTGTGGCGCCCTGGCCGCGCAGCCGCCCGCTGGCAGCCGCCAGCACCACGCCCGCGCAGTAGCTCCACAGCTGGGTGCGCCGGGGCAGCGCGCGCAAGGCCTGTACCACCGGGGCCAGCTGCTGCAGCGGCCCCTGCAGCTGGTCGGGCGACGAGAGCCACAGGCCCGGCACCAGCACCACATCGGCCTCGGCATGCTGCAGCGCCACGGTGGGGGCCAGCGCAGGGCCTTGCCAGGTGGGCACGGGCGACAGGTCCACGCCCGCCCAGCAGATGTCCATCACGCTGGCCTGCGCGCGCAGGTTGGCGGCGCGTGCCATGTCCGCCGCCGCAAACAGGCCGGCGGGCATGCAGCCCGGGTAGAGCAGCAGCGCCACGCGCAGGGGCGGCTGGGGTGGAGAGGTCGGTGAAACCATGGGTGGCTTAAAACGGAAAGAAATTGTCAATCTGCGCCATTTTCGGGGGAGGCCTGCTTTTCAACAATGGCAACACCCCCTTCCCACTGAAAGCCCCCATGCTCATCACCCAATTGCGCAATGCCACCGTCCTGCTGGAGTTCCAGCACGCGGGCCGCCCGGTCGGCCTGCTGGTGGACCCCATGCTCGCGCCCCGGGGCAGCCTGCCCGCGCTGCGCTACCTGGGCACCCGGCGCCAGCGCAACCCTCTGGTGGACTTGCCCGCCGAGGCCGACGCGGCGCTGCAGCGCGTGACCCACGCGCTCATCACCCATTGCCAGCGTGGGCACTTTGACCACCTGGACCGCGCGGGCAAGCAGTTTCTGCGCGAGCGCCAGATTCCCGTCCTGTGCATGCCGCGCGACGCTGCCTACCTGGCGCAGCGCGGCCTGAAGGTGCTGCCGCTGGCGGGCGAGGGCCGCCAGCCCTTTGCGCTGGGCGGGCAGGTCACGCCCGTGGCCTGCACCCACGGCCGGGGCTGGGTGGCGCGCTTCATGGAGCACGGCCACGGCTACCTGCTGGAGCTGCCGGGCGAGCCCAGCGTGTACTTGGCGGGCGACACGGTGCTGACGCCCCCAGTGCGCGACTGCCTGCGGCGTCTGCACCCCGGTGTGGCCGTGCTGCCCGCCGGTGGCGCCCGGTTCGACCTGGGCGCGGACATCCTGATGGACGCCGCCGAGGTCGCACAGGCTGCCGCACTGACGACGGGCGCCGTGGTGGTCAACCACCTGGAGGCCCTGGACCACTGCCCCACCACCCGTGCCCAGGTGCACGCCCTGGCGCAGCGCGGCGGGTGGGCGCACCGCCTGTGGGTGCCCGAGGACGGCGAGTGTCGGCACTACCCCGGGCCCACCGTCGAAAGTAATGCTATGAATTTAGTAGCTACAACAGCATGATCGACTAGCGCTACCGCCCAAAAAGGCCGTAAATCACGCCAGCTCGGCCTCCAGCGCCCGCTGGTCCCGCATCAGCGCCACAAACCGCGCAGCGCCCAGGCCCAGCGGCCGCTCCTTGGACCACACCACGTCCACCCACAGCGCGGTGCCGTTGCTCAGGTTCTCGAACGGCATTTCCACCAGCCGCCCTGCCTCGATGCGTGACTGCACCAGCGCGCGCGGCTGCCAGCCCCAGCCCAGGCCGGCTTCGATGAGGCCCAGCGCGGCCAGGTGGTTGTCGGTGCGCCAGTGGTGGCGGGCAAATACAAAGCGCGGGTCGGTCTGTGCCAAGTCGCGGCTGGCCACCACGATCTGGCGCGTGGTGGTCAGGTGCTCTTCGCGCAGCATGGCGTCCTTCGTTGGGGCACCCCGTGCCTGGGCGGCGGCACGGGCGGCCACCAGCACCGGGTGCTGCGGCGCCATCACCGCCACCAGGGTTTCGGTGCCCACCTCCTGAAAGCCCTCGCGCCCGTCGATGCTGGGCCGCTCGAACACCAGCGCCAGCTGCGCGCGGCCGCTGTGCAGCAGCGCCAGCGCATCCACCTGCGGCGCGGCCAGCACCTCGATCTGGAGCAGCGGGTGCTCTTGCGCCAATGCCGCCAGCGCCTCCGTCCAGCGCGAGGCCAGCAGCTCGGGCGCAATGGCCAGCGTGAGCCGCTCCTCCAGCCCCTGGGTGAGCGCCAGCGCCTGGGCGTTGAGCTGCTGCAGCTGGCCCGCCAGCAGCCGGGCCTGGGGCTCCAGCGCGCGGGCGGCGGCGGTGGGGCGGGGCTCGCGTCCGCTGCGGTCAAACAGCTGCACATCCAACTCGGCCTCCAGGTGGGCGATGGTCATGCTCACGGCCGACGGCACACGCGACAAGGCCCGCGCGGCGGCCGAGAACGAGCCGTGGTCGAGCACGGTCAGAAACACCTGCACGCTGTCAGAGTTGAAGGCCATGGCGGTTTAATCTATCAATAAAACTGAAACAAGCTGACTTTATATGTCAGTGAGGCGAATATAAAGTACTGGCCATGGACAAGACACCCACTTTTTTTGGCCTGCAAGGCGTCAAGCGCCGCGTGATCTACGTGACCCTGTACGAGCTGATCGCCATCGGCGCCGCCACGGTGGGCCTGGCGCTGCTCACGGGCCAGGGCGCGGGGCATTCGAGCGTGGTGGCGGTGGCAGCCTCGGTGATCGCCATCGTCTGGAACATCGTCTTCAACTGGGCGTTCGAGCGCTGGGAGGCACGCCAGCCCGTGCGCGGGCGCAGCGTGGCGCGGCGCGTGGCGCACGCCATCGGGTTCGAGGGCGGCCTGGTGTTCACGCTGGTGCCGCTGTTTGCCTGGTGGTTTGGCGTGAGCCTGTGGCACGCGTTCGTGATGGACCTGGGGCTTATCGTGTTCTTCCTTTGTTACACCTTTGTCTTCAACTGGGTGTTTGACCACCTGTTCGGCCTGCCCGCGTCGGCCATGGCGGCGTAGTAACAACAGCCCCGAGCGCGCTTCTTCAAACAATGTCAACCGCCGTTCGCCGGCGGGCTGGGGCGCTCAGCCGCCACCCATAATCGGCCCCATGCGAGGGCCGTTTTTATTGCTGCTGCGGGGTTTGCGGGGTCGGTGGGCTGGCATGGCGGCCTGCTGCGTGCTGGCAGGCTGTGCCAGCAACGCCCCCACCCCGCGCGGCGAGGTGAAAGGTGCACCCACCCATGCCGCCGAACTGGCCCAGTCCGATGCCAACCGCATGGCCACCCTGGCCATGCAGGAAAACCTGGACGGCCTGCTGCGCCTGGCCGATAAGCTCTACCGCCGCAACCCTGGCGAATGGCGCAAGGGCGCCGCCACCAGCCGCGAACAGGCGCTGGAGCAGCTGCGCACCGCCGTGCTGCAGCGCCAGCCCTGGGCCCCACTGCAGGGCCGCCGCGACATCGCCGCCATGGCGCTTGCCCTGGCACCCGAGTTCGCAGGCGACCGCGTGGCGGCCTTCATTTACGCCACGGCCGACATGATCGTTACCGCCCACGGCGGCAAGACCGAGTTCTTCTTGCTCGACGGCATGGATGCCCAGCACCTCTACAACGCCGCGCGCAACGTCGAGACCGCCGTGTGGCTGCTGGCGCAGCGCCGCAACCCCCAAGGCCAGCCCCTGCTACTGGCCGACGAGATCGGCCAGCAGGGCCGCAACCTGAGCTTCGAGCGCGAGTTCGGCAAGATCATCGCGCGGCTGGACCTGCTGGCCGCGTTCACCACCGAAAAGTACCGCCGCGCTGCCATCAGTTACGTGCAGGGCATTGTGGGCGGTACCTTTTTGCAATTCCTGCCGGTGCGTTGATGCGGCGAACGCCAGCTCGTATCACCCGGTAAAATCCGCATCTGCCCAAGGAGCGTTGCAGCGGCCTCTCACCACGACGGGGCCGTCAGGCTTGGGTACCCAAAAGCTATTCAAGCCCCACCGCAACGACGCTCACCTGTTTTTCTGCTGCCCCTGCACAGGTGAGTCCTATGTCCGTGTCTGCCCCGTCCATCTCCCCCATGAAGCTGTCCGGCCTGGAGCCCGTCTCCATCGGCGAGGGCACGCTGTTCGTCAACATCGGCGAGCGCACCAACGTCACCGGCTCCAAGGCGTTTGCGCGCATGATCTTGAACGGCCAGTACGAAGAGGCCCTGGCCGTGGCGCGCCAGCAGGTAGAGAACGGCGCCCAGGTCATCGACATCAACATGGACGAGGCCATGCTCGACAGCAAGGCCGCCATGGTGCGCTTCCTGCAGCTGATCGCCTCCGAGCCTGACATCGCCCGCGTGCCCATCATGGTGGACTCCTCCAAGTGGGAGGTGATCGAAGCCGGTCTGCGCTGCATCCAGGGCAAGGGCATCGTCAACTCCATCAGCATGAAAGAGGGCGTGGAGAAGTTCAAGCACGAGGCGCGCCTCGTCAAGCGCTATGGCGCTGCGGCCGTGGTGATGGCGTTTGACGAAGTGGGCCAGGCCGACACTTACGCGCGCAAGATCGAGATCTGCGAACGTGCCTACCGCGTGTTGGTCGATGAGGTGGGCTTTCCGCCCGAAGACATCATCTTCGACCCCAACATCTTTGCGGTGGCCACCGGTATCGAGGAGCACAACAACTACGCGGTCGACTTCATCGAGGCCGTGCGTTGGATCAAGCAGAACCTGCCGGGCGCCAAGGTGTCGGGCGGTGTGTCGAATGTGTCGTTCAGCTTCCGCGGCAACGACCCGGTGCGCGAGGCCATCCACACCGTGTTCCTGTACCACGCCATCCAGGCGGGCATGGACATGGGCATCGTCAACGCGGGCATGGTGGGCGTGTACGACGACCTGGAGCCCGTGCTGCGTGAGCGTGTGGAAGACGTGGTGCTCAACCGCCGCCCCGACGCGGGTGAGCGCCTGGTGGAGATCGCCGAAACCGCCAAGAGCGGCGCCAAGGACGAGAGCAAGAAGCTCGAATGGCGCGGAACGCCCGAGCACCCCAAGACCGTGGGCGAGCGCCTGTCGCACGCGCTGGTGCATGGCATCACCGACTTCATCACCGAAGACACCGAAGAGGCCTACCGCGCCATCCTGGCCAAGGGTGGGCGCCCGCTGCACGTGATCGAAGGCCCGCTCATGGACGGCATGAACGTGGTGGGCGATCTGTTCGGCGCGGGCAAGATGTTCCTGCCCCAGGTGGTGAAAAGCGCGCGCGTGATGAAGCAGGCCGTGGCCCACCTGATCCCCTACATCGAAGAAGAAAAGCGCCAGGACGAACTGGCAGGGCGTGATGTGCGCAGCAAGGGCAAGATCATCATCGCCACTGTGAAAGGCGATGTGCACGACATCGGCAAGAACATCGTCACCGTGGTCCTGCAGTGCAACAACTTTGAGGTGGTGAACATGGGCGTGATGGTGCCCTGCCACGAGATTTTGGCGCGCGCCAAGGTCGAGGGGGCCGACATCGTGGGCCTGTCGGGCCTGATCACCCCCAGCCTCGAAGAGATGCAGTACGTGGCCGGCGAGATGCAGAAGGACGACCACTTCCGCATCAAGAAGATCCCGCTGCTCATCGGTGGCGCCACCACCAGCCGCGTGCACACCGCCGTCAAGATCGCTCCGCATTACGAAGGCCCTGTGGTCTACGTGCCCGATGCGTCCCGCAGCGTGAGCGTGGCGCAAAGCCTGCTGGGCGACGGCGTGCAGAGCTACGTGGATGAGCTGAACGCCGACTACGACAAGGTGCGCACCCAGCACGCCAACAAAAAGGCCACACCCCTGTGGCCCTTGGCCAAGATCCGCGCCAACAAGACGCCGATCGACTGGTCGGCCTACCAGCCCGCCGTGCCCCGCGCGCTGGGCCGCCGCGTGTTCAAGAACTTCGACCTGGCCGAGCTGGCCAAGTACATCGACTGGGGCCCGTTCTTCCAGACCTGGGACCTGGCCGGCCCGTACCCCGCCATCCTCACCGACGAGATCGTGGGCGTGGAAGCCACGCGTGTGTTTGCCGATGGGCAGGCCATGCTCAAGAAGATCATCGAAGGCCGGTGGCTCACGGCCAGCGGCGTGATGGCCCTGCTGCCCGCCAACAGCGTGAACGATGACGACATCGAGTTCTACACCGACGACACCCGCACCGAAGTGGCCATGACCTGGTACGGCCTGCGCCAGCAGGCCGAGAAACACACCATCGACGGCGTGACCCGCCCCAGCCGCTGCCTGGCCGACTTTGTGGCGCCCAAGTCCAGCGGCATTGCCGACTACGCCGGTATGTTTGCCGTGACGGCGGGCCTGGGCATCGAGAAGAAAGAAAAGGCCTTCATCGACGCGCTGGACGACTACTCCGCCATCATGTTCAAGAGCCTGGCCGACCGCCTGGCCGAAGCCTTTGCCGAAGCCCTGCACCACCGCGTGCGCACCGACCTGTGGGGCTACGCTGCCGGTGAAGCGCTGAGTAACGACGACATGATTGCCGAGAAGTACCAGGGCATCCGCCCCGCGCCCGGCTACCCCGCCTGCCCCGACCACAGCGCCAAGACCGACCTGTTCCGCGTGCTGCAGGCTGGCGAGATCGGCATGTCGCTCACCGAAAGCCTGGCCATGATGCCCGCCGCCAGCGTGAGCGGCTTCTACATCGGCCACCCCGACAGCGTGTACTTCAACGTGGGCAAGATTGGCGAAGACCAACTGCACGACATGGCCCAGCGCCGGGGCATGGACGAGAAGGTGCTGGAGCGGCTGCTGGCGCCGAACCTGTGATGCTATGAATTGAATAGCTTCCAGCGCTTGTTCGATAAGCGCTGAAAGCCTGTTTGATTCAAATGTCCCGGCCCATCAGCCCTTAGAGCTAGGCAGCTTCGCGATCACCTTGATCTCGAACTGGAATCCGTACAGCCAGGTCACCCCGATGCCGGTGAGCGTGGGGTAGGGCGCCTCCCCCCAGAACTCGGGCACGATGCCCCAGACGGTCGCGAAGTTCGCCTCCGGGTTGACCACGAACATCGTCACGTCCACCACGTCATCAAACGTGCAGCCTGCAGAGTGCAGCACGGCGTTGAGGTTGCTGAACGCCAGGCGTACCTGGGCTTTCAGGTCGGGCTCGGGCGAGCCATCCTCGCGGCTGCCCACCTGGCCCGAGACAAACAAGAAGCCGTTGGCGCGCACGGCGGGCGAATAGCGGTTGCGCTCGTACAGCGCCTGGCGGCCTGCGGGGAAGACAACATCACGGTGGAGCATGGGATTCCTTTCGTTCTGCAGGGCAGATGATTGCGATGAAAAGGCACTGTAGAAGCGCGCGTTGTTTTGATAAACCGGCTAATCTGTGCACCACTGTTCCTGATCACCAAACAATGACGGGCACGCCGCCCTTTCGGCACGCCTCAACTACCTGTACGCCATGGACCGTTTTGACGCCCTGCAGGCCTTTGCCCGCGTTGTGGAATCCGGCAGCTTCACCAAGGCTGCCCTCACCCTGCACCTGAGCCGCACCACCGTCA
Organism: Acidovorax sp. K2F; assembly: GCF_025246485.1. Taxonomy (NCBI): domain Bacteria; kingdom Pseudomonadati; phylum Pseudomonadota; class Betaproteobacteria; order Burkholderiales; family Comamonadaceae; genus Acidovorax; species Acidovorax sp. K2F. The sequence goes on from NZ_JAOBSQ010000001.1 coordinate 235,343, forward strand.
CGCAGCTGGTGCAGCAGCTCGAAGCGCGCCTGCGCGTGAAGCTCCTGCACCGCACCACCCGGCGCGTGCAGGTCACGCCCGATGGTGCTGCCTACTACGAGCGCGTGGTGCGCCTGCTGGCCGACCTGGACGATGCCGATGCCAGCGTTTCCACCGCCGCCGCGGCGCCTCGGGGCCGCCTGCGGGTGGATGTGCCCAGCCCCCTGGCGCGCCTGGTCCTCATCCCCGCGCTGCCCGCGTTCCACGCGCAATACCCCGACATCCTCCTGCACATGGGCGTGAGCGACCGCCCCGTGGACATGGTGGGCGACAACGTGGACTGCGTGGTGCGCGGCGGCGCCCTCTCCAACCCGGCGCTCGTCGCACGCCATGTGGGCGACCTGCAACTGCGCGTGTATGCCGCCCCCAGCTACCTGCAGCGCGCGGGCACGCCCGAGCACCCGCAGGCGCTGGAAGGACCGCACCACCGCACCGTGGGTTTTTTGTGGGCGCGCACCGGCCAGCCTCTGCCTTTCGAGATGCGCCGCGGCACCGAACATGTGCACGCCCAAGGCCACGACATCTGCGCTGTGGACGACGGCAACGCCTACCTGGCCGCAGGCCTGGCGGGCCTGGGCGTGCTCTGGCTGCCCGACTACATGGCCCGCCCCCACGTGGCGGCTGGCGAGCTGGTGCCCCTGCTGCAGGACTGGACGCTGGAGCCGATGCCGCTGTACGTGGCTTACCCACCCCAGCGGCATGTGAGCGCCAAAGTGCGGGTGTTTATCGAATGGGTGGCGGGGTTGATGGCGCTGCATGCGCCGATTCATCGCTCTTCGAGGGCCCCATAAGACGCACCTTGGTCCGATGGAATTGTTCGTGAAGAGAAAGAGGCATGCCTGTTGGTACCAGCCTACAGCACCCATAGTGTGCGCTGTAAGAGTTGGAAACAGTTATCTGATTTAAAGAGCGCATTCATACAATCGCTCGCAAAAAGGAGTTGTATAAATGACAGATTCTTCACCAGTACCTCAGGATAAACGCGGATTTTTCATGCTGCCTCAAATGCCGGAGGAATCTGGCTATTACACCTATGGAACTCCTTTCGGTGGAAGAGGGCAATATGCCCATGTGCAAATGCTGAATTTCATTTTCAAACTTGAGCATGGCTGGAGCATCACAGAAGAGCGAAAAATCGGCATTGGTAACATCAGTTTGGCCGAAGGAAAAAAATTTCCACCGCATGCTAGCCACAGAAGCGGTCTGGAGGTCGATATTCGTCCCATTCGCAAGGATGGGCTGAAGCAGCCCGTCCGCTGGTCTAGCAAAGACTACGACCAAGCCGCGACGCAAAGGTTAGTAAATTTAATTTGGCAGACTGGCATGGTAAAAAAGGTTGGATTCAATGATCCCAAAATTGCCAATGCTACTTATATGAATGGACACGATGACCATTTGCATGTGGAAGTGCGAATTTGATCATTCCCGAGTATTGATTTCGGGCGACTGGTTGCGTTTCATTAATAAGTGCTGCCACGGGCCAAGATAAATACTCCATGTTTCTATATAAACAAGTAAAGGCTTAGGAATGAGAAAAGGTGTTGCGGTTATCGGAGTATTGCTTATGTGTGCAGGCGCGATAGCCGCAGACTGGGCATTTGAATTCAAGCCAGTCAATGCGCAAATGGCAATTTACTCTGGAGGTTTGGGCGATCCAGCAGCACCCACAGCCCAAGACGCCAAAGTGTCATTCCATGTGCAGGGTAGAGCTGCACGCGACTTGTTTGACCGCATGGGGCCCGACGTGAAGAGTGAGTGTGGGTCCGACCCGAAAACGCGTGCAAGAGTCCGTGACCGCCTTCAGTGCATTCGCTATTCCCCATCCGACTACAGCTGCTATTTCGGCTTTGATCTGAAAGACGGGAAAAGCATCGGCGGCAATATCTGTTGAGTAAGGCCAGACGACCTGCTGCTCAATAGGGGGCGTTTTCTCCGCTAGGCAGGACGCATGCGGATGCATGGCCGCGGTGGGTTGTCCGTGCCTGGCCCATTCCAAAACCGCCTAAGCCCTTTGATCAGGGTTGCACCAAGGCATTTTTCGCTTTAGCCCGGGTCCGCCCCACCCGCACTCTCCGCCATCTCCAACTGCATCATCACCATGTTGACCAGCGTGTGCACCGAAGGCCGCCCGGTCTCGATCACGTAGTGGGCGGTCTCGCGGTACAGGTGGTCGCGCTGGGCGTAGAGGTCGCGCAGCTTGTCCATGGGGTTACCGCCTTGCAGCAGGGGGCGGGTTTTGTCGTGTTTGACGCGCTTGAAGATTTCTTCGGGCGAGGCGCGCAGGTACAGCACATTGCCGAACTGGCGCAGCACCTCGCGGTTCTCCGGGCGCAGCACGGCGCCGCCGCCGGTGGACAGGACCATGCCGCCGGGCTGCTGGGCCACGTCGGCCAGCACCTGAGATTCGATGTCGCGAAAGCGGGCTTCGCCTTCGGCCTCGAAGAAGCTGCGGATGGTGGTGCCCAGGGTCTGTTCCAGCCGGTGGTCCAGGTCGATGAAGGGCACGCCCGCGCGGTGGGCCAGTTGCCGGCCGACGGTGGATTTGCCCGAGCCGGGCATGCCGACCAGTGCGCAGCGAATCTGCATAAGTTCAAGAAAGAGGTCTGGGGGACGGGCTTGCGCACTGCGGGTGGGGCTGTGTCGCGTGCCGTGACTGGGCGTTGAGTGTAAGCCGGGGCCCTGTTGCCATGCGCAGCGGTTGCAACTGGCGCGACCCCAGCGAGGGACGCCGAGCAAGGGCCGCCCCGCAGCGAGGGCGTCGTCCCCCTGCCCGCGCGCAGCGCGAGAGCGGGGGGAAGCGGCGAAGCCGCTCAGGGGGGTGTCCTAGTCACAGTGCGGCGTACACCAGCGCCGGATACAGCTCGCACAGATACCGCAGCTGGCCGGGCGCCTGCGTGAGCAGGATGGCAAACAGGTCTTCTGCCGGGTCCACAAAGAAGAAGGTGCCGCCCAAGCCGCTCCAGCTGTAGTGCCCGGCCGATCCGGGGCGGGTGGCCTGGCCCGTGGCGGTGCGCACGGCCACGCCCAGCCCAAAGCCATAGCCGGTGGGCAGGATGTCGCCCGCCACGGGCAGGTTGCCCAGGTGGTCGGCGGTCATGAAGTCCACCGTGGCGCGGCCCAGCAGGTGCACGGGGGCGCCAAGGCCGCTGGGGCCGTCCTGCCCGGGGGCAGTGCCCCTGCCCAGCATGAGCTGCAGAAAGCGTGCGTAGTCGCTGGCGGTAGACACCAGCCCGCCACCGGCCGACTCGAACACGGGCGGCGCGGTCACGTCGATCAGCGGCATGCCGATGCCGGTCTGCGGGTCGCGCTCAAAGGCTTCGGCCAGGCGGTGCTGCTGGGCGGCGGGCACCGAGAAGCCCGTGTCGTGCATGCCCAGCGGGCCGAACACGCGGCGCTGCAGGATGGCGCCCAGGCTTTCGCCCTCGATCACCTCCAGCACCGCGCCCAGCACGTCGGTGGCGCGGCTGTACTCCCAGCGGGTGCCAGGCTGGTGGATCAGGGGCAAGGGGCCCAGTGCCGCGACCAGGTCAGCATTGCTGTGGCGGCGCGAGCCGACGCGGGCGGCACGGTAGGCGTCTGGCACGGTGCCGGCCTCCCATGCGTAGCTCAGGCCGGCGGTGTGGCGCAGCAGGTCGTGCACCGTGGCCTCGCGCTGCACGGGGGCGGTGGTGCCGGTGGCTTCGTCGTACACGCGCTGGCCGCCAAACGCGGGCAGGTAGTGCGCCACGGGGTGCGACAGCAGCAGGCGGCCTTCTTCCATGAGCATCATCGCCACCAGCGAGGCGATGGGCTTGGTCATGGAATAAATGCGGAACAACGTGTCCGGCGCCATGGCGGGCACCGCCGATCCGGCGACGGGCGGGCGCTGGTGGCCCACCGCCGTGTGCAGCACCGTGTGGCCCCGGTGGTGGACCAGGGCCACGGCACCGGGCAGCAGGCCCTGGTCCACATGGGTTTGCAGCACGGAGCGCAGGCGGGCGAGGGCGGTGGGGTTCATGGCAGTGGGAAGTAGGTTTCAGGTGATTTTGGCTGGTAGCGCTAGTGCATATTGCGCTGGTAGCTATCAAAAACAGAGCGTATGACGCAGGCCTTCCATGGTGGCTTCAGGGGGGCGCATTGGCCGCGCGGCTGCGTTCCTGCTCTTGCAGCTCGCGCCATTGCACCTTGCCCGTGCCGGACTTGGGCAGGCTGTCCACCAGCTGCACGATGCGCGGGCTTTTGTAGGCGGCCATGTGTTCGTGGCTCCAGTTGATGATGGACTGCTCGCTCACCTGGCCCTTGAAGGCGTCGCGCAGCACGACCAGGGCCTTCACCGTCTCGCCCCGGCGCTCGTCGTGCGCGGCGATCACGCACACCTCCTGGATGGCAGGGTGGGCGTACATCATGGCCTCGACCTCGGCGGGCCAGACCTTGAAGCCCGACGCATTGATCATGCGCTTGAGCCGGTCCACCATGAAGAAGTAGCCGTCCTCGTCCACCTGCGCCAGGTCGCCGGTGCGCAGAAAGCGCTTGCCGTCCAGCGTCACAAAGCTGTCGGCAGTGGCCTGTGGGTTGTTCCAGTAGCCCTGCATGACCTGGGGGCCATGCACCACGATCTCGCCAATCTCGCCCGGGGGCAGTTCGGCGAACGTGGCCGGGTCCACCACGCGCGCATCCACGTCGAACACCGGGATGCCCAGGCACTGCGGCTTGGGGCGGTGGGGCGGGTTGATGTGGGTGGCGGCCATGGTCTCGGACATGCCGTAGCCCTCCACGTAGTCGAGACCGGTCAGGTCCTTCAGCTGCTGCGCCACGGCCTTGGGCATGGCCGCGCCGCCGCCGCGTATGGCCTGGATGCTGCTGATGTCGTAGTCGGCGATGCGCGGGTTGGCCAGAAAGTCCACCACCATGGTCGAGATGGCCTGCCAGATGGTGACCCGGTAACGCTGGATGAGCTGGGCGGCGGCGTCACGGTCCCAGCGCGGCAGCACAACCACGGTGGCGCCCACAAACAGCGGCCCGTTCATGCTGCCCGACAGGCCGGTGACGTGGAACAGCGGCAGCACCGCGAGGTAGGTCGAATCCTGCGTGCGCGCAAACCACTGCACGCCGCCCACCAGCGTGCTCATGGCGCTGCAGTGCGTGTGCATGCAGCCCTTGGGGTGGCCCGTGGTGCCCGAGGTGTAGGGCATCACGCACAGGTCGTCGGGCCCGGTGGTGATGGGGCCTGGGGTGCGCTGCTGCGCCATCATGTCGCTCCACAGCGTGACGCCGGGGGCATCAATCGTCTGGCGCGGAGCGCTGACGAAAGCGGGCACGGGCAGCTCGGTGGGCACCTGCAGGTAGTCGCTGTAGGCGGCCACGATCAGGTGCTTCAGCTTGCCTTCGCCGCCAGTAGCATCCACCAAAGGCTGGGCCTGCGCATGCAGATCCTGCGGCACAAAGGCCACGGTGGCGCCGCTATCGTGCACGTAGTGGCGCAGCTCGTCGGTGCGGTTCATGGGGTTCACCGGCACCACCACCGCGTTGGCGCGCAGGATGCCGTAGAACGCCAGAATCCACTGCGGGCTGTTCTGCATGTACAGCAGCACGCGATCGCCCGCCTTCACGCCACACACCTGCTGCAAAAAGCCCGCGATGTGCTCGGCCTGCTGCTGGAACTGGCGGAAGGTCACCAGCGTGTCGTAGAACACCAGAAAGGGCTTGTTCGGGTAACGTGCGGCCGACACCTCGGCGTTGTGAAACAGGTGCGTCTGCGGCAGCGTGAGGTGACGCGACAGGCCGGGCGGCCAGTGGGCGAGGTGGCGGTCGGACATGGGTTACGGAACGCTGGGTTGGTTCGTGCAGGGTACCAGCCGGGCAAAACAGGGCGTAACCCAGGCGAGGGACGGCCAGCAAGGGCCGCCCCGCAGCAAAGGCCGCCGTCGCCCGGAGGGGGAAGGCGCGCAGCGCCTCAGGGGGCTCAAATCAAACTGGCACCACCGTCCACCACGATGCTTTCACCCGTGATGTGCCGCGAGGCGTTGGACGCCAGGAACACCACCGCGCCCTTGAGGTCCTCTTCGCCGCCAATGCGGCGCAGGGGCGTGCGCTCGATCATCGCAGGGCCCAGCTTTTCAATCAGGCCGCTGGCCATTTTGCTGGGGAAGAAGCCGGGGCAGATCGCATTGACGCGAACGCCGTAGTGCCCCCATTCGGACGCCAGCGTGCGCGCAAAGTGCAGCGCGGCGGCTTTGGAGGTGTTGTAAGCAATGGTGTTCATGCCCGGGGGCGTGCCCTTGAGCGCGGCCACCGAGGCCGTGACGATGATCGAGCCCTTGCCGCGCGGAATCATGCAGCGCTTGCCCACTTCGCGCGACAGGAAAAACGGGGCGCTCACGTTCAGGTCCATCACCTTGTGCCAGGCGGCGTCGGGGTAGTCCTCGGCCTTGGCGCCCCAGGTGGCGCCCGCGTTGTTGACCAGGATGTCGATGGTGCCAAAGCGCTCGACCACCTGGTCCACCAGGCCGGGGATGTCCTCGGTCTTTTGGAGGTCGTTTACCACGGTCAGCACCTCGTAGCCCTGCGCCTCCAGGTGCTTCTTGGCCTCGGCCAGCTCATCGGCCTTGCGCGCGGTGATGGCGAGTTTGGCGCCCATTTCGCCCAGGGCCTCGGCCATCTGCAGGCCCAGGCCGCGCGAGCCGCCGGTGACCAGGGCGACCTGGCCGGTGAGATCGAAGAGTTGCTTGACGCTCATGGAAAAAACGCTTTCGTGCAGAGAGAGGGTGAAGGTGAATGAATACCCGATCCCGGGTCCCGGTGGCTCGTGGCGCGCCGGGTGGGGCGAAGGGGTGCAGGGAAGGCGACGGTGGCCGCCGTGCAAGCTGGTCGGTCAGCGCTTCATGCTAGTCCCGCGTCCGCCCGGTGTAAAACCGCCACTGTCACCTTTGAAACTCTGTGCGCTGCCGCTTTTTTCGCTGCGTGTGGGATGGCGCCTACCCCCGCTTGCGGCCACGGCGGATGGACGGATGAGCGCCCCGGCCCTACGCTCGCGGGGGATGAACGAGTCTTCCCCGCCCCTGGCGACAACCACCCCCTGGCTTGCCCGCATGGCCCAGCCCCTGCAGCCGCTGTGGCGCCTGGTGCAGCCGTTCTGGCGCGCCGCGCAGATGTGGCTGGACGCCGATGGGCTGCGCATGAGCGCGGCCATGTCGTTCTACGGCATGCTCAGCCTGGCGCCCTTGCTGCTGCTGTTGGTGGGCGTGCTGGGCTGGTGGGTGGACCGCAGCTACCTGGAGAGCAGCCTGGTTGCCCAGGTGCAGTCGGTGATGGGCCAGCAGGTGGCCGATGTGGTGCGCCAGGCCATGGCCAGCGCCCAGGCCCCGTCCGAGGGGCGACTGGCATCGGCCATCGGTTTTGTGGTGCTGGTCTCGGGCGCCACCGGGGTGTTTGTGGAGCTGCAGTCGGCGCTGGAGCGGCTGTGGCGCCGGGATGGCTACACACCGCCCCAGCGGGCCGCGTGGTGGCGCATGGCGTCGCTGCGGCTGCGGGGGCTGGCCTATGTGCTGGCGCTGGGCTTTTTGCTCATGGTGTCGCTGGCGCTGTCCACGCTGATCCACCTGTTGGCGGGCTGGGCGGGAGAGCGGCTGACCGTGGCACACCTGCCCACCTTGGCGCCCCTGGCACCGCTGCTGCAGGTCGTCAACGAAGCCATTGCCTTCGGGTTTGCGGTGGCCCTGTTTGTGGGGCTCATGCGCATCGGCGCGGGCCCCAAGCCGTCGCTGCGCTACCTGGTGATGGGCGCCGTGGTGGGGGCCACACTGTTCACGGTCGGCAAGCAGCTGCTGGCGTGGTACCTGTCCACAGCAGCCGTGGTGTCGGCCTATGGTGCGGCGGGTTCGCTGGTGGTGCTGCTCATGTGGATCTATTTTTCATCGGCCATCCTGCTGTTTTCTGCCAGCTGCGCCCAGGCGCTGGAGCAGGCCTTGCACCCCGGGCCACGCCGACCGGCGGGCTGGGCCCGGTGGACGGCCGCGGCCCGCGCGCGGGTGCAGGAGCTGTAAATGTTGGCAACAGCGCACAACAAGCGGGGGCCAGCGCGGCGCCCGGATCGTTCGGGCCGCTGCGATGGTGCCCGTTGCGCCGCCGGGCCGTGCGGGCAGGGCCCATATGCGGGGCCTGGCGCCGCAAGTGCTGGCCAAGGTGGTTTACCGCTGCTTACTGCCGCTTACAAACCGGCCACACCGCAGCGCCCCCCGCTGTGTACCTTTGCACCATCCAGGCCGTTGAAACACCACGGCCCCATTCCGTAGCGGGCGTGCAGCGCACATCTACCTGCCGCCCCGTGCGGATTTCTCCGACATGAACAAGGACATGACCATGAACCTGACTGTTTCTTCTCCTGCCTCGCCCGTACCCGCAGCAGCCCCCGCCGGACCAGCCCTGAAATGGATGTGGGCGGCCATTGGCGCGCTGGGCGTGAGCGTGCTGGCCTTGGGCGCCACTCTGGTGATGCAAAACCGTACGCCCTCGGCAGCAGCCGATGCGACAGCCCCCGCCACCCTGGCGGCGGCCCCCCGCACGCCCGAATCCGAGATCATTGAAGAAAAACGGGCCCAAGCGCCGGTTGTATCTGCCCAGAGTGCTATGAATAGCGGAGCAAACTACCGTCCGCAGACCGGCGGCAGCGCAGGCCGATCCGGTGACGTGGCGGGTGGCATGGCCCCAGGGGGCGCTGCGCAGCCCGTGCGCGCTGCAGCCCCTGTGTGCCGCAGCTGCGGCCGTGTCGAATCGGTGCAGGCCGTTCAACAAGCCGCCCCCGCCACGGGCGTAGGGGCCGTGGCCGGTGGTGTGCTGGGCGCCGTTGTGGGCAACCAGATCGGCAAGGGCAGCGGCCGCACCGCTGCCACCGTGCTGGGCGCTGTGGGCGGTGGTTATGTGGGCCACAAGGTGGAAGAGCGCACGCGCACGACCACCGTGTACCAGGTCGCCGTGCGAATGGAGGATGGCTCGCTGCGCCACTTCCAGCGCGCTGAACCCACCGCCGTGGGCACGCCCGTGGTGCTGCAGGGCAAGGGCTTCCGCATGGACCAGGGCGGCTCGGCCCGTGCTGCAGACCCCTATGCGCAGCCACAGCCCCAGCCAGGTGCGGTGCGGGTGTCGGACACCTACTGAGCCCGTCGCTTCCCTCCAAACAAAAGCCCGCCAATGCGGGCTTTTGTTTTTGTCGCTGTTGGTTGCTGGTGGCTGGTTGGCGGGTTACAGCACCACTGGGATCTCGGTCGCAGGCGGCGTGTTGCGGCTGCGTCCACAGCGCACCAGGCCGTCGATCATCACCATGCCAATGCCCGGGATGTCGCCCAGCTGCACGCTCTCCAGCAGCGTGGCACCCGCAGTGTGCTGCGCACGGTCCATGAACACAAAGTCCGCCGCGCGGCCCACCTCGATCAGGCCGCAGTTCAGGTTGCGGATGCGCGCCGTATTGCCCGTGGCAAAGCAGAACACCAGCTCGGCGGGGATGTCGGCAAAGCTCGAGATCAGCGCAATCATGCGCAGCATGCCCAGCGGCTGCACGCCCGAGCCGGCCGGACCGTCGGTGCCAAGGATCACGCGGTGTGGGCACTTGAGCTCGATGGCCGCCCGCGCGGCCTGGATGGCGATCTTCTCGTTGCCGTTGTGCACCAGTTCGATGGCGCGCGACGACTTCTCGCACAACTCGCACACATGCTTCCAGGGCAGCGAGGTGTGGCCGCCATTGATGTGGCCGATCACGTCGGCATCGGCCTCCAGCACCACGTCCTTGTCGATCAGGCCCGAGCCCGGGATGGACGGGCCGCCCGTGTGGATGGTGCTCTGGATGCCGTGCTTGCGCGCCCAGGCCACCATCTGCTGGGCCTCGTAGCCCGCCTTGACGGAGCCCAGGCCCACTTCGCCCAGCAGCGTCACGCCCGCGTCGGCCAGGTCCTTGAAGTCCTGCTCGGTCATGCCTTTCTCGATCACCGGGGCGCCTGCAATCACCTTCACGCCGCCGGGGCGGAAGTTGTCGAACGAGCGCTGCGCGGTGATGGCCAGCGCCTTCAGGCCCACGATGTCCTTGGGCCGGCCGGGCAGGTGCACCTCGCCGGCCGAGACCATGGTGGTCACGCCGCCATTCATGGTCGAGTCGATCCAGCCGATCTGGTTCTGGCGCGGCGTCCAGTCGCCAAACACGGGGTGCACATGGCTGTCGATCAGGCCCGGCGCCACACAGGTCTGGCGTGCGTCGATCACGGTGTTGGCGTGGTCGGTATTGCAGTCCTTGTAGCGGCCCACGGCCACGATGAGGCCGTCATTCACCACGATGGTGTCGGCGTCGAGGATGGGGTGGTCCAGGTCGCCCGACAACAAAAGACCGATGTTCTGGATGACGACCTTGCCCGATTTGCCGCCTGCTGCTGCTTCTGCCATGGATTCTCCTCGTGGGGTGGTGGGCGGGGCACCACGCGGCACCCCGCAGGGAAAAATCTCTTGTTGATTCAGGCCGCTGCCCTGCCCTTGGGCAGGCTGGGGCCGGGTGCCACGGTGCGCAGCACGCTGTCGATGACGAAGGATTCCCAGTGCGCCAGCGCGTCGGGCGTCTCCAGGTCTTCGCCCAGAAAGGCCGACAGCGTGTGCCGGTTGGACATGTAGAAGTAGCCCGTGGCGGCGATCAGCAGGTACACATCGCGCGCCGACACGTCCTTGCGGAACAGCCCTTGCGCCTGGCCGCTTTCGAGCACGCGGCGGATCACCTCGATGGCGGGCGACGAGTATTCACGGGCGCGCATCGACTTGGAGATGTGCTTGCCCTTGTGCAGGTTCTCGGTGTTGAGCAGCGTGATGAACTCGGGGTTCTTGCGGTAGTAGCCCACCACAAAGCGGATTACCGCCTGCAGCGCCTCCACCGGTTTGGCGGTGTCCAGGTCCAGCTTGGACTCCGCATCGTTCATGCGCCGGTAGGTTTCCTCCAGCACCTCGATGAACAGGCCTTCCTTGCTGCCGAAGTAGTAATAGATCATCCGGTCGAACGACTTGGCCGCCTTGGAGATCTTCTCCACGCTGCCGCCTTCGTAGCCGTAGCGGGCGAACACTTTGGTCGCCGCCTTCAGGATGTTGTCGCGCGTGGTCTGTGCGGCCTGCTCGCGCACGCCCGTCTTGCGGGCGGATGCGGCGCGGGGGGACGCGGTCCGGGTCTTGGTGGGAGTGGCAGACATGGCGGGTCCTGGTGGATGAGGCGGGCCCCCGGTAAGGGGGCCGCCGGGGGATCACTGCTCTGCGAACGCGCGCTCGATCACGAAGTCGCCGGGCTTCGTGGTGTTGCCTTCCTTGAAGCCACGCTCTTCCATCATGTGCTTGAGGTCGCGCAGCATTTCGGGGCTGCCGCAGATCATCACGCGATCTTCGGTGGGGTTGAGTGCGGGCAGGCCCAGGTCGCGGGCCATCTGGCCGTTTTCGATCACGGTGGTCACACGGCCTTGGTGCTTGAAAGGCTCGCGCGTCACGGTGGGGTAGTACTTGAGCTGCTTGGTGACCATCTCGCCCAGGAACTCGTGTTGTGGCAGCTCCTGCGTGATGTAGTCGTGGTAGGCCAGCTCCTTCACCTCGCGCACGCCGTGCACCAGGATGACTTCCTCGAACTTCTCATAAGTCTCGGGGTCGCGGATCAAGCTCAGGAACGGGGCCACGCCCGTGCCGGTGGAGAGCATGTACAGCCGCTTGGCGGGCAGCAGGTAGTCGATCAGCAGGGTGCCTGTGGGCTTCTTGCCGACCACGATGGTGTCGCCCACCTTGATGTGCTGCAGGCGCGAGGTCAGCGGGCCGTCGGGCACCTTGATGGAGAGGAACTCCAGGTGCTCTTCGTAGTTGGGGCTGACGATGCTATAGGCGCGCAGCAGGGGTTTGCCGTTTTCGCCGCGCAGGCCAATCATCGTGAAATGGCCGTTGGAGAAGCGCAGCGCGGTGTCGCGCGTGGTGGTGAAGGAGAAAAGGCGGTCCGTCCAGTGGTGGACCGTCAGGACGCGTTCGTCAAGAAAGGCGCTCATGGTGCGTTAGATGGAAAAGTTGGAAGCAAATAAGGAATTTGGCTGAAGAGCAGGGCCCCATGCGCTCTACAGCGCAATGTTCAGGCCTGAAAGCTTGTGGCTCACAACCCTCCATTGTTCCGCATCTGGCAAAGCCGCTTTTCTTTTGGTGATTGTGGGGAGCGTGGGCGCCAGCTTTTTGTTGAACTGCAGAAAGATTTCCATGCCTTCGGGCAGGTCGTCTTCGGCATAGATGGCGTTGGCCGGGCACTCCGGAATGCACACCGCGCAGTCGATGCATTCGTCCGGGTCAATGACCAGGTATTCCGGCCCTTCCTTGAAGCAATCGACAGGGCACACATCGACGCAGTCGGTGTACTTGCACCGAATGCAGGCGTCTGTCACAACGTGCGTCATTTTGGGGCTCCTCATGCACCATTTTTGGGGGCGCAAAAACACCATTGCAGAGTCTGGTTGATTCCGCTACATTGACATCGAATGTAGTGTTCACAACATTTAAGTTAAGTGAATGCTACACAAAATGCAATGCGCGTACAAGCACTTGCCACAATGCAATGAATGGGCCGCCACGATGACTGAACACACCAAGACCGACGGGCTACCTGGCATGGATGCGCCGGATCTGCCGCAGGTGCTCGAGCGCGCCCGGCCCCGCAACGAGCGCATGAACGCTGCCAAAGTCGAGTGCAATGCGTGTCCGGTGCTGTGCCAGATTTCCGAAGGCCGCGCAGGGGCTTGCGACCGTTATGCCAACCACGCGGGCGTGCTCGTGCGGCTGGACCCGGTGGTGCTGCTGCGCAAGACCCTGGAGGTGGGCGAGGCCGCGCTGGTGCCGTTTGCGGGCCGCGCTCCGGCTGCACAAGACGCTGAGACCGCAGTGGCTCCAGCACCCACATGGAACGGTGACCTGCTGCTGTCTGAAGAGGTGTTCGTGACGGGCGTGGGCTCGTCCACCACCTACCCCGACTACAAGCCGGCGCCCTTCATCGTGGGTTCCCAGACCGATGGCGTGGACATGGTCACCGTGGTCACCGAGGGCATCTTCAGCTACTGCAGCTTCAAGGTGAAGATCGACACCGACCGCTTCCTAGGCTCCGAGCAGGCCAACGTGCGCTGCAAGGGCGAGGTGGTGGGCCATGTGACCACGGCAGAGTACGGCTCGCAGATGCTGTCGCTGGGCGGTGTGCACCACCTCACGGGTGGCACCAAGAAAGAAGGCCGCATCACCGCCGAGATGATGCAGGCGCTGGGCAACAAGCAGGCGGTGGAGTTCACCATCGACGGCGGCTCGCAGCTCGTGATCCAGGCGGGGCGTGCGCCCATCGTCAACGGTGTGGCCGAGCAGCGCATGCGCGTGGGCTGCGGCTCGGCGGCCATTGGCATCTTTGCGCGCCAGTTCTTCGGCCATGCGGACGAGGTGGTGGTGGTGGATGACCACATCACCGGCGTGCTCACCGAGCACCAGGCGGGCCGTTGCCTCGACATGAAGCCTTCGGGCATCCAGATGCGCGGGCGCAAGTCCACACCGGGCCGTTACTTTCAGGTGGCCAACCCGGGCACCGGCTGGGGCGGCACCGACATTGCCGACCCGCTGTCCATCATCGAGGGCTGGGACGAATCCGTGGCCTGGCCGGGGCTGCGCTTGTTGATGACCTCCACCACCGGCGAGCATGCCTCCTGGTACGTGCTGGACGAGCAACTCCATCCGGTTGAATCCGAGATGCCTGCCGAGGTGCGCCGTATCGTGGACCGCATCGGCGAAAACTGCGAGCCCTCGCTGGCGTCCGTGCTTTTCCTCGGCGGTGCTGGCGGCAGTCTGCGCGCAGGAGTGACCGAGAACCCGGTGCTGCTCACGCGCTCCATCAAGAACGCGCTGGTCAACGTGACCTGTGGCGGTGCCCCTGCCTATGTATGGCCGGGCGGCGGTATCACCGTGATGGCCGACGTGCTGCGCATGCCGGACAACAGCTTTGGCACCGTGCCCACCCCCGCCATCGTGGCGCCCATCGAGTTCAGCATGCGCCGTGCGGACTACGAAGCGCTGGGCGGGCACACCGAACAGATCCGCAGCCTGCGCGAAGTGCTGGAGCGCGGTGCGTGGCACAACGATGGTGCACCGCAGGCGCGCGTGTGGCAGACCTTGCCCGCCGCCAATCCGTGGCCGCTGGGTCGCCCACCTCTGCTGGGTTGATATGAAACACCCCCTGAGTCGCTTCGCGCCTTCCCCCTCCAGGGGGACGACACCCTCGCTGCGGGGCGGCCCTTGCTCGGCGTCTCTGGCGGGGGCCGCGCCGGTGTTTACGGCTGCGGGCGGTACGCCCTGCGTTGAGTACTGAAACGCACATGCAAGCCGCTCGCAAGCTCCTGTCCGATGGCCGCTGGCATTTCCAGCATGGTCCGATGGACCTCATCCTCCAGGCCGAAGGGGCGCGCGACGCCGTGGCCCAGGCGCACGAACGCGCCTGGCAACGTTTTGAAGGGCTGCTGCAGGAGCTGGTGAATGAACTCCCCGGCCTGCGGGCGCCGGTGGGTGCGCACTGCACGTTGCAGGGCGTGGTGGCGCGCCGCATGTGGGCCGCCTGCAGTCCCTACCGCGCAGGCTTCATCACATCGATGGCGGCGGTGGCGGGTTCAGTGGCGCAGGAGATTCTGGCCTGCTACGAGCAGCCGGGCATAGACCGCGCCTGGGTCAACAACGGCGGCGACATTGCGCTGCACCTGGCGCCCGGCCAGTCGGTCACGGTGGGGGTGTACGCTGACATCGCCGCACTGAATGCTGCACAGTTGCGCAACGGTTTGGTGCTGGATGGGCAGATCCGCATCGACAGCGCCATGCCAGTGCGCGGTGTGGCCACCAGCGGCTGGAGGGGGCGCAGCCAGTCGCTGGGCATTGCGGACAGCGTGACGGTGCTGGCGCGTTCGGCGGCGCAGGCCGATGCGGCCGCAACCATCGTGGCCAACGCGGTGGATGTGGCCGATGCGCGGATCGTGCGCAGGCCCGCGTGGCAGGTGCGGGACGACAGTGACCTGGGGGCCATTCCAGTCACCGTGGATGTCCCTGCCTTGCCCAGGGAGCTGGTGGCCCGGGCATTGCACCAGGGGCTGCAAAAAGCGCAAGAATTGCAGTCCAGCGGCCTGCTGTGGTTTGCGCTGCTGGCGTGCCAGGGGCAGTTCGTGGCGACCTCGGCGCCCCAGGCGTTGGCGGATGCGGTATGGCCCCGGGATCCGGCGGTGGAATCGGAAGTTGGTTCAGTATTTGCTTAACGAAATGCACAGGTCTCCAGAATGATCCAGATACGACGCGTTTTTACCCATCTTGAGGAAATCCGGCACGAGTTCGGGCCGGTGGCCGATGTGCCGCTGCTGCGTGGTGCCATCGGCGCGGTGCTGACCAACCCGTTTGCGGGCCGGTACGAGCCCGACATCCTCCCCATGATGGACGCGCTGCAGGACGTAGGGCTGGACATGGCCCAGCGCCTCCTGAAGGCCATGGGCGTACCCGCCGAGCGCATCGAGACCTATGGCAAGGGCGCCATCGTGGGCGCGGCGGGTGAGCTGGAACACGGCGCGCTGTGGCATGTGCCCGGCGGCTACGCCATGCGCGAACTGCTGGGCTGGAAGGGCGACCGCAACGCCTACGCCAAGGGCCAGGCCGAAGAGAAGACGGGGCAGCCCGCGAATGCGCTGTCCATCGTGCCCTCCACCAAGAAGGTGGGCGGCCCCGGTGCGGCGCTGGATGTGCCGCTGACCCACATCAACGCCAGCTACGTACGCAGCCATTTCGACGCGATCGAAGTGCGTGTTCCGGGCGCGCCATCCGCTGATGAGATCGTGTTCATACTTGCCATGACCACGGGCCCGCGCATCCACGCCCGCGTCGGAGGGCTCAAGGCCGCAGACATCAGCCAGTGGAACGGCCTGCGCTGAGCCGCCCGCCGACCCGCACACCATCGAACAAGACAAGATCCCAAGGAGCCAAAAAATGCCAGCCAAGATTCGAAAGATCATCGTCCAGACCGACGAGGTCCGCGTGGAAATGGGGCGTGACGTTCAGCCCCCGGTGCGCAAGGCGCTGGCTATGGCCGTGATCGAGAACCCCTTTGCCGGACGTTATGTGGAAAACCTGGACGAACTCATCGCCATCGGTGAGGAGCTGGGAGGCCTTCTGGGCGCCCGCTGCGTGCAGGCCCTGGGCATTGCCCCGGGCGATGCGCACAGCTACGGCAAGGCCGCCATCGTGGGCGAGGCGGGCGAGCTGGAGCACGCCGCCGCCATCCTCCACCCCAAGCTGGGCGCACCGCTGCGTGTGGCTGTCGAGAAGGGTGCCGCATTGGTCCCATCCAGCAAGAAGATGGGCGGCCTCGGCACGGCCATCGACGTGCCCCTGGGCCACAAGGATGCGGCTTACGTGCGCAGCCATTTCGACGCCATGGAAGCCCGTGTAGCCGATGCCCCGCGGGCCAATGAAATCGTGGTGGCCGTTGTCGTGACCGACAGCGGGCGGCCGTTGCCACGTGTCGGCGGCCTCACGGCCTCTGAAATAAAAGGCGTTGACGGCCTGCGCTGAGCCCGGCGCGCGTACAACACACACCTGTCCTGTCTCACCCCCGTTCGATCTCTCTCCAACCATCCTTCAGGAGTCTCCCCATGACGATGCGACGAAACCTCATGCGTGCCACGGCTGCGGCTGCATTGGCCCTTACCCTGGCCCCTGTTTTTGCCCAGGGCGTGATCAAGATTGGCGAGGTCAACAGCTACAAGGCGCAGCCCGCTTTCCTGGAGCCCTACAAGAAGGGCATGGAGCTGGCGGTCGATGAGATCAACGCTGCGGGCGGCGTCAATGGCAAGAAGATCGAACTGATCACGCGCGACGACAACGCCAACCCCGGCGACGCTGTTCGCGTGGCCGAAGAGCTGGTGTCGCGCGAGAAGGTCGATGTGCTGGCTGGCACCTTCCTGTCGAACACCGGCCTCGCAGTGGCCGACTTTGCAAAGCAGAAGAAGTTCTTCTTTCTCGCGGGCGAGCCGCTGACCGACAAGATGACCTGGCAGGGTGGCAACCAGTACACCTTCCGCCTGCGTCCCGGCACCTACATGCAGGCCGCCATGCTGGTACCCGAGGCCGCCAAGATGAAGAAAAAGCGCTGGGCCGTGGTCTACCCCAACTACGAATACGGGCAGTCTGCCGTGGCGGCGTTCAAGCAACTGCTCAAGGCCGCCCAGCCCGACGTGGAGTTTGTGGCCGAGCAAGCCACGCCACTGGGCCGGGTGGACGCCGGCAGTGTCGTGCAAGCGCTGTCCGATGCCAAGCCCGACGCCGTTTTCAATGTGCTGTTTGGCGCGGACCTGTCGAAGTTCGTGCGCGAAGGCAACACGCGCGGCCTCTTCAAGGGCATCGAGGTGGTCAGCGTGTTGACGGGCGAGCCCGAATACATGGACCCCCTGAAAGACGAGGCCCCCAACGGCTGGCTGGTGACCGGCTATCCCTGGTACGGCATCAACACCCCCGCACACAAGGCGTTCGAGCAGGCGTACCAGGCCAAGTTCAAGGACTATCCGCGCCTGGGTTCGGTGGTGGGCTACAGCATGATCAAGTCGGCTGCGGCCGGTATTGCCAAAGCCAAGAGCACCGACACCGACAAGCTGGTCGCTGCCTTCAAGGGACTGCAGGTGGACACCCCGTTCGGCAAGATCACCTACCGGCCTGAAGACCATCAGGCCACCATGGGCGCATTTGTCGGTCGCACCAAGAACGAAGGCGGCAAGGGCGTGATGGTGGATTACGTCTACCTGGATGGTGCCGATGCCAAGTACCAGCCGTCCGCTGCCGACGTGAAGAAGTCACGAAGCGCTGATTGATTCCCTCTGAGGTCTGAGGCGCCTGCCGCGCCTCGGTCCCGGCAGACGCTACCGACAGCCCGGCACAGGCAAATTCTGCGGGTGCTGGCTGGTGTCGGCTGGGGCATGGCCGGCTTCTTTCATGGCCTTCGCGCTGGCAAAAATAGTGTGAACAGGCCCTACAGGGTTTATTGAACATGAGTTTTTCGGGTTTCATCGTTCAGCTCATCAACGGGCTGGCGAGCGCGTCGTCGCTGTTCCTCGTGGCGGCGGGTCTGTCGCTGATCTTTGGCGTGACCCGCATCGTGAACTTTGCCCATGGCTCGTTCTTCATGGTGGGCATCTACGTCGCGTACTCGCTGGTCGAGCGCCTGAGCGGTGCGCTGGGCTTCTGGGTGGCCTTGCCGCTGGCCGCGCTGATCGTTGGCGTGCTGGGGGCGCTGATCGAGGTGGTGCTGCTGCGCCGCATCTACAAGGCGCCCGAGCTGTTCCAGCTGCTGGCCACGTTTGCCCTGGTGCTGGTCATCAAGGACGCGGTGCTGTGGCTCTGGGGCCCCGACGAACTGCTGGGCCCGCGCGCGCCGGGCCTTTCAGGCTCCGTGAGCCTGCTCGGGCGGCAGTTCCCCACCTACGACCTGTTCCTCATCGTGGTCGGTCCGCTGGTGTTGGGCGCGGTCTGGCTGCTGCTCACGCGCACCCGATTTGGCACGCTGGTGCGTGCCGCCACACAAGACCGCGAGATGGTGAGCGCCCTGGGCGTCAACCAGGCCTGGTTGTTCACGGCCGTGTTTGCGCTGGGCGCGATGCTGGCCGGGCTGGGTGGCGCACTGCAACTGCCGCGCGAGCCCGCGACGCTGGAGATGGACCTGCACACCATCGGTGCCGCCTTTGTGGTGGTGGTGGTGGGCGGCATGGGCTCCATCCCGGGCGCGTATGCCGCCGCCCTGCTGATCTCCGAGATCAAGGCCATCTGCATCTGGCTGGGTGTGGTCGATGTGTTTGGCCTGAGTGTTTCGTTTTCCAAGCTGACCCTGGTGGTGGATTTTCTGGTGATGGCGGTGGTGCTGGTCTGGCGCCCGTGGGGCCTGTTCGGCAGGCCGCAGGCGCCCAGCCGCTACGTGGGCATGCAGGAGGAGCCGCTGCGTCGGCCTGGCAGGGTCTACCTGGTGGCGGCCGCCGTGCTGGGCCTGCTGCTGGCGGCAGCCCCGCTGCTGACCGCGCAGTCGCCGTACACCACGGTGTTGCTGATTGACCTGCTGATCGCAGCGCTGTTTGCGGCCAGCCTTCACTTCATCATGGGGCCTGCGGGCATGCACTCCTTCGGCCATGCCGCCTACTTCGGGCTGGGCGCCTATGGCGCGGCCCTGCTGGTGCGCTCGCTTGGGCTACCGATGGAGATCGCACTGGTGGTGGCGCCGCTGGTGGCGGCGGCCGGGGCGTTTGTCTACGGGTGGTTCGCAGTGCGGCTGTCGGGCGTGTACCTCGCCATGCTGACGCTGGCCTTCGCCCAGATCACTTGGGCCATCACCTACCAGTGGGACAGTTTCACGGGGGGCAGCAACGGCCTGACCGGTGTCTGGCCTGCGGCCTGGCTGGCAGACAAGCGCATGTATTACTGGCTCACGCTGGCACTGGTGGGGGCAGGGGTGTGGTGGCTGCGCCGCGTGCTGTTCTCGCCGTTTGGCTATGCGCTGCGCGCGGGGCGCGACTCTGTGCTGCGCGCCGACGCCATCGGCATCGACGTCAAGCGCATGCAGTGGGCGGCGTTTGTGGTGGCGGGCACGGCTGCAGGGCTGGCAGGGGCGCTGTATGCGTTCTCCAAGGGCAGCATTTCGCCGGAGTCGCTGGCCGTGGGCAAATCGGTGGACGGGTTGGTGATGGTGCTGCTCGGCGGCATCCAGACGCTGGCGGGCCCCGTGGTGGGTGCGGTCACCTTCACCTGGCTGCACGACACCGTGGCGCGCAACACCGACTACTGGCGCGCCATGCTGGGCGCCATCATCCTCATCCTGGTGCTGCTGTTTCCGCAGGGCATCGCTGGCACCATCAAACAGATTTTTGACAACATGCGCGACGCCAAGAACACCAAGGAGGGCGCAGCATGAGCCTCCTCAAAGTCACCGGTCTGGGCAAATCGTTTGGCGGCGTCAAGGCGGTGGATGGCATCCACTTCGAACTGGCGGCTGGCGAGCTGCTGGCGCTGATTGGCCCCAACGGCGCGGGCAAGTCCACCACCTTCAACATGGTCAACGGCCAGCTGCCTGCCGATGCAGGCTCCATCCAACTCAACGGCCAGGAGCTGGTGGGCCGCAAGCCCCGCGACATCTGGCGCATGGGGGTGGGCCGCACCTTTCAGATCGCCGAAACCTTTGCATCGCTGACGGTGGTGGAGAACGTGCAGATGGCACTGATCTCCAACGACGGTCTGCTGTTCTCCCTATGGCGCAGGGCTGCCGACCACAAACGCGAGGAAGCCCTGGCGTTGCTCGACCAAGTGGGCATGAAGTCGCAGGCCGACCGGCCCTGCAGCGTGCTGGCCTATGGCGATGTGAAGCGTGTGGAGCTGGCGATTGCCATGGCCAACGCTCCCAAGCTGCTGCTCATGGACGAGCCCACCGCCGGCATGGCGCCCAAGGAGCGCAACGAACTCATGGCGCTGACCAAACAGCTGGTGATCGACCGCAATATGGCGGTGTTGTTCACCGAGCACAGCATGGACGTGGTGTTTGCCTATGCCGACCGGATGATCGTGCTGGCGCGCGGGCGGCTGATTGCCGAGGGCAAGCCGCTGGAGTTGCGCGACCACCCCAAGGTGCAGGAGGTCTACTTCGGCACCGGCAAGACGTTTGAGAAGAAAGCCGCAGCCAATGCGGAGGCGGCATGACCATGACGACCCACAACCCCAAAGAACTGCTGCTCCAGGCTAAGGGCCTGCAGGCCTGGTACGGTGCCGCGCAAATCCTGTACGACGTGGATCTGGACGTGCGCCGGGGCGAAGTCGTGGCCTTGATGGGCCGCAACGGCGCAGGCAAGTCCACCACGCTCAAGACGCTGATGGGCATGCTGGCCAAGCGCAAGGGCAGTATCCAGTTCATGGGCAAGGACCTGTCCAGAACCGACCCGCACGACGCTGCCCGCCTGGGCTTGGGCTTTGTGCCGGAAGACCGCCGCGTGTTCACCGACCTCACGGTGATGGAGAACCTGGAAGTGGGCCGCCAACCCGCCCGCACCTGGCCCGATGGCACAGCCGCCCCGGTGTGGACGCCCGAGCGCCTGTTCAAGCTCTTCCCCAACCTGGGTGAGATGCCCCAGCGCCCGGGCGGCCGCATGAGCGGCGGCGAACAGCAAATGCTCACCGTGGCCCGCACGCTCATGGGCAACCCCTATCTGGTGCTGCTGGACGAGCCCTCTGAAGGTGTGGCGCCTGTCATCGTGGAGCAGATGGCGCACATGATCCTGGAGCTGAAAGAGCAGGGTGTGAGCATCCTGCTGTCGGAGCAGAACATGCACTTTGCCGAGTTGGTCTCCGACCGCGCCTATGTGCTCGAAAAGGGCCAGATCCGTTACCAGGCCAGCATGGAAGAGCTGGCCGCCAACGAAGAGGTGCGGCGCGCCTACCTCAGCGTGTGAAGCAGAAGTTCCCCGGCCCTGGCCCTACCGGGCCATGGCCGATGTGTCAGTGCGTTCCCAACCGGAGTGTTCACCATGCAAACTGCGCAACGTCGTCGCTTTCTTCTTCAATCGGCCGCGCTCACCGTGGCCGGGGCCAGCTTCCCCGCCAGCTGGGCGGCAGGCAAGATCAAACCCGGTGAGCGAGCGGCGCTCATCGTGGTCGATGTGCAGAACTGTTTTGTCCCGGGCGGCACGCTGCCCGTGGCCAAGGGGGATGAGGTGGTGCCCGTCATCAACCGCATTGCCGCAGCATTTGAAAACGTGGTGGTCACGCAGGACTGGCACACCCAGGGCCACGCCTCTTTTGCCAGTGCTCACGCGGGCAAGAAGCCGTTTGAAACCACCAAGCTGAGTTACGGCCAGCAGGTGCTGTGGCCCGACCATTGCGTGCAGGGCACCGACGATGCCGCCCTGCACAAGGACCTCCAGGTGCCCAAGGCCCAGGTCATCCTGCGCAAGGGCTTTCACCAGCATGTGGACAGCTACTCGGCCTTTGAAGAGGCCGACCGCAAGACCTCCACCGGCCTGGCGGGTTACCTCAAGCAGCGTGGCATCAAGACCGTGTTTGTCACGGGCCTGGCCACCGACTTCTGTGTGGCCTGGACGGCGCTGGACGCCAAACGTCTGGGCTTCGAAACCTATGTGGTCGAAGATGCGACCCGCGCCATTGACCTCAACGGATCGCTCGATGCGGCCTGGAAAAACATGAAGGCTAAGGGCGTCAAACGCATCCAGTCCAGCGACATCGATGTCGCCTGACGGCGCACCGCCCCGGTGCTTCGGCGCCGGGGTTTGACGGATTCACAACACCCCGCAGAAATGGTTGCGCAGCCGCTCCGCTTGCAGGGAAACTTGCGCCTTTGATGTAAGGAGCGTTTCATGAAATGTCGTGGGATGGAGGAGGGCAGCATCGACCGCCGTGTGGTGCTGACGGCCCTGGCCGCCGCTGCTCTGGGGGCCGCGGGCCCGGCTGCTGCCGAGACCGGGGTGACGGACACCCGCATCAAGGTAGGCCAGTCGGCCGTGTTCACCGGCCCGGCCAAGGATTTCGGGGTGGACTACAAGGCCGGCATTGCGCTGGCGTTCGACAAGGTGAACAAGACCGGCGGCGTGAACGGGCGCACGCTGGAGCTGGTGTCGCACGATGACGCGTACGAGCCCAAGAAGACGGCCGAAAATACCGCCAAGCTCATTGACGAAGACAAGGTCTTCGCCCTGATCGGCTATGTGGCCACCGGCAACCTTATCGCCGCCATGCCCCTGGCAGAGAAGGCGGGCGTGCCCATGTTCGCGCCGCTGGTGGGCACCACCTCGTTTCGCACCACGCACAACCGCTACCTGTTCCACGTGCGCGCCAGCTACGAGACCGAGCTGCGCAAGATCGTGGGCCACCTCGCCACGCTGGGCATCAACAACATCGCCGTCATTTACCAGAACAGCGCGTTCGGCAAATCCAACCTCGACACCTGCCTGCAGATCGCCCAGGGCCTGAAGGTCAAGGTGGTCGATTCCGTGCCCATGGAGATCGCCGCCACCGACGCCAAGCCCCAGGTCGCGCAGCTCACCAAGGCCCAGCCGGGCGCAGTGGTGATGATCATGGCGGGCAAGATGGTGGAAGTGTTCCTGCGCGACTACCGGGCGGCGGGTGCGGCATCGCCGCTGTACACCATCTCGGTGGGCATCACCGACGCACCGGGCTCTGCGCAGCGCCTGAACGGCGGCATCGAAGGGCTGGTCACGGCCAGCATCGTGCCGTCGCCGCAGGCCAGCCGCCTGGCCATCGTGGCCGACTACCGCAAGGACCGCGCGGACGCGGGCGAAAAGATCGACAGCTACACCATGCTGGAGGGCTATATCGCCGCGCGCGTGTTTGTGGAGGGCCTCAAGCGCGCAGGCAAAGCGCTCACGCGTGAAGGCTTCATCAAGGCCATGGAAGACATGGGCACCACCAAGATCGGCGACTTTCCGCTGGTGTACGGCCCGGGCAACCACAATGGCTCCAACTTTGTGGACCTGGAGATGTACACGCGCAGCGGGTCGCTGCGACGTTGACTGAGAACAACCCACCGAGACATGCACGCGCCCGCTTCACTCTCCCCGGTCGTCGTTAATGGCCAGCCGTTTGCCCTGCCGCAGAGCACCTTGGCCGGCGCCACGCTGCTGCACGTGTTGCGCAATGACCTGTCGCTCAACGGCCCCAAATACGGCTGTGGCCTGGGGCAGTGTGGTGCGTGCACGGTGCTGGTGGACGGCATTGCCGCGCGGGCCTGCGTGATCCCGGCGCAGGGCGTGGCAGGTCGCGAGGTGACCACGCTGGAAGGGCTGCCCGGGCGCTGCAGCCGCACCGAAGGGCTTCACCCGGTGCAGCAGGCCTTTGTGGATGAGCAGGCCGCGCAGTGCGGCTATTGCCTGAGCGGCATGGTGATGATGGCCGTGGCCTTGCTGGAGCGCAACCCTGACCCCGACGAAGCGGCAGTGCGCCGCGAGCTGTCGGGCAACCTGTGCCGCTGCGGCACGCATGTCGAAATCATCCGCGCCGTGCTGCGCGCGGCAGTGCTGATGCGCGAGGCCCAGGCATGAACACGCCTCCACCCCTGCGCGACCACAGCCCGCTCACCCGCGCCGACTTCCATGCCGCCCAGGGCGTGCTGCTGGTGGTGCGCAACCCGCCGCCCGCACCACCGCCCGTCAAGGGCCAGCCCGCCCTGGTGGCGGGCAACCCGGCCGAGGGCGTGGAGATACTGATCGCCGTGTGGGACGACGGCAGCGTGACCGCACTCAACGGCCATGTGGACCTGGGCACCGGCATCCGCACCGCCCTCGCGCAGATCGTGGCCGAAGAACTGGACGTGCCGCTGGCGCAGGTGAACATGGTGCTGGGCGACACCACCCGCGCGCCCAACCAGGGCGCCACCATCGCCAGTGCCTCCATCCAGATCCACGCCAAGCCCCTGCGCATCGCTGCCGCGCAGGCGCGCCACTGGCTGGTGGCCCAGGCCGCAGAGCGATTGGGCGTGCCGGTGGAGGCAATGCAGGTGCGTGCGGGGATCGTGCAGGTCACTTCAGACCCGTCGCGCCACGTGGCCTACGGCGCTCTGCTGGCGGGCGCACACACCACGCTGGAGCTGGTGGATGCCACGACCACCAAGGCCGCCGCCGATTACACCGTGGTCGGCCAGTCCGTGCCGCGTGTGGACATCCCTGCCAAGGTCAGTGGCGAGCTGGTGTTTGTGCACGACATGCGCGTGCCCGGCATGCTGCACGGCCGCGTGGTGCGCCCGCCGTATGCGGGGGCCGACCATGGCGACTTCATCGGCAACACGCTCGAATCGGTAGACCAGCAGTCCATCGCGCACATCCCCGGCATCCGCGCCGTGGTGGTGATCCGCGACTTTGTGGGCATCGTCGCCGAGCGCGAGGAGCAGGCCGAGCAGGCGCTGCGCGATCTGAAAGTGCGCTGGAAGGACTGGCCCGGCTTCCCGCGCCAGGACAGCGCCGAGGCGCTGGAGCAGGCCATCCGTGCCAACCCCGCCACGCAGCGCCGCCTGGTGGACGAGGGCGATGTGGAGGGTGCCCTGGCTGCGCTCTCTACCGACGGCCAGCCCATGCCACGCACCTATGTGTGGCCGTACCAGATGCATGGCTCCATCGGCCCATCGTGCGCGGTGGCCGAATGGCGCAGTGATGACAGCACGGGCCGCCCGCGCATGACGGTGTGGGCGGGCACGCAGAACCCCCATGTGCTGCGCGCCGACCTGGCCCGCCTGATGGGCTTGGCCGATGTGGACATCGACCTCATCCGCATGGAGGCCGCAGGCTGCTATGGCCGCAACGGTGCCGACGATGTAGCGGCCGATGCGGCGCTGCTCTCGCGCGCCGTGGGCGCCCCGGTGCGCGTGCAGCTCACGCGCGAGCAGGAGCATTTGTGGGAGCCCAAGGGCACGGCACAGCTCATGCAGGTGCGCGGCGGGCTCAAGGCCGATGGCACCGTGGCGGCGTACGACTTCGAAACGTCCTACCCGTCCAACGGCGCGCCCACGCTGGCCCTGCTGCTCACCCGCACCATCGAGCCCGTGGCCCAGGCCTACGAGATGGGCGACCGCACTGCGCGCCCGCCCTACCAGTACGACAACCTGCGCGTGGCCGTCAACGACATGCCGCCCATCGTGCGCGCATCGTGGTTGCGGGGCGTGTCGGCCCTGCCCAATTCGTTTGCGCACGAATCCTATGTGGACGAACTGGCTACTGCTGCGGGTGTGGACCCGGTCGCTTTCCGCCTGCAGCTGCTGAACGACCCGCGCGCCGCCGAGCTGGTGCAGGCCACCGCCGAAAAGGCGGGCTGGATTCGCCGCACCGGCCCGCAGCAG
Source organism: Acidovorax sp. K2F (assembly GCF_025246485.1). NCBI lineage: Bacteria > Pseudomonadati > Pseudomonadota > Betaproteobacteria > Burkholderiales > Comamonadaceae > Acidovorax > Acidovorax sp. K2F. Next base: position 261,276 of record NZ_JAOBSQ010000001.1, read on the forward strand.
CGCCCGTTGGAGGGTGACAACAAAGGTGAGTGGGTCCAAGGCCAGGGCTTTGCCTATGCCCGCTACATCCACAGCAAATGGCCCGGCTTTGGCGCCGCCTGGGCGGCCTGGGTGGCCGATGTGGAGGTCAACAAAAAGACTGGAGAGGTGCATGTGCGCCGCGTGGTGGTGGGGCACGACGCGGGCCTGATGGTGAACCCCGCCGGCGTGGAGCAGCAGGTGCACGGCAACGTGCTGCAGACCACCAGCCGCGCGCTCAAGGAGCAGGTGACGTTCGAGCCCGTCAAGCAGGCCGTGGACAACCGCGAATGGGGCAGCTACCCCATCCTGAGCTTCCGTGAGGTGCCTGTCATCGAGGTCATGCACATGCCCCGGCAGGACGAGGCGCCGCTGGGCTCGGGTGAGTCGTCGTCCGTGCCGGGCACAGCAGCGATTGCCAACGCGATTTTTGACGCCACAGGCGTGCGCTTTCGCGCGCCGCCGTTCACGCCCGAGGTGGTGCGTGCCGGGCTCAACCCCTTGCCCGGTGGCGCAGGCGAGGCGGCTGCAGGCAGCACCGCACCCACTGAGCAGGCCGAGGTATTGCCCACGCTGGAGCTGCCCGCACCCACGGTGTCCGCCGGCGCCACATGGCCCGCCAAACGCAGTCCCTGGGCCCGCGCGCTGGCCCTGGTTGCCGGTGGCATCGCCATGGGTGCCGCGCTGCTGGGCTGGCGCCCCTCCATCGCGCCCGTGGTGCAGACGGCGGGCGCGTCGGTCTACAACGCCGCCACCATCGAGCGCGGCCGCCTGCTGGCCGCTGCGGGCGACTGCGTGGTGTGCCACACCGCCCCGGGCGGCACGCCCAACACGGGTGGCCGCGCCATGGAAACGCCATTCGGCAAGGTCTACACCACCAACCTCACGCCCGACGCCAAGACCGGCATCGGCCAGTGGTCCTTCAGCGCCTTCCAGCGCGCCATGCGCGAAGGCATCTCGCGCGATGGCAAACACCTGTACCCCGCATTCCCCTACACCTCGTTCGCCAAGATGAGCGACGACGACCTGACCGCGCTGTACGCCTACCTGATGGCGCAGCCCGCCGTGCGGGCCGAGGTGCCCAAGACCGAGTTGACCTTCCCGTTCAGCGTGCGCCCCCTCATGGCGGGCTGGAACGCGCTGTTCCACGACGCCGCGCCTTTCCAGCCGGACCCGACCCGCCCCCCTGAATGGAACCGGGGCGCCTACCTGGTGCAGGGCGTGGGCCACTGCGGCGCCTGCCACACGCCGCGCAATGCGCTGGGCGCCGAGCTGGGCGGGGCTGCGTTCCTCTCGGGCACCATGGTGGATGGCTGGGAGGCGCCTGCGCTCACCGGCCTGTCGAAGGCGCCCGTGCCCTGGACGGCCGATTCTTTGTATGGCTACCTGCGCCACGGCAACAGCCCGCAGCACGGCAGTGCCTCCGGCCCCATGGCGCCCGTGGTGCGCGAGCTGGCCCACTTGCCGGACGAAGACATCCGCGCCATGGCAAGCTACCTGGCCTCGTTCACCGCGACGGACACGGCTACCCAGCCTGCCACACAGCCTGTGCCTGACCCCCAGCAGCGCGCCCAAGCCGCCGTGGCCCAGGCCGCCGCGCTGGCCCCGCAGCCCGGCCAGGCACAGCGACTGTTCGATGGCGCCTGCGCGGCCTGCCACCACGACGGCGCTGGGCCGCGCCTGCTGGGCGTGAACGTGCCCCTGGCCCTCAACAGCAACTTGCACAGCGACCGGCCCGACAACCTGCTGCAGGTCATCGTGCACGGCATCCGCGAGCCCGCCGCGCGGGACATCGGCTTCATGCCCGGCTTTGGCCACGTGCTCAGCGACGCGCAGATCACCGAGCTGGCGGGCTACATGCGCCAGCGCTACGCCCCCGGCCGCCCGGCGTGGCGCGATGTGCCCGAGGCGCTGGCCCGTGTGCGGGCGGGGCCTGCACATCCGTAGCCTGGCGATCTCGCAGACCCCCTCTGGGCGATCGTCAGCACGGTTTTGGAGCCTTTTGGTGCTGAGGCGATAGTGGAATATGCGCAAACTGCTATCAAAAACAGAGCGACCGTAGGTGCAGTGTTCGGCCCGACAATCGGGCTGCACCACCGCCCTGACACCATGACAGCTGCCGCTCCCTTGCCATCGCACAGCGCTTTGCGCACCCCGCACCGGCGCGTGCAGCGCATCGGCGGCGCCGCAACGCTGGCCCTGTGTTGCCTGGCCCTCACGGCCTGCGGGCCGGATGTGCAGGGGTCGCCCAAGCCGCCCCCGGCGTTTGGCCCCGTGCAGAGCAGCTGGTTCGGCTGCCCGTCCCTGCAAGGGGTGTACGCCTGGCCGCCGGTGGAGCCCGGTGGTGTGCGGGGCAGCCTGCCGTTTTTCACCGGCTCGCCGGAGATGCAGGTCTGGGTGCAGCAGCAGCGCGGCGAAACCACGCTGCGCACGCGCACCGTCAACCGCGCGCGCAACGTGCGCACCTCGCTCACCCGGCAGTGGAGCCTCGTCACCTACAGCGGCGCGCAGGCCCGCTGCAGCTCCGGCATGCTCGACCTGGTCCCGCAGACCGTGTCGCCGGACAAAGAGCCTGGGGCCTCGGGCGTGCTGCAGGGTTTCAGGCTGGCGCTGCTCAAGGATGGCGGGCTGGCCGTGGGCAAGCGCACCCTCAGCACGGGCAACAAGGGCTCTTACTTCTCGTGGGGTGGGCAGTCCTACGGCAGCTACGACGCACCCGATGTGGAGACCTGGACCTGGTTCAAGCTGGCCCGCACCGCTGCGGGGGACAGCGAGCCGCCGGTCATCGACGCCTACGTGCCCGGGGCCACCTCGCCCTAGGGACCCTCTGCACGAACCAGCGCGCCGTGTGCATCAGCGGGCTCGGGCGGTCTGCCGCGTTGCAAATACTCGCAATAGCTACGGCTATTGCTGCGTTTTGCGCCTTGCAGCCCCTCCCGATCCGCTGCGCTCACTTGGCCTGCGAGATTCGTGCAGAGGGTCCCTAGGCTTTTTGGCTGCAGAGCGGCGCGCCAAAAAGCCCGCGAACTTCCCCGTTTATCGCGCCACCGCCTGCGCCGCCTCCTCGGCACAGTGGCATCGGGGCTTGGTCCATGGTGGGGCAGGCCCGGTCGCCCGCCTCTTTTTGTCGTGGCTGGCGCCCATGTCATCGGCCAGCCCCTGCGGCGGCCGCCCACTGTTGCCGTTCAAGGAGAAGACCATGCCCGCTAGCGAAATTGAAATCCACGCGATCGTGCTGCGACTGCTGCGTGAAGGCTATGCCGCCCTGACCGCCGCCCAACGCCGGGTGGTGGACACGCTGATGGCGGTGTGCTGACGCTTGCCTGCGGGCTGTTCGGAGCCCTTTTGAAGCCTTTTGGGCCGGATGCGCTAGTACTGATTGCCTGAATAGCTATCAAAAATGTAGTAACTGCAGCTCGGCCTGCATCGCCTGCGCAATCAGGCGCATGTCGTGGTCGCTGACGGCAAACAGCCCAAACCGGAACTTGCTGCCCCAGCGCTGGCGGTCGTCCACAAACTCCAGCGCGTCCAGCAGCGGCGCAATCGCCGCCCCACGTGCAGGCACATAGGCCACATCCCGCCGCGACGGCACAAACCCGCTGCCCATGTCAAACGCATACGGCGCGCCCGGCAACACGATGCCGATGGAGACAAACGCCTGCAGCCGGTCCTTGCCCCCCATGGTCACCGTCGGCGCGTAGTACGCCACGCGGTCGCCGGGGTGTATGCGCTGCAGCGGCGCCACCTTGCCATGGCACACCTGCATGTAGCCCGCGCTCGGCGTGGCGCAGCCCCGGCGAGCGTGCTGGGCGCAGGCCACGGCGATCCAGTTGCGGCGCGTGGCGGCCGCAGAGGTCGCTGCCGGCACAGGCATGTCGCTGCGCGCAGGCGCGGCATCCGGCCAAAGAGGGTGTTGCAGCACGGCGTCGGTCATGAGAGAGCTCCTGGTCAAAGAAGCCACCGATGGTGCGGGCGTGCTGCTGACACCGCAGTGTCAGTACCTCTGCAGCATCTCTGTCAGTACCGCACGGCCCCTCAGACCAACTGCCCCCACTGCCACAGTGCAAACCCGCCCAGCAGCAGGGCCGACGCCCGGTTGATGCGCTGGCGCCAGGCGGGCGTAAAGCGCTGCCGTTGGTAGGCAATCGCGCCGGTCAGCAGCAGCCACCAGGCGGCAGAGCCCACCAGCACGCCCGCCACCATCCACAGCGGAGACGGCAGGCTGGGCCGGCCGCCACCCAGCGAGCCAAACACCGCCATGAACGACACGATGGTGGCCGGGTTGGCCAGCGTCAGCGCAAACGTGCCGGCCGCCAGGCCCAGCAGCCCCCGCGCATCGCGGGCCGGGGCTGCGGTGTGGGCCACCGGCGCGTGCCACGTGCGCCAGGCCAGCACCAGCAGCAGTGCGCCGCCGCCCAGCGCCAGTGGCGTCTTGGCCTGCGTCAGCCCATCGATGAGCCAGCGCACGCTGAAGGCGCCCACGGCGCCATACACCGCATCGGCCGCAGCGGCGCCCAGGCCGGTGGCCAGCCCGGCCGCCAGGCCCCGCTCCAGGGTGCGTTGCATCGTCAACAGGCCAATGGGACCCACAGGGGCCGCGATGAGCACGCCGATGACGGCGGCTTGCAGAAACACGGTGAGTGAGTTCAAGTCCATGCACCGATGCTAGGGCGGCGGCTGGCGGTGGAGAATGCAGAAAATTCGGCGAATCCAGAAATTGGTTTCGGTTTTTTCTGTGCCAATCGATAAAGGCTTGTATGGAAGTCGATGACAAAGCCTGGCGCCTGATCAGCGCGCTGCAGGCCGATGGCCGTGCCTCGCTCAAGGAACTGGCCGAGGCCGTGGGCCTGTCGGTGCCTGCTACGCTGGAACGCCTGCGCCGCCTGCAAGAGGCGGGCGTGGTGCGCGGCGTGCATGCCGACATCGACCCCGCCAAGGTCGGCTACGGCGTGCGCGCCGTGGTGGGCATCAACGTGCCGCAGCCCGGCAAGAAGGCGCTGATCGACAAGCTGCGCCAGTCGCCCCAGGTGCTCGAATGCCACCACGTCAGCGGCAACGACTCGTATGTGATGCAGGTCGTGGCGCGCGACCTGCCCGATCTGGAGCGCTTTCTGGGCGACATCAACGGCTATGGCGAAACGCGCACGTCCATCGTGTTCTCCACGCCCATCCCGCTGCGTGGCCTGGCCCGCCCGAAGGCGGACTGACCCACCCCTCAGAACGTGATCTTCACCGACGCCGCACTGCGCTGCGCGTCGCCATGGAACACCGCCTCGATGTTGTTGCCATCCGGGTCCAGCACAAACGCGGCGTAGTAGCCGGGGTGGTAAGCCCGCTCGCCCGGCGCGCCGTTGTTGGTGCCGCCGTGGGCCAGCGCGGCGCGGTAGAACGCATCCACCATCGCCCGGTCCCGGGCCTGAAACGCCAGGTGGTGGCGGCCGGTGAGATGGCCCTGCGCTGCAGGGCTGTCGGCCGACGACACAAACAGCTCGTCCGCCCAGAAGTAGCCCTCGTCCGCCCCGCCCATGGGCACCTGCAGGGCCTCCAGCACCGCCGTGTAGAAGGCCTGGCTGACCGCCAGGTCGCGCACGACCAGCTGCACATGGTCAAACAACCTGCCCCGGTGGATTTCTTGCGCTTCCATGCTGTGCTCCTTTCGTAGACCGTCGGTGCGTTGTGGCTTCAAGCCAGCGCGTGCAGACCCACGCGGTTGCCATCCAGATCGTGGATGTGCGCAAAGAAGCCCATGCCCGGCGGCAGCGCCTGGCGCGGCAGGGCCACGCGGCCGCCCTGGTCCACCGCGCGGTCCAGTGCGGCGTCGAGCGAGGGCGATGCGTCCAGGTACACCAGTGTGCCGCTGCCCGACACCTGGGGCGCCGTGGGGCCCATCATCAGCGCGCCGCCTGCACCATCGGCTTCGGGGTCGTAGGCAAACACGGCGCCTTCGCTCGGGCCCATGTTCTCGCGGCGCATGGGCTGGCCCAGCACGGCCTCGTAAAAGGCCTGGGCGCGGTCCAGCTGGGTGGTGGGGATCTCAAACCAGGCGATGGCGTTTTTCATGGGGGCTCCTTGTGTGTGAAAGAACGAAAGTAAGAAGCCCCGATGGTGAGCGGGGGCTGCTGACAGCGGAGTGTCAGCAGCCTGTCACCCCGCATCACATTGTCGGAGCGGGCGCCGACGCCGCCACCTGCGCCCGAAACGCGCGCGGCGACAGCCCCGCATCGCGCGTGAAGGCGCGGGTGAAGTACGCAGGGTCGGCATAGCCCAGCGTGTAGGCAATCGTGGCCACGCCCAGGTGGGTGTAGGCCAGGTTGCGCCGCGCCTCGCGCATCAGCCGCGCCTCAATCAGCCGCTGGGCCGACACGCCCGTGGCGGCCCGCGCCACGCGGCTCAGGTGCGTGGGCGACACAGCCAGCGCCCGCGCGTAGTCGGCCACCTGCCAGTGCTCCAGAAAATGCGCCTCGATCAGCGCCTCCAGCCGCTGCACCAGGCTGGACTCTGGGGCTGCCGCGTCGCCCGGGCTGTGGTCTTCAATCGCGCGCGCCACCCAGCCCAGCAGCGTGGCGCTCAGGCCCCGCAGCACCAGCGCACGCGCCTTGGCCCGGCCCGAGAACTCCTGCCAGACCTGGCCCATGGCCTGGTGCAGCTGTGGCGGCGCAGGCGCCACGGCGGGCCGCGCCAGGTCGCGGCGCACATCGCCCACGCGCACAAAAATCTCGTCCATCAATTCGTCCGCCAGCGTGGCCACCCAGCCCTGCGTGTGCTGCGTAAAGCGGAATGCGTGCACATGCCCCTGCGGCACGTTGATGAGCGCCCCGGCAAACAGCGCAATCCGCTCGCCATCCAGGTGCGCCACGCCCCCGCCCGAGGTGATCAGCAGCACCTGGTGCAGCCGCGTGTGCCGGTGCGGCGCCAGCTCCCAGTCGTGCAGCGCCGATCGCTCGGCAATCGTCTCGCAGTGCAGCACATCGGGCAGGTGCTGCGACTCGCCGAACAGGCTGTACGAGTGGATGGTTCCGATGTTCGAAAAGTGCATGTTCTGGCTCCATCCGTCCATTCAACGCGGCGACTGTGCCACGTATCTTTGGGTGGTCCGTTTGATCAATGTCATGAACGCACCAACCACTACAGGAGACACCATGAAAACCCAGGTTTGCATCATCGGCGGAGGCCCCTCAGGCCTCATGCTCTCGCAGCTCTTGCACCTCAAGGGCATCGACACCATCGTGCTGGAGCGCCAAAGCCGCGAATACGTGCTGGGCCGCATCCGCGCCGGCGTGCTGGAGCACGGCTTTGCCGCACTCATGCGCGAGGCCCAATGCGGCGAGCGCATGGACAAGGAAGGCGAGATCCACGACGGCTTCATCATTGCCCACGACGGCAAGATGGACCGGGTCGATTTGCACAAGTACAGCGGCGGCAGCTCGGTTGTGGTGTACGGCCAGACCGAGCTGACGCGCGACCTGTACGAAGCGCGCGACCGCATGAAGGGCATCGTCATCCACAACGCCGAAGACGTGCAACCGCACGACCTCAAAAGCGCCAACCCGTACGTGACCTACCGCAGTGGCGACGAGGTGGTGCGCATCGACTGCGACTTCGTCATCGGCGCCGACGGCTTCCACGGCGTGAGCCGCAAGTCCATCCCACGCGACGTGCTCAAGGAATACGAAAAGGTCTACCCCTTCGGCTGGCTGGGCGTGCTCTCGCGCACCAAGCCCGTCTCGCCCGAGCTGATCTACGCCAAGCACGAACGCGGCTTTGCGCTGTGCTCGCTGCGCTCGCAGGTGCTGAGCCGCTACTACATCCAGGTGCCGCTGACCGACAACGTGGAAGACTGGTCCGACGAGGCCTTCTGGGCCGAGCTGAAACGCCGCCTGCCCGCCGAGGTGGCCGCACAGCTCACCACCGGCCCATCCATCGAAAAGTCCATAGCCCCCCTGCGCTCCTTTGTGGCTGAGCCCATGCGCTACGGCAACCTGTTCCTGGCGGGCGACGCCGCCCACATCGTGCCGCCCACCGGCGCGCGGGGCCTGAACAGCGCGGCGTCGGACATCTACTACCTGTACCACGCCATGGTCGCGCACTACAAGGATGGCGACAGCACTGGCCTCGACAAATACTCCGAGAAGGCCCTGGCCCGCGTGTGGAAGGCCCAGCGCTTCTCATGGTGGATGACGACCATGCTGCACACCTTCCCCGGGTCGCTGGCCTACGACCAGAAGCTGCAGGACACGGACCTGGCGTACCTGTTCTCGTCCGAGAAGGCGCTGGGGTCGTTGGCGGAGAACTATGTGGGGTTGCCGTTCTAGTCACCCAGCAATAGCACTGACACCCAATCAAAGGCCTGCATGGGGTTCCCTCATGCAGGTCTTTTTTGTATGTGCCCGGTCGGCGTTGTGTGCAAGTGGCGCTCCGTCTGCTCACGCGGCGCGCCCTACGGCCTGCGCACTGCGGCTCCATGCGAACCTCATTCCAACGCCGCTTTTCATGCAGCCGCCCCGCACGGCAATATTCATCTGCTACGCAAAATTTAGGCAGAACTGATGCTTACGCCCGCACGGCGGGCCCGATAGCATCGCATCAAGTTTTCAGATCATTTGCCCCGTGGTGTCGATGTGCAATTCGACGATGGCTTGAACACGATGAAGCTGCTGACGCAGCGTTTTGAGGCACTGCACTTGACGGTAGTGGGTGCCCATCAACAACCAGGAAAGCCACCAAAGATGGATTGGGTCCCGATAGTCTTCATTGTGTTCAAGGTGGCCGTGTTCGGCACTGGCATGTTCTTTGCCATCAAGTGGCATTACGACCAGGGGAAGAAGGAAAAAGAAGAAGCCAGCAGATCACAAATGCCGACTGAACGCTCGCCGGGCACGCTGGAGTAGGCGGCTGATGACCCGTGATGGTCTGGGCTGCACGACCCAACTAGGTACAAATCACCCAAACTCAGGTTACAGCCTTGCCAAGGCTATCGTTTAGCGGGACCTCAGCGCTGTGTGCCGATTGGCAATCGATGGCGTGAATTGAGCCACTGCGGACGTAAGGAAAGACTCGCGGTAAAGCAGGTATTTCTGGGGCGGCTGCATCAGGCTGGCAGCTGTCATTCGAGTAACCCAACCATACGACCGCATTCAAGCGCAGAGCTGAACCTCATTGCGGTCAATGCCATCTCGTATCTTCACGCCAAATCCAAATAGCGTTTAACGGGCTCCTACCACCACTGAAACGCGTTGGACGTCATAGAGGCAGACGTCGTCTGCAACTGCCCTCGCAGGTGAAAAAAGTGCGAGGTTGATTCCGTCGCTGACTGAGCTCCGGTAGATAACCCCGTCATACCCAATCTTCTTGATAAATTCGCAAAGATACTGGCTGGGCAGGTAGTCGATAGCTGCACTCCTTGGGAGAACAGGTCTTGTCAGCTCGCTTCCAAGTCTTTCTAGAAATGGAACGTCGGCGCGCATACGACCAACTTCGCTCGCATCCTGCAATAGAAACGGAGACACCAACCCACGGGGGTTACGAAGGTCTACTGCCGTGATGTTCCCTTCAAGATTGAACCGAGCGACAGAAGCAATTTCACCCGTGTGCGGCCTAATTTCCGCGATCGCCGTGTCAGGCGCTGAGCCCAAGTACAAATATGGAATCCCAGAGGGATTCGCTCTACCGTGGCTTGCAAGCTCTCGCGGGGGAGCGCCCATTTGATCAATGGTGAAGCCTGCCTCAGAAGTGGTGATTCGCGCGCGATACCAAGCATGCGGAAGTTCGCTTGTCGTCAAGTGAGACAACAGAACGCTGAGGCGATCTTTGTCCAGGGCCTCATCGAGAAAGTACCTGTTCTTGAACATAAGCTCGTCTCTCAGCGTAGTCCACGCCGCCAGCCCTTCCGATTTGAAAGCTTGGGACGGAGAAAAGAGTCTACGCACAATGTCCCCATCGTCCAGCACTTCCGCAAGAAGGCTCTTCGCATTGGCAAGGTCGAGCTTCGGAAAGAGGCTCCAATCCTCCTTCAACCATTCCACCAACAACTTTCCATCTGGATCCGGCTCATAGATGCTAGTGAGCATCTCGAACTCCGCTGCCAAGGTCCCAGGTTCGACTAGATCGACATCAGCCGTTTTGCAAAAGTCGCATTGGCCACGAACGTTTGTACGAGACGGGATGACGCTCCGACGCAGACCATGGTCACCAAAACACTCCGCGCCGCAGTACGAAGGCATGGAATCTAGCGAAGGTAAGTAGCGATCGTTTCGATGTGATGCTTCATCGAAAGTTTTTTCACGACGCCGAGGCCCGGGAAGTGGCCTTTGTCGTGTAGCTCTAGAAGCTCCTGAATCGCGGAAGTATCGTACAGATTGGAAGTGCCGCTGCTGTATTTATCGACTAGCTTTTCCAATGCCTGTCCAAACTTGCCGGCGGGATCGGTTGGCGTATCTCGTGTTGTTGAGACGAAGTGGTAGATGTACATTGCATCATCCTTCTTTGGCTCGATGAACGTTAGATGGATTGCAACGGCATACGCTGGTCCACCACCTTCCGAATAATCGTCTCCGACGGTAAGGAAGTCGCCGAAGCCATTCATGCCTTCGTCTGGGTAGGTCACATGAAGATCAGAGAATTCCTCTAACGGCGGGTGGTCTGCGTTCTTCCTTTTGCGGAAACCATCGCGAATCAGAACTCGAAAGCAACCGTCGTAATGCCGACGGTAAAGCTTGCCGCAATGCGCTTCGACGAAAGCGTGTCGGGTCTGTGGCAAATTTTCTCCAAGCAATTCCGCGAACGCACGTGCCTCCGTAAACCCCGCATGTATGAACATAGGCTGATGGACCAAGTGTTTCTGATAACAAGCGAGCGCGTCTGCTGGCGTCATGTTTGCCCGAAGCAGAATACCGGCTGATACGCCTGGCTTGTCCAGATACTCTTCCGTAAGCAGGTCCGTGATTTCTTTGCCATCCTCAGAATGGTCCCCATGCAACGGATTGACTATCACGATAGCCTTTCCATGCACCTTACAGATTTCAGTTAAGGTCTTGTGGAGACCGTTGAGAGTTTCCCGGACAGGCTCAATGATCGGGCAGAAGTTTGACTGGGCTAGGACGATTGCACTTTCTCGAATGGCGATTAGTTCGAATTGCTTGCCACGGAAATAGGGGTAATACATCAGAAAGCCCACTCCATTGCTTGGTGTGTTGGTGTACTCAGAGTTGTCAGCAATCGCTGATGATCTTTGAGGCGCAGCCTTGTGGACAACGCTGCCGTCTTCAATGAGTGTGGAAGTTGATCAACGAAATCACTAAGAGAGGCAAGACTACGAGTGTCTTTCAGCACGCGGACCATTTCTGCATGGACGAACTGAGGCGGTAACAATACAAATTGCTGCTTTAGGGCTTCGCGAATTTTTGTATTAGGCAAGTCGGGAATTGTTGCTCCCCAACTTTCCAAGATCATCATTGCCTCAGTCAATCGCAGTGAGTCAAAAATCGTAGTTGGGCAAACAGCGTCCGCGCGGTCAACGGCCTCGCGAACAGTGTTCACCCTGTTCCAACGCGCCAGACACATAACGCCGACATCAACATCTGTCAGTTCAAGCACTTGGTCAATGAACGGCTCGGCGACGACGACGTAAACCTTGGCGAACACTTTCCGATAGTTTTGCACCTGATTTTCAAGCCGACTCAAGGTGTCACGCTCAGATTTGATTTCGTAGACTGTCGAAGTACCGTTGAGGATCGCCACGTCAGCCTTGCACAAACCAGCACGAAATTCCGTAAGAAGACTCGCTGTGCCTAACGAATGACGACCAAGCAGGATGTTGTGCGTTAGCGCAGACTTGTAAACGTATTCATCCCGCCCTCCAGCTTTTCTCAAAGCTGCAAAAGCGGATTCAAAACATGCGCCTACTGTCCCGGCTGCTAGTTGCGTGTCCATCAATCCGCTGTCTGCCAGTAGACGCGCAAAGAGTGGCGAACGCCCCTTTTCCGCGAGCTCTCGGAGCACAGTTGACGAAAAAAGTCGGGAGATAGCGGAGAGATTTTTGGCGGCCGTCGTCATAGCATGAGGCCTCGTCGCCTGAGAAGATCTGCGACGTAACGAGGGCGTCTGGAACAAGCGCCAGTCACGTACCCAGGCCATTTCATAACCCGTTCTCTGGTCAACTTAAACTCCGTTTTTCTGACTTGCACCAAACTGAACTTCATATCTTTCTCCAGACGGTAGGTTCAATCAAGTGCGGCCGAATTCGCGCGGGATAGACTGGCCCTCACAGCATTGTCATTGTATTGGAGCAGTCGTAATACGGGCCCCTTTCTTATCCAAGCTGTAGGCCAGTCGGGTCGATGAATTGCTGCCGCATCGCTGGTTGCCGCCACTATCGCGGGGTTAGTCCGCTGGGGATAAGGACTATCGCTTTTCAATTGTTGCAGAAGCAGGCGCCAACGTATCGGATGACTGCAAACGGTACAAAGCCGCTAACGAATCTGCGCGAATCGCTTCTCACTAGTGTGTAACTCGGGTCGAAAAGTCTGGAGCCTTCGGGGCCGCACGAAGCAACGCTCTCGTTCACCCATTTGCCCAAAGAAAAGAGCCCGGCACACGCCGGGCTCTTCACTTTCAATCCCCTATCACTTGCAGCTGAAACTGCTTGCGCTCTCCACATCCCCCGTGCCGTTGTAGCGTGCCACCTTGGGGTACACGCACAGCGGACGGGTGCGGTTGGCAGACCAGCTGGCGGGCAGCTCGGTGTTGACCACATTGGCACCTGCGCCGCGCACTTTCGCCGTCACACTGTCGGGGGCCTTGCCTTGTTCCACCCAGGCGACCAGCGGGGCCAGCATGTCGAACTGGTCGGTGGCGGGGCCGCCGGAGCAGTGGTTCATGCCGGGCACCAGGAACAGGCGGGCAAAGGCGTCGGCCTTGCCGCTGTGGTTGGCCTGCAGGCGGTCCATCCAGTTGGCGGTGTCCATGGGCGAGAACACGCCGTCGGCCACGCCGTGGAAGACGATCATCTTGGCGCCCCGGTTCTTCAGGGCGCTCAGGTCGGCTTCGTTGGGCGGGGTCATGTACGACCAGGGTGACTCGGCGTATTGCGCGGTGGTGGCGAACATCTTGGGGTAGTCCGTCTCCATGCTGAAGTTCAGCGCGTACTGCATGCCGGGGATGGCGGTGAACGCTGCCACGGTGGATGGGGGTGAGGTGAAGATGAAGGCCACCGCACCGGCGTCACGCGTGGCGGGCGAGCCAAAGTGCCACGACGCAAAGTTGGCGCCCGCAACGCCGGGGTCGAACCAGGTGCCGGTGTACAGCGCTTCGCCCTTGCTGTTCTTGGGGCCGGCAAAGATGCTGGCCAGCACGCCCTTTTGCTCGCTGGTGATGCAGCTGCCGTCGCGTGCGCCGGTGCAGGTGGGCACGTCGGTCTGCAGGTTGAAGGCGGCCTGGCAGGCGGCCACGTCGTTGACCTGGCCGTCGGCCACGCCGTCCAGCGCGTCACACTTGGCGACGATCTTGCTGCTGATGAGCTTGAACTCGGCTGGGCTCACGGCGGTGGTCAGGTCGGGCAGCCCGGTGGTGGCGTCTTTGGTGGACACCTTGGCGTATTGCTGGGCCTTCCACAGTTGCGTGGTGGCGGCCTTGGGCAGGTGAAAGCCGGGGTTGCCCGCCAGGATGCCGTCGTACTGCTCGGCATAGCGCGATGCGCCCACCATGGCGTGGCGGCCGCCGTTGGAGCAGCCGGCCAGGTACGAGCGGTCGGGCGCCTTGCCGTAGGCGCTCTTGATGAGGTTCTTGGCCATGGGGGTGAGGGTGCCCACGGCCTGGTAGCCGTAGTCCAGCCGCGCCTGCGGGTCCACACCAAAGAAGGGGGTGGGTGCGCCATGGCCTGCGTCAGAGCTGAGCACTGCAAAGCCTTGCACCAGGCCGGGTGCCACGGGTGCGGCGCCGCTGACCGAGCCCAGCGCGGTGACCACGCTACCGTCCAGGCCGCCGTTGGCCTGGTGCAGAAAGCGGCCGTTCCACTCCACGGGCAGGCGCATTTCAAAACCAATGGCGTAGCTGGCGCCGTCCACGGGGCCGGTGCGCTCTTTCATCTTGCCTTTGACGAGGCAGTGCGCGGGCGCCTGGGTGGTCACGCCCTGCAGCGTCAGCGGGCCGGCGGGCACTTGCTCGGCCGAGGTGATGCGCGTGTCGGGCAACGCCAGGCTGCTGGCCAGCGTGGCGCACGACTGCAGTGTGGCGGGGGTGGCCGCGGAGAGCTGGGGCAGGGCGGCATCGGACGAGCCGCCGCAGCCCATGAGCAAGGCGGCGGCTGCGGCCGAGAGTGCCAGGGGGTGGTGGGCACGCATCCGGTTTCTTCTCATCTTCAAGCGCATGGTGTTGTCTCCAGTGGTTTTTTTGAGGCGTTAGAACCTGTTCAAAACCTTTTCGGGGTCGCACAAGTACCTTGCCGGGATGGGATGCAAGGCGCGGTACGCAGTTGATAGCTCGGCTATCAACAAGCGCCGCAACGCCGCAGACCGCCCGGCAAGGCACTTGCCCGAAGGGTTGGAGTGAAATCGGGCGATTGGAAGCCCCGGCTGCTTGCATGGGCACGAGCCCATGCAGCGCATCCGAAGCATCCACTCATCCCGATTGCACTCCAATGCGATCCCCTAAAAGGTTCTGAACAGGTTCTCTAGAACCCGCAACGTGGCCTCAACACGCTGTGGGAGGGAGATGGATGAAGCTTGTGTTTTGCTACTGAATCAGGAGCTGCTAGTGCATATGAATCATGCGCTTGCGGCCTCCTGGGGTCTGAATTCAAACGCCTGGGCAATGCGCTGGCGCAGGATGGTGGTGCGCAGGTCGAATTCGGGCAGCACCCACTGGGCGAAGGCCTGGGCGGGTGTGGTCCAGCGGTCTGTGGCGGCCGTGGATTGGTCCGCGCGGTGGGGGCGGGCGGGGCCGATCTGGGCCCAAGCCCATTCCAGCAGCACCAGCGCCACGGCGCGCAGGTAGTCGTCGGCCGCCCAGTAGGGCAGTTCGGGGTCGGACTGGGCGGCAATCGCCAGGGTCTGCGTGATCTCCACCAGGGCATGGCGGCGAGCGCTGGCGGCGGCGCTGGGGGCTGCGCCGGGC
This sequence comes from Acidovorax sp. K2F, assembly GCF_025246485.1. NCBI lineage: Bacteria > Pseudomonadati > Pseudomonadota > Betaproteobacteria > Burkholderiales > Comamonadaceae > Acidovorax > Acidovorax sp. K2F. The sequence continues at coordinate 276,402 of NZ_JAOBSQ010000001.1, forward strand.
AGTGTGGTCAGCAGCGTTGCCAGGCCCTGGCCACCATCGGCCAGCACCTTGCGCACCAGCAGGTCGATGGCCTGGATCTCGTTGGTGCCCTCGTAGATCATGGCCACGCGCGCGTCGCGCACGATCTGCTCGATGCCCCATTCACGCACATAGCCGTGGCCGCCAAACACCTGTAGGCAGGCGCTGGCGCCGTGAAAGGCCTGGTCGGTGAGTGCAGCCTTGAGCACGGGCGTGACCAGCGCGCACCAGCGCTGCGCGGCGGCGCGTTCACCCGCGTCGGTGCTGTGTTTGGCCACATCGAGTTGCAGGGCCGTGTGGTAGGCCAGCACGCGGCCGCCGTCGATCCAGGCGCGCTGTGTGTGCAGGATGCGGCGGATGGCGGGGTGGTCTTGAATGAGGCTGGTGTCCTTGGCGCCGGGCGCGCGCATCTGGCGGCGCTCTGCGGCGTAGGCGCTGGCCTTTTGCCACGCGGCCTCCAGCAGGCCAATGCCTTGCAGGCCCACGTGCAAGCGGGCAGCGTTCATCATCACGAACATGGCGTTCAGGCCCTTGTTGGGCTCGCCCACCAGCCAGCCGGTGGCGTCGTCAAAGCGCATCACGCAGGTGGGGCTGCCGTGCAGGCCCATTTTTTCTTCGATGCGCTCGCAGACCACGGCGTTGCGTGTTCCATCCTGAAGCACCTTGGGCACCAGGAACAGCGACAGGCCCTTGGGCCCCGCCGGTGCGTCTGGCAGGCGCGCCAGCACCAGGTGCACGATGTTGTCCGTCAGATCGTGTTCGCCGCCGGAGATAAAAATCTTGCTGCCGTTCACCCGCGCGCTGCCGTCGGGCTGGGGCACACCGCGTGTGCGCACCATTCCCAGGTCGCTACCTGCGTGGGCTTCGGTCAGGCACATGGTGGCCAGCCATTCGCCGGTGGCGACCTTCTCCAGGTACTGCGCCTTCAGGGCATCGCTGGCGTGGTGCTTGATGCACTCGTATGCGCCGTGCAGCAGGCCGGGCGCCATGGTCCAGCCGTGGTTGGCGCCGGCCAGCCATTCAAACAGCACACACTCCAGCACCGCAGGCAGGCCCTGGCCGCCATCGTCGGGCGCGCAAGACAGCGACGGCCAGCCCGCCTGCCAGAAGGCCTGGTACGCATCGCGAAAACCTGCGGGGGTGTGCACGCGTCCACCGTCAAAGCGGCAGCCTTCTTCGTCGCCGCTGCGCTGCAGCGGGGCGATGGCGCTGTCCACAAACTTGGCCGCCTTGTCGAGCACCTGGGCCGCCAGGTCGCCGTCGGTATCCGCAAACGGCGCCAGGCCCTGCCAGCGCGTGGGCGCCTTCAGCACGGTGGTCAGCAGGTGCTGGATGTCGGCAAGGGTCTGGCGGGCTTGCATGGTGTGCTCTCTTATTGGTAGCTGTCTGCGCTGATTGAATGGGCGCTAGCGGCTGATTTCTTGTATTTTTTGCCATGCGGCAGCCCGGACTGGGGGCAGTCCGGAACTGCGGCGCAGGAGGGATCAGGACTCTGCGGTGAAGCCGATCTTCTTGATCAGCGGACCCCAGCTGTCGTACTCGGCCTTTTGCCAGCGGGCCTGTTCTTCAGGGGTGGAGCCATGGGGCATCAGGCCCACGATGGCCAGGCTGTCGATGACCGACTTTTCCTTCAGCGCAGCGTTGATGGCGGCGTTGGCAGCAGCAATCACCGGCTTGGGCGTGGCGGCCGGGGCGTAGAAGCCAAACCATTCTTCGGTGGTCAGCTCAGGAAAGCCTTGTTCGGCAAACGTGGGCACATCCGGCACGTAGATGGAGCGCTTGGGGCCCGAGGTGGCCAGGATGCGCAGCTTGCCGGCCTTGTAGTTGGCGATGAAGTCACCATGTGGCGTGACCATGGCCGCCACCTGACCGCCCACCACGTCCGTCACGCCAGGGATGGAGCCACGGTAGGGCACGTGACGCAGGTCCACACCGCTGTTGATGCCCAGCAGCGCACCCAGGAAGTGGGGCGTGGAGCCCGCGCCGGGCGAGCCGTAGCTGGCGTCCTTGGGGTTGGCCTTGGCCCAGGCCAGGAAGTCCTTCACGTTCTTCACGCTGGCGGGCACCATGGGGCCCACGGCCAGGCCGTGGTGCATGATGGCTGCGATCGACACGGGCGCGAAGTCCTTGTCGGTGTAGTTCATCTTGCTGTAGATGTGCGGGTAGTTGGCCAGGGCCGACACCTGTGCCACGGCCAGCACCGAGCCGTCCGCGGGCGCAGCTTTGAGCGTCTCCAGCGCAATGCGGCCGCCCGCGCCGGGCTTGTTTTCCACCACGCCAGGGTTCTTGCTGAACGCGCTGCCAGCCCACTTCTCGGCCACGCGGCGGGCCACGGTGTCGCCCGAGCTGCCGGCGGGGAAGCCGAAGTACACCTTCACCTGGTCCACCTGGGCATGGGCGGCAAAGGGGTGGAAGGCGCCCAGCGCGGCGCTGGCGCCAAGGGCCTGAACAAATTGACGGCGGGTGGTGGTCATGCTGATGTCTCCTGGTGTGTGTCTGACGGAAATCTCGGGGGTCAAGCTGGAGCGCTTTCGCGCCCTCTTGTTATTTACTGATGTGTGGCGCTGATCGTTTACCGGGGCGCCATGCGCAGGGCGCCATCCAGGCGAATGACTTCGCCGTTCAGGTGGCCGTTGGTCACGATATGGCAAGCCAGCTCGGCAAACTCTTCGGGTTTGCCCAGGCGTGGCGGGAAGGGGATGCTGGCCGCCAGCGACTGCTGCACGGCCTCGGGCAGCTCTTTCATCAGCGGCGTGGCAAACAGGCCGGGCGCCACGGTGCACACGCGGATGGCGTGCTGCGCCAGGTCGCGCGCCATGGGCAGCGTCATGCCGGCCAGACCCGCCTTGGAGGCGCTGTAGGCCTGCTGGCCCACCTGGCCATCAAAGGCGGCGACGGATGCGGTGAACATCATCACGCCGCGCTCGCCGTTGTCCAGCACGGGCAGCTTGCTGCAGGCGGCGGCAAACAGGCGGCTCACGTTGTAGCTGCCGATGAGGTTGATGTTGATGACGCGCACAAAGTCTTCGAGCGGGGCGGCGCTGCCGTCGCGTTGCACCACGCGCTTGGCGCTGCCAATGCCGGCCACGTTCATGAGGATGCGGGCGGGGCCGTGGGCGGCGGCAGCCTTCTCCAGCGCGGCGGTCACGCTGGCGGCGTCGGTGATGTCGCAGGGGCACGCTACGCCGCCAATGTCGGCGGCGACCTTTTCGGCCAGCTCGGCATTGCGGTCGAGCACGGCTACCTTGGCGCCCAGGCGGGCCAGTTCGCGTGCGGTGGCCTCGCCGAGGCCCGATGCGCCGCCGGTCACGAGGGCGGCTTGTCCTTGAATCTGCATGGTGGGTCTGTCCTGTTCGGGGTGGGGTTCAGGCGCCGGGCTTGAGGATGCCCGGTGCCGTGTCGTCGTGCAAGGCCGCGACGAGCGCATCGCGGTGCTTGAGCACGGCACGCTGGTTGACGGAGCCCTTGTCGGTGATTTCGCCCTTGTCGATGGAGGGCGGCTCGGCCATCAGCAGCGCACGGGCCACGCGGCTGGCGCTGCCGGTGGCTTCCCGGGCCAGCCCGTCCAGCACCGCCTCGATGCGCTGGCGCACGGCGGGGTGGGCCACCACGTCGGCCCAGGGGACGTCCGGGCCCAGACCGGCGACTTCGCGGCAGGCGGGGGAAGGGAACAGCAGGGCGCCGACTTCCTTCATGTTCAGGCCGGTGAGCACCACGTCCTGGATGTAGGGGGCGCCCGCCACGATGATCTTGGCGCGCATGGGGCCCACGCTCACGAAGGTGCCGGTGGAGAGCTTGAAGTCCTCGGCAATGCGGCCGTCAAACGCCAGGCCACGGTGGATGTTGTTCTCGTCGATCCACTTCACGGCGTCGCCGGTGCACAGGTAGCCTTCGTCGTCAAACGCATCGCGCGTTGCGGCGTCGGAGCGCCAGTAGCCGGGCGTGACGTTGGGGCCGCGGTAGCGCACCTCGGTCTTGCCGTCCACCTCCACCAGCTTGAGCACCATGCCGGGCACGGGCGCGCCGATGTGGCCCGAGCGCACGTCGGGGCTGTTGCAGAACATGGCCGAGGGGGCGGATTCGGTCATGCCCAGGCCCGTGCACATCACGATGCGCTCGCCAATGGCGGCCTCTTGCGTGGCGTGCAGGCTGTCCCACACGGGCTGGGCCAGGCCGGCGCCCGAGTAAAAGAACAGGCGCACGCGCGACAGCAGGTTGGCGCGCAGCTGGGCGTCGGTCTTCATGGCCTCGGCAATCATTTCAAAGCCGGTGGGCACGTTGAAGTACACCGTGGGTGCGATCTCGCGCAGGTTGCGCAGGGTCTCGCCAATCAGTGCGGCCGTCGGCTTGCCGTCGTCGATGTACAGCGTGCCGCCATGCATCATCGTGAGGCCGAAGTTGTGGTTGCTGCCGAAGGTGTGGTTCCACGGCAGCCAGTCCACCAGCACAGGCGGGGCCTCGGCCAGCACCGGCAGCGACAGCGAGATCTGCTGCAGGTTGGCGCACCACATGCGCTGGGTGTTGATGACTGGCTTGGGCATCTTGGTGGAGCCGCTGGTGAACAGGAACTTCACGATGGTGCCGGGGCCGGTGGAGTGCATGGCCGCGTCCACCGCCGGAGTGGCGGTGGTGTGGCGCAGGCTCTGGAAGGTGCCCGCCTTGCGGCCCTCCAGCGCGCCCTGGGCCAGGATCACTTCGACATCGGCCGCCACGGTGGCTGCGATGGCCTTGCCGTAGCGTGCGCCGTCGGCGGCAAACACCAGGCCGGGGGTGAGGGTGTCGATGACGTGGCGCAGCTTGTCGTAGTCCTGGCTCACGGTGGCATAGGCGGGCGACACGGGGCAGTAGGGAACACCGGCGTAGATGCAGCCCAGCGCCAGCAGGGCGTGCTCGACGGTGTTCTCGCTCAGCACCACCACCGGGCGGTCTGCGTTCAGGCCCCGGTCCAGCAGGGCCTGGCCGATGCTGCGCGCGGCGTCGAGCGCCTGGGCGTAGCTCACATGCTGCCAGTCACCCGTCTTGCCACCGGGCAGCTGTTCGCGGCGTGCCAGAAAGCTGTGGTCGGGCGTGGTCTCCGCCCAGTGCACCAGGTAGTCCGTCACGCGGCGGGCAAAGGCGCCCAGGGGCAGGTCCGCCTGCAGGTAACGCACGCCCGGTGCACCGTCACGCAGGCTGACGCGGGTCACGCCGAAGGTCACGGGGCGGTAGCGGGCCGGGGCGAGGGGGGTGGAGAGGTCGCTCATAGGGGTTCCAGCAGGGGCAAGGGGTGACTGGGGGCGGGCTCAGTCCTTGCGGACCTTGGCGGCGCGGCCTTCCAGGAAGTCGGCGAGGCGGGACTTGGCTTCAGGGGCGCTCTGGGCGATGGCAGCCATCATGGCTTCGGTGAAGAAGCCCTGGTCGGCGGGCTGCTCGGCAATGCGGGGCAGGGCGTGCATCAGCGCGTAGTTGGTCAGCGGCGCGTTCTGCGCCACGCGCACGGCCAGCTCGAAGGCCTTGTCAAAGGCCTGGCCTTCGGGCACGAGGTACTGGGCAAAGCCGACCTTCTCGCCGTCCTGCGCGTTGTAGACGCGGCCGGTGAGCATCATGTCCGTCATGCGCGCAGCGCCGATGAGCTTGGGGATGCGCACCGCGCCGCCGCCGCCCACGAAGATGCCGCGCGAGCCCTCGGGCAGCGCGTAGAAGGTGGATTCGTCGGCCACGCGGATATGGCAGGCGCTGGCCAACTCCAGCCCGCCGCCCACCACGGCGCCATGCAGCGCAGCGATGACCGGCACGGGGCCGTACTGCACACGCTCCAGCGCGGCGTGCCACATGCGCGAGTGGTGCAGGCCCTGGCCGGCGTCGCGTTCTTTGAGCTCCGACAGGTCCAGCCCGGCGCAGAAATGGGGGCCGTCGCCATCGATGACGGCCGCGCGCACGGTGCTGGGCATTTTCTCGAACAGGTCGCGCAGCGCGAGGATCAGGCCGTCGTTCAGCGCGTTGCGCTTGGCCGCACGGGTCAGGCGGATCACGGCCACTTCCTGGTGGTCGCCGCGCAGCTCGAAATGGATGTCTGGATGGGTCATAGAGGCTTTCGTGTTGGTTGAATTGTGGTTATAGTTCATAACCAATTCAAGCAAGCCAAGCCCGTTTTTTATTGGTGTTTACCCTTGATCTGCGTCACGCGCCGTGGCGCATGCTGGGGGTTTGACGCTGCACCGGCGGGCGCCAACCCAGGAGACACGCATGGACCACGCCAATCTGATCGCCATCGACATCCACACCCACGCCGAGGTGAGCTGCTGGAACCCGTTTGACAACTACGGCGAGGAGTACGACCGCGCCGCCGACAAGTACTTCAAGAACGGCCGCCGCCCCACCATTGCCGAGACGGTGGCCTACTACCGCGAGCAGAAGATTGGCCTGGTGATGTTCACCGTGGACGCCGAGTCCAAGATGGGCCGCCGCCGCATCCCCAACGAAGAGATCGCCGAGGCGGCCAAGGCCAACAGCGACATGATGACGGCCTTCGCCAGCATCGACCCCCACAAGGGCAAGATGGGCGCGCGCGAAGCCCGCCGCCTGATCGAGGAGTTCGGCATCAAGGGCTTCAAGTTCCACCCCACGGTGCAGGCCTACCACCCCTACGACAAGATGGCCTGGCCCATCTATGAGGTGATCGCCGAATACGGCATGCCCGCCATCTTTCACACCGGGCACAGCGGCATCGGCAGCGGCATGCGCTGCGGTGGCGGCCTGAGGCTGGAGTACAGCAACCCCATGCACCTGGACGATGTGGCCATCGACTTCCCTGACATGCAGATCGTCATGGCCCACCCCAGCTTTCCGTGGCAGGACGAGGCGCTGTCGGTCGCCACGCACAAGCCCAATGTGTGGATCGACCTGTCGGGCTGGAGCCCCAAGTATTTTCCGAAGCAGCTGGTGCAGTACGCCAACACGCTGCTGAAGGACCGCGTGCTGTTCGGCAGCGACTACCCGCTGATCACCCCCGAGCGCTGGATGAAGGACTTCCAGGAAGCGGGCTTCAAGCCCGAGGTGATGCCCGGCATCCTGAAGGGCAACGCCGTGCGCTTGCTGGGGCTGGACAAGGCCCCGGCAGCGCCGGCCGCCTGATACGCACCCAGGCCTCTTGTGGCCGGCTGAGCGGCCGCTGGATCAGTCGTAGACTTTTTGCAGCAGCCGGATCAGCGTCTTGCGCTCGGCCGCCGTCAGGCGGTTGGTGGCGTCTTCTTCCAGTTGCGCGGCCGTCTGCTCGGCCTGCGCCGTCAGTTCCACCCCGGCGGGCGTCAGGTGCACGCCCATGGCGCGCCCATCGCTCGGGTGTGGGCGCCGCTCGATCAGGCCGCGCCGTTCCAGCGCCGCAATCAAGCCCACCATGTTGGGCGGCAGCACGCTGAGCGTGGCGCACAACTGGCGCGAGGTGATGCCCGGGTTGTGCGCCACCAGCGACAGCACCGAGAAATCCACCACCTTCAGGTCGTACACGGCCATGCGTTCCATGAACACGGCAATGATGGACAGCGCCGCGCGCCGCGTGTTGTAGCCCACCAGCGTGCGCAAAAAGCCGGTGTCCACGGGCTCGTTGGCGGGGGCTGCGGTGTCTGTGGGGGCGGGGACCGACGGGGATTTCTTGGGGGAGCGGACGCTGGACATGGGGGGAGATTGTGCCGGGCGCCCGGGCCCCTGCGGCCGGTGCGCAGCGCCCGCTGGGTGCTGCGCACCCTCTTTTTGATCAAAATCAGCCGCAGGCGCTAGTGATACATGCGCCAGGTGCTATCAATTTGATATCTGCCTCCGTCAAAGTGCTGATGTGCCTCAAGGGCCGCCAGCGCTACTCACACCGGGCTGCGCAGTACGCGGCGGTATTGCACGGCCTCGGCGACGTGGCTGACCTCGGTGGTCGGCGCGCCCGCCAGGTCGGCGATGGTGCGCGCCACCTTCAGCGCCCGGTGCGTGCTGCGTGCCGACCAGCCCAGGCGCGCGGCAGCGGTGTTGAGGAACTTGGCGGCCGCATCGTCCAGGTGCAGGTGGGTGTCGATGGCCTGCCCCTGCAGCGCCTGGTTGGTGCTGCCCTGGCGCGCGAGCGCCTTGGCGCGGGCCTGCTCCACCCGGGCGCGGATGCTGGCGGTGGACTCGCCCGCAGCCGCTTGCACCAGCTGCTCGGCGGGCAGGGCGGGCACCTCCACATGCAGGTCGATGCGGTCCAGCAGCGGGCCGCTGAGCTTGGCTTGGTAGCGGTGCACCTGGTCGGGCGTGCAGCGGCAGGCGCGCTGCGTGGAGCCCAGAAAGCCGCAGGGGCACGGATTCATCGCCGCGATCATCTGGAACCGGGCCGGAAACTCCGCGCGTTGCGCTGCCCGGGCGATGGTGATGTGGCCAGTCTCCAGCGGCTCGCGCAGGGCCTCCAGTGCGGCTCGGGGGAATTCCGGGAGTTCATCGAGGAAGAGTACGCCCTGGTGAGCCAGCGAGATCTCGCCCGGCCGGGGTGGCGAGCCACCGCCCACCAGCGCCACCGCGCTGGCCGTGTGGTGGGGCTGGCCGGTGGGGCGCACGCCAAAAGCCTCGGGCCGAAAGCGCCCTGCCAGGCTGGCAATGGCGGCGCTCTCCAGCGCTTCGTCCACCGTCATCGCGGGCAGCAGCCCGGCAAAACGCTGCGCCAGCATCGACTTGCCCGAGCCAGGTGGCCCGGCCATCAGCACGCTGTGGCCGCCAGCCGCTGCAATCTCCAGTGCGCGCTTGGCGCCCGCCTGGCCCTTCACGTCGGCCATGTCGGGCCCGGTGGTGCTGGCGGTGAGCGCGGTGGCCTGCAGGCGGGTCCAGCCGTCGTTGGCCACGTCGGCATCGCCACCGGCCGTGCTGCCCGGTGGCAGGAATGCCCGCACCACATCCAGCAGGTGACGCGCACGCACCACGCGCGCGGCGGGCACCAGGGCGGCCTCTTCGGCGCTGCCGGGCGGCAGCACCAGCTGGGCGTCAATCTGCTGGGTCTGCAGGGCCAGGCTGGTGGCCAGCGCGCCGCGCACGGCGCGCAGCTCGCCGGACAGCGAAAGCTCGCCTGCAAACTCGTAGCCTGCCAGTCGGCTGGCGTCCACCTGACCGCTGGCGGCGAGGATGCCCAGCGCAATCGGCAGATCGAAGCGGCCCGAATCCTTGGGCAGGTCGGCGGGGGCAAGGTTGACGGTGATGCGCTTGTTCGACGGGAACTCCAGCCCCGCGTTCTGCAGCGCGGAGCGCACGCGTTCGCGGGCTTCTTTCACCTCCACCTCGGCCAGCCCGACCAGCGTGAAGCTGGGCAAACCGTTGGCCAGATGCACTTCGACGGTGACTGCAGGCGCCTGCAGCCCCAGAAGGGCGCGGCTTTGCACCAAAGCAAGACTCATGAAGCGATTTCTCCCCAGATGGGTGCGTTTTGTGGTTTTTTAGCGCGGCCTGTTGGGTGTCTGCACCAGTTGGGTGCAACATGCCGGACGCGGTCACCGCCACTGTACTGGGGATTGTTGTAACGCAACGCAACCGTGCAGCGCGCCGTGCACCTTGGTGTGGCACGGTCCGTGCTTAAAGCGCTTGTCCCTACTTTGTCCAACCGGAGGAAACATGACCCGCGCCATCATCAAGACCCTGGGCGTTGCCCTTGTTGCAACCCTTCCCATGCTGGCCAGCGCCCAGCTCACTGCCAACGTCAGCCTGACCACGAACTACAAGTTCCGTGGCCAGGACCAGGACACGTCCAAGGTCAAGGCCGTCAAGCCCGCACTGCAAGGCGGCTTTGACTACACCTTCGGCGAAACCGGCTTCTACGTGGGCAACTGGAACTCCAGCGTCAACTGGCTGTCCGGCAACTCGCTCGAATCCGACATCTACGGCGGCTACAAGTTCAAGGCCGGTGACGTGGACCTGGACGTGGGCCTGCTGACCTACATCTACCCCGGCAACAGCGCGGGCAACACCACCGAAGTCTATGGCGCTGCCACCTTCGGCCCCGTGACGGCCAAGTACTCGCACACCCTGTCCAAGGACTACTTTGCCTACGCAGGTCCTGGCATGAAGGGCCGCAACACCGGCTACCTGAACCTGGCGTTTGCCACAGGAAGTGGCCCCCAGCACCACGCTGAAGGCGTCGGTCGGCTTCACCCGCTTTGGTGGTGACATCACGGCCCCCAACTTCATGGACTACAGCCTGGGCGGTTCGTACGACTTCGGCGGCGGCGTTTCCCTCGGCGCTGCCGTGGTTGGCGCCACCAAGAAGGCCTTCTACGGCCCGGTCAACAAGTCGCGCGTGATCGTCACGCTCACCAAAACCCTGTAAGTCTCAATGGGCGCCGGTGGCGCCCATTCCGGAGGAACTGAAAATGAAAATGGTGACAGCCATCATCAAGCCCTTCAAGCTCGACGAAGTGCGCGAAGCGCTCTCCGACATCGGCGTGCAAGGCATCACGGTGACCGAAGTCAAGGGCTTTGGCCGCCAAAAGGGCCACACCGAGCTGTACCGCGGTGCAGAGTACGTGGTGGACTTTCTTCCCAAGGTCAAGATCGAGGCCGCCGTGGCCGACGACCTGGTGGACCGCGTGATCGAGTCCATCGAGACCGCAGCGCGCACCGGCAAGATCGGTGACGGCAAGATTTTCGTGACCCACCTGGAGCAGGTGGTGCGCATCCGCACTGGCGAAACCGGCAAGGAAGCCCTGTAAGGGCGAGGCCGCATCCCATCCAAGAAGAGAAACGCCATGAAAAAACTGCTTGCTTCCTTCATTCTGGGGCTGAGTCTGCTATCCGGCGGATCGGCTGTCCTCGCCCAGGCGCCCGCCACGGCAGAGGCCTCGGCACCCGCTGCGGCTGCACCAGCGGCTGAAGCCCCTGCCGCAGCGGCTGCACCGGCTGCTGCTGCCGCCGCTGCGCCTGCAGCGCCCGCCGCAGAAGCGCCTGCTCCCGTCCCCAACAAGGGTGACACCGCGTGGATGATGACTTCCACCATCCTCGTGATCCTGATGGTCCTGCCCGGCCTGGCGCTGTTCTACGGCGGCCTGGTGCGCAGCAAGAACATGCTGTCCGTGCTGATGCAGGTGATGGTCACGTTCTCGCTGATCGTGGTGCTGTGGTTCATCTACGGCTACAGCCTGGCCTTCACCGAAGGCGGTGCCTTCATCGGTGGTTTCGACCGGCTGTTCATGAAGGGCATCTGGGACAACGCCGCAGGCACGTTTGCCAACGCGGCCACGTTCAGCAAGGGTGTCGTGATTCCGGAAGTGGTGTTTGCCGCCTTCCAGGCCACGTTCGCCGGCATCACCTGCGCCCTGATCGTCGGTGCGTTCGCAGAGCGCATCAAGTTCAGCGCCGTCATGCTGTTCATGGTCCTGTGGTTCACGTTCAGCTACCTGCCGATCGCCCACATGGTGTGGTTCTGGATGGGTCCTGATGCCTACGCCTCCAAGGAAGTGGCCGACGCCATGACCAGCAAGGCCGGCCAGATCTGGCAGTGGGGTGCTCTGGACTTCGCTGGCGGTACCGTGGTGCACATCAACGCCGCTGTGGCGGGCCTGGTGGGTGCGTTCATGGTGGGCAAGCGCATTGGTTACGGCAAGGAAGCCATGGCGCCTCACAGCCTGACGCTGACCATGGTCGGTGCCTCGCTGCTGTGGGTGGGCTGGTTCGGCTTCAACGCCGGCTCTGCCCTGGAAGCCAACGGTTTTGCAGCCCTGGCCTTCATCAACACGCTGGTGGCTACCGCTGCTGCCGTGCTGGCATGGTGCATGGGTGAAGCGCTGATGCGCGGCAAGGCTTCGATGCTGGGTGCAGCGTCGGGTGCTGTGGCGGGCCTGGTGGCCATCACGCCGGCTGCCGGCAACGTCGGTATCGGCGGTGCGCTGGTCATCGGTCTGGTGGGTGGTTTTGCCTGCCTGTGGGGTGTCAACGGCCTCAAGAAGCTGCTGGGTGCAGACGACTCGCTCGATGTGTTCGGCGTGCACGGCATCGGCGGTATCGTGGGTGCGCTGCTGACCGGCGTGTTCAACTCCCCCAGCCTGGGTGGCCCCGGCTTCGTGGCGGACTGGGTGACGGCGACCGGCGTGACGGCTGCTGACTACTCCATCGCTGCCCAGGTGTGGACACAGGCCAAGGCCGTGCTGCTGACCATCGTGTGGTCGGGCGTGGTGTCCTTCGTGGCCTACAAGGTAGTTGACCTGACGGTGGGCCTGCGTGTCTCGGAAGAAGACGAACGCGAAGGTCTGGACATCACCTCGCACGGCGAAACGGCGTACAACCGCTGATCGCTCTGCGCCCTACGCGCTGCGGTGTCTGGTGGCACCGTGGCGTCGCAATAAGAACAAGCGAGTTACTCCTCTGGTTACTTCAGCCCGCCGACCACCGGCGGGCTTTTTTCGTACCGGTGGGTGACGCGTGTGGGACTGGCGCGCCAGGGGGCCAAAGGCCCCATGGCATCCGCCAGTCCTTTGCACGTCCGCTGTTCAAAAAATTCACGCCTCCTGCATGCCGTGCGGCGGACCGCTGCCGCTACGATGCACGGATGGACTTCTCCCTCGCCCCGATCACTGAGCGCGTGCGCGCTGCCGCCGCCGACCAGACCCCGTTGCGCATCCGTGGCGGGGGCACCAAGGACTTCCATGGCCTGGCGCTGCACGGCGAGGTGCTGGACACCCGGGTGCTGCGCGGCATCGTGAGCTACGAGCCCAGCGAGCTGGTCGTCACCGTGCGGGCCGGCACCCCGCTGGCCGAGCTGGAGGCCGCGCTCGCCGAGCAGGGCCAGTGCCTGCCTTTTGAACCCCCGCATTTCGCCAAGCCCCCTTCGGGCGCTGCCACCGTTGGCGGCATGGTGGCGGCCGGCCTGTCGGGCCCGGCGCGCGCCAGCGTGGGGGCGGTGCGTGACTATCTGTTGGGCGTGACCCTGCTCAACGGCAAGGCCGAGTTGCTGACCTTCGGCGGCCAGGTCATGAAGAACGTGGCGGGCTATGACGTGGCGCGCCTCATGGCCGGTGCCTGGGGCACGCTGGGCCTGCTGACCGAAGTGAGCCTCAAGGTGCTGCCCGTGGCACCCGGCGAGGCCACACTCCGGTTCGAGGGCATCAACCAGGCCGATGCGTTGCGCAAGCTGCACGCCTGGGGCGGCCAGCCGCTACCCCTCAACGCCAGCTGTTGGGTGCAGGATCAGGGCGTGGGCACGCTCTATGTGCGCCTGCGCGGCGCCGTGGCGGCAGTGGAGGCCGCGTGCAAAACCATGGGTGGCACGCGCATGGACAACGCCACCGTGGCCGCTGACTGGACCGCCTGCCGCGAGCAGACCCTGCCGTGGTTCGCCGACCGGGTCACGCGCCCCGACCTCGCCCTGTGGCGCCTGTCGGTGCCCGCCACCGCGCCGGTGCTGGCTTTGCCCGGCGGCGTGCAGCCCCTGGTGGAATGGCATGGGGCGTTGCGCTGGGTGCAGGCCCCCGAGTCCACCGGAGACGCGCTGCGCGAAGCCGCCCGGGCGGTGGGTGGGAGTGCTTCTCTTTTTGTAGCTGCCGAGGCAAATAAATCCGGCGCCAGCGGTGCTTTTGACTTGCAATCCAAGGCGCTGGAGCAAATCCACGCCCGCCTCAAGCACAGCTTTGACCCTGCCGGCATCTTCAACCCCGGCCGCATGGCGCGGGCCTGGTAGGCAAGCCAACCCCCCCCCTCACAGCCACCACCGCCACCCTGGCCATGCGACGCCTTTTTCACCTCACCGGACACCACCGCACGGTTGCGAGCAACCAGGTGCTGGGCCTGCTGCTGGCGTTCAACGCCGGGGCGGTGAACGCCGGGGGGTTTCTGGTGGTGCACCTCTACACCTCGCACATGACGGGTTTCCTGTCGTCGCTGGCCGACAACCTGGTGCTGGGGCAGATGAAGCTGGTGCTGGGCGCCGTGGGCGCGCTCTGGGCCTTCATGTCGGGGGCGGGCACCACGGCCATCATGGTCAACTGGGCGCGCCAGCGCAGGCTGCGCAGCACCTACGCGCTGCCGCTGCTGCTGGAGTCCGTGCTGATGCTGCTGTTTGGCCTGGTGGGCGCCATCACCCTCAGCTGGCCCACGCCTTTTGCGGTGCCACTCACGGTGCTGCTGCTGTCCTTCATCATGGGCCTGCAGAACGCCACAGTGACCAAGATGTCCTCGTCCCAGATCCGCACCACCCACATGACGGGCGTGGTGACCGACCTGGGCATCGAGATGGGCAAGATGCTCTACTGGAACCGCACAGGCACTGCGCCCGAATCGCAGGTGCGTGCCAACCAGGCCCGGCTGCGGCTGTTTGCCGGGCTGGTGGGCATGTTTCTGGTGGGCGGCATTGCGGGAGCTGCGGGCTTCAAGCATGTGGGCTTTGTGTTTGTGGTGCCGCTGGCGCTGGTGCTGCTGGCCCTGTCGCTGCCCCCGCTGTGGGCCGACCGTGCCCGGCTGCGCCAGCCCTGGCGCAAGGCGCTGGCGCTGCAGACGCCGCACGATCCGCCGCTGGACCCGCCGACAGCGCGCTGAACCGGCCCCTCTTTTTTGTTCCTTCGCCCAGGCATGCCCGATGCAAACCCAGCTCTCCCCTGAATACCGCGCCCGCGCCGATGGCCTGGAGGCCGAATCCATCCTGCGCAAATGTGTGCACTGCGGCTTTTGCACCGCCACCTGCCCCACCTACCAGCTGCTGGGTGACGAGCTGGACGGCCCGCGCGGCCGCATCTACCTCATCAAGCAGGTGCTCGAAGGCGCCGAGCCCACGCGCAAGACCCAGATGCACCTGGACCGGTGCCTCACCTGCCGCAACTGCGAAAGCACCTGCCCGAGCGGCGTGCAATACGGCCACCTGGTGGACATCGGTCGCAAGATCGTCGATGAAAAAGTGCCCCGCCCCGTGGGCGAAAGAGCCCTGCGTTGGGCGTTGAAGGAGGGCCTGCCTTCGCCGCTGTTCGCCCCTGCCATGAAGGCAGGGCAAATGGTGCGCGGCCTGCTGCCCGAGGCGCTGAAGGCCAAGGTGCCCGCACCACAGGACGCCGGCGCCTGGCCCACGCGTGAACATGCGCGCAAGGTGCTCATGCTGGCGGGCTGCGTGCAACCGGCCATGATGCCGAACATCAACACAGCCACCGCCCGCGTGCTCGACGCGGTAGGCATCCAGACCGTGATCGCATCCAAGACGGGCTGCTGCGGCGCCGTCAAATTCCACCTCAACGACCAGGCTGGCGGCATGGCAGAGATGCGCGCCAACATCGACGCCTGGTGGCCGCTGGTGGCCGCAGGTGGGGTCGAGGCCATCGTCATGAACGCCTCGGGCTGCGGCGTCACCGTCAAGGAATACGGTCACATCCTGAAGGACGACCCACAGTACGCGACCAAGGCCGAACGCATCAGCAGCCTCACGCGCGACCTGTCGGAGCTGCTGCCCGCCATGCTGCCCGAGCTGGCCGCCAAGCTGCAGGGCAGGGTCAACCAGCCGGACACTCTGTACGCCTACCACCCCCCTTGCACGCTCCAGCACGGCCAGAAGCTGCGCGGCGGGGTGGAGGCGCACCTGAACCAGCTGGGCTTCAAACTGCGCACCGCGCGCAACGATGCCCACCTGTGCTGTGGCTCGGCGGGCACCTATTCGGTGCTCAACCCCGACCTGTCCTACCAGCTGCGCGACCGCAAGCTCGGTGTGCTCGGCGAGGCCTTCGGCAACCTGCCGCCCGACATGATCCTGTCGGCCAACATCGGCTGCATCACCCATCTGCAAAGCGGCACGGGGACGCCTGTGCGGCACTGGGTGGAGGTGCTGGACGAGGCGCTATTGGGGCAGTGACCTCGCAGCCTCGGGGCTGGCCGTGTGACCAGCCGCTACCATGGCGCCCCAACCAGCCAAGAAAGGGGAGGCCATGCGCTTCGAGGGGACGCTGACGCGGTGGAACGATGACCGGGGTTTTGGCTTCATCACGCCTACCCCTGCGGGCCAGGATGTGTTTGTGCACATCTCTGCATTTGCGCGCGACGGCCTGCGGCCGCAACTGAATGAAGCGCTGAGTTTCGAGATCTCGCTGAACAAGGATGGCAAGAAGCAGGCGGTTCGGGTGCGCCGTGACCGGCCCGCCCCGGTTTCGCCTACCGCTGCCCCGCCCCGTGCGCGCCGCGACATCGGCCGCGAGTCCCCTGAATCCAGAGGGCTGCCCACACGCATCGTTGTCTTTGTGGTGGCCTGCGCGCTTCTGGCTGGGGCCTACTGGCACTTTGACCGGCGTACGCAGCGAGCTGCTGCGGCCCGTTCAGAAGCGGCGGCGCAGGCTCTGGAGGCACCACAGCAGCGCGCCCCCGCCGCCCCGGCGCAAACATTGACCACCTTGTATCGCTGTGACGGTCGCCAATACTGCTCGCAGATGACATCTTGCTCCGAGGCCAAGTTCTTCCTGCAGAACTGCCCTGGGACCAAGATGGACGGGAACGGCGACGGCGTTCCCTGTGAGCAGCAGTGGTGCACCCATCCGCTTGCAAAGTAGCTCGCTTGCCAAGGCCGTTTGGCTGCTGTACCCCCAACACTGGCATGATCGAGGGCTTTGTCGTCTCTCATTTGCCCCCGAACTGCACCGCCATGACCGACTCCGTGTCCGCACAAGAACAACCCCAAACCGCACCCGTAGCGCCTGCCGCTCCCCAGGCAGCGCCTGTGCCGACCGAGGCTGCTGCGGTCGCTGTGGCGGCCTCTGAACCTGCTGCGTTGGCCGAAGCCGGCGCGCCCCAGCGGCGCCAGGACGGCTCGCGCCGGGGTGGCCGCAACCGCCGCAAACCCGAAGGGCGCCAGGCGCCGCAGGGCCGTGCAAGCGCCGACGGTGCGGCAGACGCTGCAGCGCCCGCAGGTGGCCCGGGCGCAGGCACGCGCGCGCCGCAGCGCGTGCACCCCGCGCTGGAGCAGCTGGCAGGGCTCTACCCCCACCTGTTTGGCGCCGTGTTCCGTCCGCTCAAGCGCGGCATCTTCCAAGACATCCTGGCGGCCCACCCCGAGCTGTTCGAGCGCGAGGCGCTCAAGGTGGCGCTGGGCCTGCACACCCGCTCCACGCGCTATCTGCAAAGCGTGGCGGCAGGCGATAAGCGCCACGACCTGCAGGGCCAGCCTGTGGAAGACATGGCCCCCGAGCATGTGCACCATGCGCTGCTGGAGGTCTACCGCCGCAAGAAGGCGCGCGCTACCGAAGACCTGCTGCCCAAGCTGCGCAACCGCATGATGGCTGCGTTCGAGGCCTCGGGCCTCACGCGCGAGGCATATACCCAACTGGTGTTGAGCCGCGACGAAGCCGCCAACGCCATCCTCGAAGAAGCCTTTGCCGAATGGTCGGCCCGCAGCGCCAAGGATGAAGCCTTGCTGCGCGCCTTTGAGGCCAGCGGCCAGACCCTGGACGCCTTTGCCGATATGTACGGCATGGTGCCCCGCACGGTGGGGCAGCAGCTGGAGCGCGCCCGTCGGCGGGCGGCTGCTGCGGCTTCTGCAACGGCTGCGGTATCTGCTGCTCCCGCCGTGGAGCCTGGCGACTCCGCCGCCGCAGCCTGACCGGCCCGTGCTGAGCTGAGCGGGGGGCGGCACAACGCTCCCTCTGCCCTCGCTGGTCATGGCGTGCTGGCAGCGGCTTCCGTCATCTTCTCGTCGGCCGAGATGGGGCCCTGCGGCGTGGCTCCGTCTGCGTCGGCGCGTGTCACGGCTTGTTGCAATGCCGAAGACAGGCTACTGACACCATGTTGTCAGCAGCCGGGCTGCACCATGCCGGGCCCGACACAGAGAGGAGCTTGACCATGACAACAACCCCCACCATGACCTCGGTTGCCGCGTTTCATGTCACTGGACTGACGGTACGCACCCGCAACCGCGACGAGATGGACCCCGCCACCGCCCGCATTGGAGGTCTCTGGGACCGCTTTTTCAGCCAGAGCTGGGAGCGCAACCTGCCCGGCCGTGGTGAGGATGGCCGCATCTTCGGCGTCTACAGCGACTACGAATCCGACGAACACGGCGCCTTTGATGTCACTGCTGGCGTGGCTGTGCCACCGCCCGTCACCTCGGTGCCAGGGGCTGTGCAGATCGCGGTGCAGGCGGGCGACTATCTGGTGTTCCACGGCCACGGCACAATGCCGCAGATGGTGATCGATGCCTGGGGCGAGGTCTGGCGCTACTTTGTGGCCCACCCGCAAGTGCCACGGCGCTTTGGCACCGATTTCGAGCTGTATGAAGGCCCGGACCGCGTGGCCATCCATATCGGCATCGCCCCCAGTGCGCCCCGCGCATGACCTGAACGAACCAGGAGCCTCCATGAACACATCTTCTGCCGCCCTGACGTTCTACACCCACCCCATGTCCCGAGGCCGTACCGCGCGCTGGATGCTGGAAGAGTGTGGTGTGCCCTACGAC
This sequence comes from Acidovorax sp. K2F, assembly GCF_025246485.1. Taxonomy (NCBI): domain Bacteria; kingdom Pseudomonadati; phylum Pseudomonadota; class Betaproteobacteria; order Burkholderiales; family Comamonadaceae; genus Acidovorax; species Acidovorax sp. K2F. The sequence goes on from NZ_JAOBSQ010000001.1 coordinate 294,802, forward strand.
ACCGTGCTGCTTGAATACGGCACCACCATGAAGGCTCCCGACTACCTGGCCATCAACCCCATGGGCAAGGTGCCTGCACTGCGGCACGGACAGGTGGTGGTCACCGAGGTGGCGGCCATCTGCGCCTACCTGGCCGACCTGTTCCCCGACAAATCGTTGGCGCCCCCTGTGGGCACGCCTGCACGCGCTGCGTATTACCGCTGGCTGTTCTTTTGCGCCGGTCCGCTGGAGAGCGCCGCCACCGCCAAGGCGCTGAACCTGCTGGCACCCGCCGAACGGGCGGCCATGGTGGGCTACGGCAGCTACGCCGATGTGATGAACACCCTGGAGCAAGCCGTGAGCCAGGGCCCGCATCTGTGCGGCGACCACTTCACGGCCGTCGACCTGTATGTGGGCGCGCACCTGATCTGGGGCATGCAGTTCGGCACCATCGAACGCCGCCCCGCGTTCGAGCAGTTTGTGCAGCCGTTCAGGCAGCGCCCCGCGTTTGTGCGCGCCTCCCAGATCGACGACGCGCTGGCGCAGCAGAGCAAAGGCCATGGCTGAGTTCTGCGTCCTGACACTGCCCATCTGGACGGCTGCAGCTCGCCCCGGGGGGCACGCTCATGCGCCGCGCTGACCGCCTGTTCCAGATCGTCCAGCTCATCCGGGGGCGGCGCCTGTCCACCGCCGCCTTCCTGGCCGAGCGGCTTGAAGTCTCTGCCCGCACCATCTACCGCGATGTGGCGGACCTCCAGCACCAGGGCGTGCCCATTGAGGGCGAAGCCGGTGTGGGCTACCGCCTGGGCGCGGGCTTCGATCTGCCGCCGCTGATGTTCAGCCAGGGTGAAGCCAATGCGCTGGTAGCTGCCGCCCGTCTGGCCCAAACCTGGCTGGATGCCGGGCTGGCCCGAGAGGTGGAAGGCGCCCTGGGCAAGATCCTGTCCGTGCTGCCCCCCGCCGCGCGCGTCGCGGCCGAGGCCCAGGCCCTGTATGCCCCGCCCGTCGGCCTGGACCCGCGCGCCCAGGCCACCCTGCAAGCCCTGCGCGAGGCCGTGCACAGCCGCCACGTGGTGCAAGTGGACTACGCCGACGTCAACGGCCGCCCCAGCCTGCGCCGCCTGCGCCCGCTGGGCTGCTTTTACTGGGGCAAGGTCTGGACACTGTCGGCCTGGTGCGAGCTGCGCAATGACTTTCGGGGTTTTCGCATCGACCGCATTTCTTCCATCACCGTGCTGGACGAGCAGTTCCGGCAGGAGCCCGGCAAGACCCTGGCGGACTTGCTGCGCAAGGTGGAGGGGGAGATGGAGGGGAGAGCGGTGGAGGGGGGTGATCCTCAAGCGGCGCCGTCGGCAATGGCCTGATGCCGTGCCTCCAATCGTTTTCGATGCCGAGCTCAGCCTTGGCAGAAATGTCGTGGCAAAGCGCCTCGCGGTGATCCTGATGGGCGGCCTGCTGCAAATGACATGAACCTTGTTTCAAAAAGAGTTGGACAGGAGTTGTTCATTACCACAGGTGCCTTTGCCGATTTTCTTTCTGTTGCAAGATGTCTTGAAGATTCCTGATTGGTAACCGAAGTTACTTTTTGCGTTAATTTCGCCGTATTAACGGCGCCTTCTGTCAAAAGAAAATACCTGCCTGCAGCTATCATCCGCCGCACTTTGCACTCATCGGTCGGACAGTCTGCAGCACATGAAACGTCGCGTCACCATTCAAACGCCTCTGGGCGACCAGCTCAAATTCAGGCAACTCCAGGGTATCGAAGAGATCAGCCAACTCTTCACCCTGGACGTGGACTTGCTGAGTGAGAGCAAAAGTGTGGATCCCAAGGCGTTGTTAGGCAAAAACGCCACCATCGTTGTAGAAACGGAGGGCGGTGGCACCCGCCATATCGACGGCATCGTCACCCGGTTTGGCATGCAGGGGCAGGACCATCGCATGTACTCCTACCGGGCGCGGCTCAGCCCCTGGCTCTGGCTGGCAACCCGTAAAAGCGATTTCAAGATATTTCAGAACAAAACTGTTCCAGAAATCATTGAAGAAGTTCTGGGTAAATATGGTTATCCCCTCGATAAAAAGCTGACGCGTAGTTATCGTGCCTGGGATTATTGCGTTCAATACAACGAAACTGATTGCCAGTTTGTTTCTCGCCTCATGGAGCATGAGGGTATTTATTATTACCACCAGCATTCAGCAGGACAACACACGCTCAAGCTGGCGGACGACATTGTGGCGTCGCACAGCCCTTTGCCAGACGCAGCCTCAATCCCCTTTTATCCCCCTGAAAAAGCTGCCATCGCTGATCGCGAAAGCATCTATGCGTGGGAGTTGGCGGAGGAAATCAAACCGGGTCGGCATTACAACGACGACTACGACTTTAAGAAGCCCAAGGCAGATTTGTCGAACATGCGCAAAGATCCCCCGGGTCACGCGCATGACAGCCACGAGATCTACGAGTGGCCCGGTGGCTATACCGAATATGGAGATGGCGAGGCGTATGTGAAGGTGCGCCTCCAGGAGAACCTGACTCGCCAAAGCGTCGTACAAGGTAAATCCAGCTGCCGCGCGCTCACCCCCGGCTACACCTTCAACCTGGAAAACTACCCGCGCGAAGACCAGAACCAGCAGTACCTCATCACCTCGGTGCAATACCATTTTCAGGAGAACCCTGAGGTCAGCAGCGTAGCCAAGCCCACGCCTAAAACCACCAAGGATGAGGTGGGGTCCATTCAACGGTTTGTGCTGAAGGCGCAACCCACCAGTTTGCCGTTCACCCCACCCCGGGTCACGCCCAAGCCCCGTAGCCAGGGCCCCCAGACGGCTGTGGTGGTGGGCCCGCCTGGTGAGGAAATCTGGACCGACAAATACGGACGTGTGAAGGTGCAGTTCCACTGGGACCGCATTGGCTCCATGGACGAGAACTCCAGCTGTTGGATCCGAGTGTCGCACCCGTGGGCGGGCATGAAGTACGGCGGTATCTTCACGCCGCGCATCGGCCAGGAAGTCATCGTGGACTTCCTCAACGGCGACCCCGACTATCCCATCATCACTGGCCGCGTCTACAACGCAGACCAGATGCCACCGTGGGAGCTGCCCAAGCACAAGACGCAGTCCGGCTTCCAGACGAACTGGAGCAAAGGCGGCGGCGGCAAGCACATGCTGCGGTTTGAGGACCAAAAGGGCATCGAGCACATCGAGCTCTCCACCGACCATGGCAATACGCACCTGCACATGGGTTACCTGATGAACCAGAGCACCGAGGCCAAGCGCAGCTATGGCTTTGAGCTGCGCACCAATGAGTGGGGTGCCATCCGGGCGGACAAGGGGCTGCTGATCACGACGTATACGCAGGATTTCAAGCAGAAGCTGGCGCACGACAACCCGGACGGCTTCGACGGCCTGGGTGAAGGCCTGGCCAACACGGCTTCGCTGATGGAGGAAGCAGGCGAGGCCGTCACGGCCATGAACGGTGCCATCGAGGCCATCAATGGCCTCAAGACATCGCACATGATGGAGCTGAGTTCGGGAATCGCCGCGATGACCGGCGGCAAGGCTGCCATGGCCACCTTGTCGAAAGCGGCAGCTGCCATTGCTGCGCTCGCCGGCGACGGAGGAGGGGGTGGTGCAGGGGCGGAAACGCTCATGCCCACGAATACCGACCCGGCGATGCCACAGTCGCAGGCGCTGCGAGAGCTGTCCAAGGACATCAGCAAGCCGGTGGTTTCCATCGTGAGCCCCGAAGGGCATTCGATGATCAGCCCCAAGCCCATCGTGATCAGTTCGGGGCAGAGCGCCTCCATGCATGCCAAGCAGCACATCACGCTGTCCAGCGGCGCGCAGCTCACCCAACTGGCCAAGAGCGGCATGCTGACCCACGTGTCCGAAGGTGGTCAGCGCAACACCGTGTCCAAGGGCGACATCGCTTCGGAAGCCCAGACGGGCAACATGAACCTCACCGCCCAGCAGAACATCACCCTGGCTTCCAAGCAGGACACCGCCACCGTCGTCGGTGACCAGAACGTGAACATCCAGGCCACGAAGGATTCCGTGCTGGTGAAGGCGGCCAAGCACATCAGGTTGCAGGCGGGCGAGAGCATTACGCTGACCATCGGTGAGGGAGAGGGCGTCGCTTCGCTCAAGCTCACCGACAAAGGCGAAGTCGTCATCAAGGGCAAGAACGGTCTGATCAAACTGAGCGAGTTGCTGGACGTTCACGGGGCGCCCATCCAGCTCAACTGCTGAATCACCCCCCTACGCAGCGTACCTTTTCGCCAGCACGACAGCCATCTCCACCAAAGAACCTTCGCATGCAATTCCACCTCAACGAAGGCAGCTTCACGCTGCCCGACGGCCTTCGGGACAACAGCATGAACATGCTGCTGACGGGCCACAGTGGCCTCGATCTGAGCCTGATCATCACCCGGGACAGGCTTGAGCCTGGCGAATCCTTCGAGGCCTTCGTCGACCGCCAGATCAAGGCGGTGACACTGCAGGTCAGCAAGTTTTCCATCCAGGAAAAACACGCGCAGAAGGCTCCCGACAGGGACGACACCATTGCCGTGGAACTTGCCCAGCAGTTCACGCAGAACGGCCAGGTCATTCACCAGCGGCAACGCACGTGGCTGCTGCCCGACGCCGCCAGCGTGCTGGTGCTCACGGCGGCGTCTGCCGCGCCCATCACCGACGCGCAGAAGAATGCCTGGCTGGCCATCTGCGCAAGCTTCCAGCCGCGCCACTGAACCAGGCAGCGCCGGGTTGCGAGCCCGCGTCCCGGCAGTCGCTCCGACGCGCATCGACGGACCTCGGCACTCGTTGGCGCCGCAGTTCCCCGTAGCGCAACCCGGCAGCCGCCTCACCCCTCGTTCCACGACCCCCTTCGCCCATGAGTCAGTTTCCACCCGCGGCCCGACTGGGCGACCCCATTGCCCACAGCAATGCCAACGCACGCCTGCTGGCCAAGGTGGTTGGCATAGCCGCAGGCGCTGCCGCGCTTGGTGCGCTGTGCGCTGGAACCATCGCGGCCGGGGTGACTGCGGGTGTTGCAGCCGTCGGCACCGTGGTCACGGGCGGGCTGGCGGCGCCGATCCTCGCGGGAGCCGTCGTGCTGACCGGAGCGCTGGCCACCCTCGCTGTCAGCATGGCGGGGGGCGCTATCGGAGAAAAAATTGCCGATTGGCTGGTCCCTGAAACCTGGGATGTGACCGGGGCCATCAAGACCGGCTCACCCGATGTGTTCGTCAACAGCATTCCCGCTGCGCGGGCCACCAACGCGGTACCGCTGGACGAAGTGGTTTGCGGCAAGCACACCATCACGCCCGTCAACCTGATCGCGCAGGGCGCTGCGGTCGGACCCAAGCAGACCGTCATCAATGAAGCCCTGGCTGCCCGCAAGGGCGACAAGGTCGTGTGCGGGGCCACCATTCATGCAGGCTCGCCCAACGTCTTTATTGGCGGGGCTCCTGAGGCGGTGCGTGACTACGACGACGAGGTCAATTCACTGCTGCGGGCGGCACTATTCATTGCGGAGGCCCGAAATCTCCTGAAGAACATCAAATGTCTCTGGAAGCTGGTCAAGGATCCGAAGGCGCTCGTCAAAAACGCGGAATGCATGTTGAAGGCTGCGCAAGCCGCAGGCTCAGCGGCCATGACCGTGCCGGCCATCCTGGGCAACCCTGTGCACATCGCCACGGGCGCCAAGCTCCTGGCCGATGGGAGCGATCTGGATTTCGTGCTGCCAGGCGTGCTGCCCGTGGCGTGGCAGCGCATCTACAACAGCCTGGACGAGCGCAGCGACGGCCCGCTGGGCCGCGGCTGGAGCACACCTTACACGGTGCAGCTGCACCTGGACCACGATCCGCAGGGCCGGCCCGCCGTCACCTACTACGACGCAGATGGGCGCGACATACAGTTCACCCGCCCGGCGCCGGGGCAAGGCCTGTTCAGCGTCGCTGAGGGGATCGGCGTGCTGTGCAGTGAAGGCGGTGACTACGTCGTCGTCACAGCCGAAGGCATGTACCAATGGTTCGGCCAGGCGCCCGCCGGGAGCGTGGGTGATGCTGCGGCGGTGGGCGTATTGCACCTGCAGCGCATCGAGGACCGCAACGGCAATTACCACGCGCTGCGCTACGGTGACCACGGTGTGCTCACCCATGTGGCGGACAGCGCAGGCCGGCTCCTGGAGTTTCTGTATGTTCCGGGCACTGACCGGCTTCAGCAGATTCATCTGCGCGTGGGCGCCGATGGCGAGGCTGCGCAGGCGCTGGTGAACTACTGCTACGACGCCGCAGGCCAACTGGCCGAAGTGAGAGACCGCGCAGGGCAGACGACGCGCAGGTTTACCTATGCAAATGGCCGCATGGCGAGCCACCAGCTGCCCGGTGGCTTGCTGTGCAGCTACGAATGGCAGGAGTTTGCCCAAGGCATCGGCAATCGCCCTGGCCCCCATGCGCGCGTGGTGCGGCACTGGACGGACGACGGCGAAGCGTATGCCTTTGAATACGGCCTGCATGGCGACGGCAGCGGCAGCACCCAGGTCACCGACGGCCTGGGCCGCTGTCAGCAGTGGCACTGGAATACCGACCACGAAATCACCCGCCACACGGACGCTCTGGGCCACACCACCACGCAGGTGTGGGGCACCACCAAACAGCTGCTGGGCCATACGGATCCGCTGGGGCGATCCACCACGTACACCTACGACGACGCTGGCAACCTCACCGCAGAAACGGACGCCCTCGGACGCACGCACCGCCAGCGCTGGAGCCCCGGCCCGGCCAGCCTGCTGGTCGCGACGGAAGACCCTGGCGGCGGAACCTGGCGCTACCAGTACGACGACCACGGCAATCTGGTGGCGGAGACCGACCCTCTGGGCCACGTGACCCGCTACGCGAACGACGACCGAGGCCTGCCCGTTCTGGTGACCGATGCCCACGGCGGGCGCAAGCAGCTGCGCTGGGATGCCAGGGGCCTGCTGACCGCCTACACCGATTGCAGCGGCAAGACCACCCGTTACACGTACGACGCGCAGGGCCACCTTCACCAGGAAATCGACGCCCTGGGCCAGTCCACCGTTTTCGAGCGCGACCCGCTGGGCAGGCTGTTGCAGCTGACCCTGCCGGACGGCGCGCAGCAGCAGTACCACTACGACGCGGCGGGCCAGTGCGTGATCGCCACCGATGCGCTGGGCCATACCACCAGCTACAGCTACAACCAGCGCGGCCAGCTGACTGGGCGCTCCAAAGCGGTTGGCGCACTCACCAGCAACATCCAGCTGGGGTATGACGCGGCACGGCGCTTGTCGGCGCTGGTCAATGAAAACCGCCAGGCGTACCGGTTCGCTTACGACGCGGTGGACCGCCTGGTGGCCGAGACCCGCATCGACGGCACCCGGCAAGTGCTGCACTACGATGCAGCCCACCAGGTCGTCGGCGTGACCGAACACCCCATGCCCCAGGGCCAGGGCGACGCCGTGCCGGGCCACGCCGAGGTGCAGCCCATCCACACCCAGTTGGTGCGCGATGCTGCGGGCCAGCTGGTTCAGAAGAACGTCTACACACCCGGTGCGGCCGCGCAGGCTGGCGCAGCCGCAACGCAGGCGCCGCCCGAGCTGCAAGCCCGGATCGACTATGCATACAGCCCCACCGGCGACTTGTTGACGGCGCAACACAGCACGCCGCTGGGCGAAGTTGTTGCACAGCACACCTGGCAATACGACGCTTTGGGCCAGGTACTGCAGGAAACCGCAGGGCACGCCGTGCAAGGTCAGCAGCGCAGCAGCGCGCTGCACCACCAATACGACGCATTGGGCAACCGCATCGGCACCAGGCTGCCGGACGGACGCGCGCTGAACCACCTGTACTACGGCAGCGGCCACCTGCACCAGATCAATTTGGACGGTGCCGTCCTGGCCGACATCGAGCGCGACGACCTGCACCGCGAGGTGCTGCGCACGCAAGGCCGCCTGGCCAGCCGTTTTGCCTACGACCCGGTTGGTCGCAAAGCGGCGGCCTGGGTGCGGCCAGCCATGCTGCGGGTAGGGCGCGGCATCGGCACCGACCCAGGTGTCGATGGCCCGTGGAGCCCCTACAGCGCAGACTGGAGCCAGCGCTTGCAGCAGCGGCACAACGCCGAAGACGTGCTGCTCAAACGCTACAGCTACGACGGGAACGGAGAACTCACCAGCGTGGAGCACAGCCAGCAGGGGCATACCCTGCACCGCTACGACCAGGGCGGGCGCATCACGCAGACGCTGTCGAACCAGCCCGAGCGCAACGAACACTTCCACTACGACCTGGCGGGTAACCGCATCAGCGCGCTGGAGGAAAGCAGCCTCAGCAACCAGGGACGAGGCTGGGTGCAAAACAACCGCGTCAAGGTGCTGCAGGACAAGCGCTACGACTACGACGGCTTCGGTAGGCTGATCAGAAAACGCATAGGCAGCCACACGGAGCAGCACTACCGCTACGACCACCAGCACAGGCTGACCCAGGTGGCGGTGGTGCGGGCGGGCAAAGACGGTCAGCCGCAAAGCCAAGTCTTCAGCTACCAGTACGACGCACTGGGCAGGCGCATCGCCAAGACTGACAGCTTTGGCACCACGCACTTCACCTGGGACGGAATGCGGCTGCTGCAGGAAAGCCGGGGCGGGCACACGAGCACCTACGTCTACGAGCCGGGCAGCTACGTGCCCCTGGCGCGCATCGACGGAAGTGGCGGCATAGAGCCACACGCTGCGGCTGCGCATGCGCTGGGCGGAGGATCAGACAGTGCACAAGGCAAGCCAGCCAGCGTGCCCACGACCAACCCGGGCTGGAGCGACCGGTTCAACGTGGGGGCGGCGGCGAACGACGGGCCCACCGATGGCTTGGCCAGAGCGGACGCAAAGACCACAGCCGCAGCCGCAGCCGCAACTCCAGCGGCGCAGGCAGCGCAGGTGTAT